>JBGOTL010000077.1:0-18922 GCA_041476465.1 Candidatus Acidiferrum sp. | reverse complement strand
GTGAGCCTCTTCCTCGATGAGAAGCGCCGCAAATTCCGGCCCGCCCGCGGAGGACGGTGCCGGGGTCCCCGCAGTATCTTTTCGGCGCACGAAATAAAGACTGAGCGTCGGGGTCCACGTCAGCGCCAAAAGGAGCGACGTGAATAGAGAAACGGTCATGGTGACGGCGAGAGCGCGGAAGAAACTGCCGGTGACGCCAGTAGTGGAAATCAGCGGCAGAAAAACGACGATCGGCGTTACCGTCGAGCCGATCAGGGGCATAGTCAATTCCCGCAGTGCGCTCTGGATAGCCTGTGTACGGTTCTGGCCGGCGTCACGGTGCAGCACGATGTTCTCAAGGACCACAATAGCGTCATCGATGACCAGGCCGACGGCAGCAGCGAGACCTCCGAGGGTCATCAAATTGAAACTCTGGCCGGTAAACTTGAGCACAATGAAAGTGATGAGCAGCGTGGATGGGATTACCAATCCGGCGACCAGCGAAGTTCCCCAATCGCGCAAGAAAAGCACCAAAATGATGGAAGAGAGCAGCAGCCCAAGCAGCACGGCGTCGCGGACGCTGGCGATGGAATCGTGAACGATTGTGGACTGGTCGTAAAACGGCTCGAGATGCACGCCCGGAGGAAGCGAACTGGAAAGCTGCTGAATCAAAGCGTGGACTTCGCTTGCCACGTCTAGCGTGTTGCTCTCCGGCTGCCGATTCACGTTCAGCAGAACCGCGGGTTTTCCGTTGGCCGTTACGATAGTGTAGACCGGCGCCACGGAAGGCGCGATTGCCGCAATGTCGCCCAGCCGGATCGGCACACCTGCAGCCGAATTCTTAACGACAATCTGCCCAATCTGTTCGGGAGTCCGCACTTGGCCGCTGACAAGGCCAAGCACAAGCTGGTGGTTATGCTCCAGCAGACCGGGTGAATCGATGAGATTTGTCCGGCGAATCGCGTCCAGGATGTCGGTAACCGTGACGCCGGCGGCCAGCAGGCGAGCAGGGTCTGGCATGACTTGAAATTCGGGAACGCGGCCGCCTTGAACGATTACCGACGCGACACCGTTCAGCCGGTTGACGCGCGGTTTCAAGTCGTACGTCGCGATTTCCCAGAGCTTGTTCGGCGGAATCGTATCCGAAGTCAGGCTGTAACCAATGATGGGAAATACGGCAAAGGTGAGGCGATGCGTCTCCACTTTTGCTGTCGCCGGAAGTTCGGTTTGCAAGCGCGCCACAACCGCATCGACCCGTTGCAACGTCAGAATCATGTCGTCATTCCAGTCGAAGAAAAGATCGACTTCCGCGGAGCCGCGGCTGGTGATGGATTGCACCTTCTGCAAGCCCGGCACACTATTGACGGCTTCTTCGATCGGGCGGGTGATCACCACCAGCATCTGATCGATAGGCATGACGCCGTTGTCCACGCCAATGACGATGCGTGGAAAATCCGTGTTTGGAAAAACCGAGACGGGAATCGTGAAGGCCAGATATGCGCCGGCCAGCGAGAGGCTGATCGTCAAAAACAGAATGGGACGTGAGAGCTTCCGGAACCAAGGAAGATTCTGCGCATCGTTTCGCGGGATGACAGGCGGCGAGGTGATGGGCGGCGGGGTGACTGGCGACAAGGTACCGCTGGATTCTGCGAGCGGCTCCATGCGCGGTTACTCCTTGTCCTTGCTGTCTGATTTTGCCGGCGCTGCCGAGGCTGTGCCTTTTTCATCCGCGCTTCCCGTGTCTTTCTCTCCCGCTTTTTCCGGCGCCGCTGGCGCTTCGATCTTGATTTGCGTGTTGTCCGGCAGCGCATAACCCCCGGAGACGATTACGCTATCGCCCTCCTTGATCCCGCTGACGATCTGCGCATGATCCGCGCTGCGAATTCCTGCCTGAACAATTTTTAAATGCGCATGCGCGTCGGAGCCCGCCAGCAGCACGAAATCCGCGCCTTCCGGGTTCTTGAACACCGCGGCGGCCGGCACCACGAGCGCATCTTTCACCGTCTTCGCGGTCGCCGAGATTTGCACGTTCATGCCGGGCCGCAACGCCGGGTCCGGCTTGCTGGCTTCCACCCACACTTCGATGGTGGTGCTGCCGGGATCCAGCGCTGGACTCACCAGGCTCACGTGGCCCTTTATGGGTTCATCGAGGCCCGGTATTTTCAACTCGGCTGGATTGCCCACCCTCAAGAGCGCGGCCTCGGCTTGCGCGATGTGCGCTTTCGCGATGAGCCGCGAAGTATTCATCACCGTCAGCAGCGGCTGGTTGGCAGTTGCCAATTCACCGGCGAATAGCGGCCGGTCCGTGACCACGCCATCAATCGGGCTGCGAATTTCGGAGTAGCTGAGCAGCGCCTTCGCGCCCAGATACTTTCCTTTTGCCGCCGAGAGCTGCCCGCCCGCCGATTTCAGCGCCTCCTGTTTCCCGATGCGCTGCAAATCCGCCAGTAACTTCTGCGCCTGCTCGTTCTGGCTGCGCGCCAGCGCCAGCGCCACTTCGGCGGAGTCCAGATCGCGCCGCGGGATCGCGCCCTGTTGAAAGAGTCCCTTGCGGCTGTCATAGACCTTCTGTTGCGCGTCAAAACCGGCTTTTGCGGAGGCGGCATCCAGCTCCGCCTTTTGAATCTGCTGCGGGAGGCTCGCTCCAGTCGTCGTGGCGTAGCCGGCCTCGGCTTGTTCAAATTCACCCTTGCTCTGCTCGGCGGCCGCGGAGAGATCCGCATTTTCCAGAACGGCCAGCAACTGCCCTTGCTTCACGCGGCTGCCGCGCTGCACCAGAAACTTGCCGATCGTGGAGGTGATCTTCGGCGTAATCACCGCTTGCTGCAGCGGGAAGACCACCGCTTCCGCGGTAATTATTTGAGAAATGGCGCCTCGCGCCGCCGCTGCCGTCTGCACCGTGACGATGGGTTCCTTTTCTTTTTGTGCCGTGCTGCAGCCGGACACCAGGGCCAGCAGAACACAAGTGAAAACGCCGGACAGAAACGAGCTGCGTTGTTTTGGCATGCGCAAGATCATCCGTATCTTCATGGAGTCGTGAGCACTCCCGT
The DNA here is from genome assembly GCA_041476465.1 of Candidatus Acidiferrum sp. GTDB lineage: Bacteria > Acidobacteriota > Terriglobia > Acidiferrales > UBA7541 > Acidiferrum. The sequence continues at coordinate 15,893 of JBGOTL010000077.1, read as the reverse complement.
GAGAGTTTGCAAATTGGCCAGCGCCACGCGGTAGCGCACGGCCCCGTCTTGATACGCGGTGTTCGCGGCCGCGAAGGTACTCTGTGAATCGACTACTTCGAGAACGGTAGCTTCCCCATCTTTGTAGCGCAGCGTGGTGAGACGAAGACTTTCCGCCGCCAGTTCGGCGGAGCGGCTCAGCCCGCCTAATTCGTTGAGCGAGGTATCAGCTTCGGCGTACAAAGACGCAATCTCCGCAAGAAGCTGGCGCTGCGCAAGAGATAGCTCCCGCTGCGCCTGCGCGCGGCGCAATTCAGCCTGCTTGATGCGGCTTTGCGTGGCGCCCCAATTCCAGATCGGAATCAGCAGCGTGGCCGATGCGGAACTCCCCAAATTTGAAATACGCTTTTCATCCCTCACGGCAAATTGTCTTGCATCGATTCCATAGAAGTAGTCCACGCTGAGTGATGGCAGATAGCCGGCGCGCGCGCCGGTGACGTCATGTCCGGCCTGCTGTACCGCGGCAAGCGCCGCTCGAACATCCGGATTGTCGCGGGCGGCGCGCTGTTGCACCTCGGCAAGCGCGGGCAGGGGAATGCTTGCGTGAAGATCATCAGCGACTTCGAAATTGTCGTTAAAGTCCTGGAAAATCAGAACCGCCAGATTGAGGCGCGCATTCAGCAGCGCCAGTCGCGCTTCCTGCAACTGGCGGCGGCGCTCCTGCATCTGCAGCTCGGCTTTGATGACGTCGGAATGCGCGACTTCCCCCCCCTGCTCCAGGTCCTGCGTCAATTTCAGGAAGCGATCCCCTTCGTCACCAGTTTTTTGCGCGGCCTCCAGCTTCTGCTGAGCCGCGGCAACCAGGTAATAGCTTTGCACCACGGTCACCACCAGGCCACGCGAAGCAATTTCCGCGCGCGCGCGCGCCACGGCGGCGGCGGCGGAAACGCGGCGGAAGTTGGAGATGCTCGCGAGGTCCAGAACTTCATGCACATTTCCCTGGCTAAGGTATTCGTGGGCTCCATTGTTGGCGATAAATGTGGGGCTGCCTGCGCTGTGGCTCGCATTGGAAATCGCCTGATTGTTATAGGTGACGCTGGGCAGCAGCGCGGCTCCCGCCTGGTAGCGATCCTGGCGCGCGATCGCGGCATCGGTCTGCGCCGCTTGAAACTGCATGCTGTTTATCCGCGCGCGATCCAGCGCATCCTGCAGCGTCAAGCGCAGCACTGCGGCGCCGGGCACAGCCGCCGTTTGTTTCGCGGCCTCGCTGGCCGCCGCTTGTGGAACCGGAGCATCGGGTTGCTGCCCTGCGCGTAAACCACCGGGAGCCGCAAGAATGGTTCCCACGGCGAAAAAGGCAGCGGACAGAAAACGTTGATTATTCACGGCATCGCTCTCATCCTTCAAGGCTAACGATTCCCAGATAAACGGAGGATTAATGCGTAATCGTTGGATTAATGCGCCGGCGGGGCAGGATTCTTGGGGGCGGAAGCCGGCAGAAATACCGTGAATACGCTTCCACTGGAATTCGAGCGCGTCAATTCCAGGCGGCCGTGATGCGCTTCGGCAATCCACCGGGCGATGGAAAGACCGAGCCCCGCGCCGCCGCCGTCCTTCTCCGAACGTGACCTGGCCTTGTCCGCGCGGAAAAATCGCTCGAAGATGCGCTCCTGCAGTTCGCCGGGAATCCCTGCGCCGGTATCCGCAATGCTCAGACTATATTCTTCCGCAACGCGGCGGCAGGAAACGGATACCGCGCCTCCCTCGGAGGTGTACTTGATGGCGTTATCCAGAAGATTGAGCAGCATGCGGCGAAGCAAAGCCTCATCGGCATGAATGGGCATTTCGCCGGAGAGATCGCCGTCAAGCGTGATGTGTTTCGCGAGAGCCAATGTGCGCGTCCTGCGCAAGCAATCACCCACCAGCTCTTCGAGATAAAAGTCGCTGCACGTGAGAGGGTGCTGACCGGCATCGGCGCGCGCCAGCGTGAAGAGATCTTCGACGATGTGCGTCAGACGCTGCGATTCATCACGCAGCACCGCCAGCGATTCGCGGTATTCCCCGGGCGAGCGCTCCGGGCGAGCCAGCGCCACCTCCGCTTCCCCGCGCAGAATTGCCACCGGCGTGCGCAGCTCGTGCGAGGCATCGGCCATAAAACGCCGCTGCCGTTCAAAAGAGCGGTCCAGGCGGTCAAGCAATCCATTAAACGCGCCGGCCAGATGCCCCAGCTCATCCTTCTGATTCTGAACCGCGAGGCGCTCGTGCAGATTGGCTGCTCCGATACGCCCCGCCTGCGACGCCATGTCCACCACCGGCGCCAGGCTCTTGCGCGCAAGAAAGTAACCGCCGGCACTCGCAAGCAAGAGAGCAATGGGAATAACCCACGCAAAGGTCTCGGCCACATCGTCGAGCATCTCCTGTTGTGGATGAAGCGACTGCAGGACCGCCACGGTGCACGGCTGGCCATTTGCAACGATATGGCGCGCGAAACCCCGATAGCCATCTCTGCCGCCCCGAATATTTCGGAACACGCGATCCTCCCGTGCCGCTGCTTCCAAAAATTTGTGAAAGGAAAGCGAACTCAAAAGTCCGGCAGGAGACGATTCCTCCACGGGCGGCGCTACCGGAACATCCTGCGAGCTGACCAGAACATTGCTCGATGCGTCCAGGACAACAAAAACATGATCGCGGAAGCGGTGCTCGAGAATGGATACTTTCGCCGCATATTTCAGGGCGTCGGGGCCGGATTGGTCCCTCAGCTCCGCCTGCAGCGTGGTAACAAACGCATCGGAAAGCTCCGCGAGGTTGCTGTCCGAGCGCTGCACGGTGTTTTTCCAATATATGAAATAGGTCGCAAAAGCGAGCGCCACCAGAACCAGGGCGAGTACGCCGGTATACCAGCCCGTAAGCCGGACACGCACCGAATCAAGCATCGGATTTCCTTGCGGGAGACGAGGACGCGCCCGCGGATCTCGGGCGCGCTGCGCGATTTCCGCGGTTCATCAAATCTGGCGAAACAGGTTGTTCCTCCAGGCTTCCTAATTGATAGCCTGAGCCCCGGCGCGTATGCAGCAATGGTTTGTGGGAAGCTGCATCGATCTTTCGGCGCACGCGGTTTACATACACTTCGATGAGATTTGAAAAGGGATCGAACGTTTCATCCCAAACGTGTTCCGCGATTTCCGCGCGGCCCACTACACGCCCGGCGTTGCGCGCCAGAAACTCCAGCAAAGCGTACTCTTTCGCGGTCAGTGGAATCGCCCGCGACCCGCGTGAAACTGTTTGCGCCGCGGTATCCAGCACCAGATCAGCCACCACGATCCGGGGCGGCCGGAGTTCCCCGGAGCGCCGCAACAGCGCGCGCAACCGCGCGAGAAGTTCGCGAAACTCAAAAGGTTTCGTCAGGTAATCATCGGCGCCGTGATCCAGACCGGTAATGCGGTCCTCCACAGCGTCGCGCGCGGTCAGCATCAGGATGGGCATGCGTTTACCCGAAGCGCGAATTCTGCGGCAGACCTCGAAACCATCGGGACCAGGGATCATCACATCCAGCAAAATAAGATCGTAGGTATTGATGTCGGCCTGATAGAGCGCGTCCTCTCCGGTCGTGGCGATATCCACGGCATACGTTTGCTCGCGCAGACCCTTGGCCACCAGGCGCGCGATGCGTGGATCGTCTTCAACCAGCAGCAGCCGCATGGCAGCATCATACGGCAAGAAAGCCAAAAGTGGATGCCATCGCTAGCCCTGTGCGGACGTTAGTCGATCCGTTTTTCTTAATTGCGGGAAGAGCCAAGCCCACAACAACGTTACGGCGATAGTTCCAATTCCCCCCAGCACAACTGCGGGCACCGTTCCAAACCATTGCGCCGCCAACCCAGACTCAAATTCCCCCAATTCATTGGATGCGCCAATAAACACCATATCCACCGCGTTCACCCGGCCGCGCATTTCATCCGGAGTTTCCACCTGGATGAGAATCACGCGAACCACCACGCTCACCATGTCCGCGGCTCCAACAAGGAACAGCGCCACCAGCGACAACACCAGGCTGCGCGAAATCCCAAAGATCACCGTAAACAAACCAAATCCGCCCACACACCACAACATGGTGGCGCCGGCGCGCCGCCGCAATGGCTTATACGCCAGCAGCAGCGCCATCACCGCCGCACCCACTCCGGGAGCGCTGCGCAGCAATCCCAGCCCCCACGGTCCGGTCTTCAGAATTTCCTTCGCGTAGACCGGCAGCAGCGCCACCGCCCCTCCCAGCAGCACCGCGAACAGATCCAGGGAAATCGATCCGAGCACCACTTTCTTGTTCCACACGTAACGAAAACCGGCAAGAACCGTGGCCAGGTTAAACGGCTCGCGCGGCCGGGGCTTTGATTCCGTTTTGATCCGCAGGGTCATGATCATCGCCAGGGCGGCTCCAGCCAGCGCCAGGGCGTACACGCCCAGCGGCCCGCGGAAAAACGCATACGCCAATCCGCCCAACGCGGGGCCCAGGATCGTCGCTCCTTGAAGCATGCTGGATCCCAACGCCATAGCACTTTGAATAATTTCATCGGGAACAAGTTGCGGCAGCAGCGCGCGACTCACCGGGCCGGTGAAAGATCGCACCACTCCGAGGAATGCAAGAATGATGAAAATCGTTCCGACAGAATGCGGCGCGCGCAGCGTCGTGTACAAAAGCAATCCCGAGCCGGCCGCGGATCCCGCGTAGCAAAGCGCAAGCAGTTTGCGGCGGTCAAAGCGGTCCGCCGCGTGCCCCGCCACCAGAAACAGCAGCACGCCCGGCAAGAATTGTGCCAGCCCCACGTATCCCAAATCCAGCGGGCGCCTGGTAATTTCATAAACCTGCCAACCAACGGCAACCGACTGCATCTCCGTGACCATGACGATGCAGAATCGCGCGATCTGATAGTGGCGAAAGCCTGGATGAGTAAACGCCGCCATTCCGGCGTTTCTGCGATTTTCGGCTGAAGGCATCACTCATACTCTGCCACAAAAAAAAATAATCCCGCAATTCGACGGCGGTGCATCCAGCGATTCCACGCTATACTTAGAGGGTTATGCTAGCCGTCAATAACATCACCATGCGCTTCGGCCCGCGGGTCCTCTTCGAGGACGTCACCACCACGTTTATGGCCGGGCGCCGCTACGCCATTTCCGGGCCCAATGGCGCCGGCAAATCCACCTTCATGAAAATCCTGGAGGGCGAGCTGGAGCCGACCAAGGGCTCCATCACCCGGCCGAAGAAAATCGGCATTTTGCGCCAGGACCAGTTCGCCTTCGACCAATTTCGCGTGATTGACACGGTCATCATGGGCAATGCCCCCCTCTGGAAAGCACTCGAGGAGCGCGACGCGCTATACGCCAAGCCCCACGACGATCTGACCGACGCGGACGGCATGCGCCTCGGCGAACTGGAAGGCATCGTCGGCGAAGAAGGCGGGTACACCGCGGAAGCCGATGCCGCGATTTTGCTCGATGGCCTCGGCGTGGAAAGCGCGCTGCACGAGCGCAAAATGGGCGAATTGCAGGGCGGCCAAAAAGTTCGCGTACTGCTCGCGCAAGCGCTCTTCGGCACTCCCCCGGCGTTGCTGCTCGACGAGCCCACCAACAACCTGGACCTCGATTCCGTGCACTGGCTCAAGCAATATCTTTGCGAATACGAAGGCGTGCTCATCGTCATCTCGCACGACCGCCACTTTTTGAACAGCGTGTGCACGCACACCGCCGATATCGACTACGAAACCATCATCATGTATCCCGGCGGGTACGACGACATGGTGATGGCCAAGACCAATATCCGTTCGCGCATGGAAGCGGACAACGCCAATCGCGAAAAGAAAATCGCGCAACTCAATGATTTCATCGCGCGCTTTTCCGCCGGCACGCGTTCCGCGCAAGCTACTTCGCGCAAAAAAGAAGTCGAGCGCTTGCAAACCTCGGAACTCGCGCGCTCCAACATTCAGCGCCCGTACATCCGTTTTGAAACCAAACGCCCTTCCGGGCGTCTTCCGCTGGAAGCCAAGCGGCTCGCGAAGTCCTATGACGATCTGAAAGTAATTCAACACTTCAGCGCCAGCGTGACGCGCGGCGAAAAAATAGCGCTCACCGGGCGCAACGGCGCCGGCAAAACCACGCTGCTGAAATCGCTCATTCGCAACGCCGGCGAATTCATCGGCGAAGCCGAGCGGAAGTTCCCAATCGATGGCGGCAACGTGGTCTGGGGCCACGAAGTCTCGGTGGGCTATTTTCCGCAGGACTTCACCTATACGATTGATAAGAGCAAGGGAATGACGGCGATCGAATGGCTCTGGCAGTTCGATCCGCAATCTTCCCAGGAGGAGTTGCGCGGCTTGCTTGGCCAAATGCTCTTCAGCGGCGAAGACGCCCTGAAGCCCACCAGCGCGCTCTCCGGCGGTGAATGCGCGCGCATGCTCTTCTGCAAACTCATGCTGCAGAAGCCGAATTTTTTGGTGCTCGATGAACCGACCAACAACCTGGACCTGGAATCCATCAACGCGCTGAACATCGCGCTGCAAAAATACGAAGGCACGGTGCTGCTGGTGACCCACGACGAAGACGTGCTCGATGAAGTGGCTACGCGCATCTGGCATTTCAGCGGCGGCAAAATCGAGGACTTCAAGGGTACCTACGAAGAGTTCCAGCTCGCCGCGCAACACCAGGCTTCTTACCAATCCGCTAAGAAATGACTCGGCGCCCGTGGCACAGCCTTCAGGCTGTGCGCTTCTCGGCTTGTTTATGGCAATGGGCACTCACATTTTTACTGGCGAGGCATGACTTGCGACACACTGCCACTTTCCGTTGGACATTTTCACCCAGGTATCAGTCCAGCGTTCATTGACTACGAACGGCTTTCCCGACCCATCGGTGCCGTTACCCTTGAGGCTTCCGGTGGCGATGGCCGTATCGCCAAATACCGTTACCTTCACATCGGTGTACTCGGCGCTGGCATATTTGGTTGCTTTAACGATGGCCAACGTCTCGGCCTTGGCGGTGACTTTTCCTTCGCTCCCGGTATTCACGAACTTGTCGGCCAGCAGCGGAGCGAGCAGGTCAGGATCACTGGTCTTTTGTGACTGAAGCCACTGTTGTTCCAGGGCGGCTACAGCCTTCTCGATCCCGCCGGTGGTCTGCGCTTGCGACCATGCAGCGCTTCCGAGTGAAAGCAAACCGAGTAAACACCATATCCAAGTTTTCTTCATAGACTTCTCCTCACTCATTGAAATTTTCAAACAAATTCATTCGGACGTCCGAAGGCAGCGACCGACCATCCGTAAAATGCTTGAGCGTCTGACCGTCGAGAAACTCCGTGGCAATGCGGAATCTTAGGTTTTAACTGGAGCCTAGTCAACTTAAACGGAGCGCAACGCACAGGAAGACCGTTAATAGGAAAGGGTCAGCAAATGGGAATAACAAATAAAATTGGCGGGCGAGCCTATAAGCCGGATTTTGTGCAGCGAGCGCACCGCGGAACGGCGCGAATGCCCGGCGATCATTCCTCTAGGCCACGCCTCGCGGCGCGGCTCCAGCGGCCTACCCGAGGGTTCTCAATCAGAGCGGCTTGCGCCACGCTGAAAGGAGCTGCGTTCGTTTAAAGGAACGCAACTCAGTGAGCCGGGCCGGCTCTCCCCTCCTATTTGGCCTTGCACCACGCGGGGTTTTCCGTGCCCCCGGTATTACTACCGGAGCGGTGGGCTCTTACCCCACCTTTTCACCCTTGCCTGCAAAGTGTGCGATACGAAGACGTCCCGCAGGTTTTCCTGCGGGATATCACCGAGCTGCGCTTCGCCGGCGGTATATTTTCTGTGGCACTATCCGTGAACAGTAGCACAGGCTTTAGCCTGTGCTGTTTCTCCGCGCCTTCTTGTAGAGGCCGGGCTTTAGCCCGGCTCTTCACGAAAGCACGCTGGGGCAAGATCCAAAAATCTCGCCGCCGTGAGACCGCACAGACTGAAGTCTGTGCTACTGCACCCCTGGCGTTACCAGGCGCGTTGCCCTTTACCCCGAACCTGCGAAGCAGGCGAGGGGTTTCCCTGTTTACATCTCAGGACGGTGTCCGGACTTTCCTCCCGCCCGGCCATCTTGCGATGGCCAAGCCAGCGATCACCCGGCCCGCCCGCCAAGTCCTAGTATAAATCATCTGGGGCGAGACAAGAGCGCTGATTGTTGAGCGGAGATGAGGCTTACTTGGCGGACCGCCTCAGAAGGCGGTCCCTACACGACAGAGTGGGAGAGCACAGGCTGGCTACTTCAAGCCGAGGAGCTTCTCGAACTCGGGTTCGGTGAGGACGGGGACGCCGAGTTCCTTGGCTTTATCGTATTTGGAGCCGGGGTCCGTGCCAACTACCACGTAGTCTGTTTTCTTGCTGACGGAGCCGGAGATTTTGCCGCCGTGTTGCTGCACAAGTTCGCCGGCTTCTTCGCGGCTGCGGTTGAGGAGTCCCCCGGTGAACACGAAGTTTTTTCCGACGAACTTGTCGCTTTTTACTTCGCGCTTTTCCGCGGTGGGATGCACGCTGGCTTTGTGGAGTTTCTTGATGAGCTGGCGATTGGCGGATTCGGAGAAAAATTCCGCGATGCTGGCGGCCACTTTGGGGCCAACTTCGGAGACTTCGACGAGCTGTTCTTCTTTTGCGGCGGCGCATTCCTCGAGCGAAGAGAAGCGCGCGGCGAGCAATTGGCCGGTGCGTTCGCCGACGAAGCGGATGCCCAGGGCGAAGATCAGCCGGGAAAGGCTGTTTTTCCTGCTGGCAGCGAGTTCATCGAGGAGATTCTGCGCCGATTTTTCCGCCATGCGCTCGAGCCCGGCAACTTGCTCCAGCTTCAGCGAATACAGATCGGCAACATCTTTCACCAAGCCCTGGTCCACAAGCTGATCCACGATTTTCTCGCCGAGGCCGTCAATGTTCATGGCGTGGCGGCCGGCGAAATGGAGGAGCGACTCCTTGCGCTTGGCGGGGCACGCGGCGTTCACGCAGCGATAGGCAACTTCGTCTTCGGCTTTGTGAATGGCGCTGCCGCATTCCGGGCAATGTTTGGGCATGTGGAAGGGCTTGCGGTGCTTCCCTTCCTTGATGACTTTGAGAACGTGGGGGATGACTTCGCCGGCGCGCTCGATGAGCACCGTGTCGCCAATGTGCAAGCCGAGCCGCGCGATCTCATCCATATTGTGGAGTGTGGAACGGCTGACAGTGACGCCGCCGACCTGCACCGGCTCGAGGACCGCAACCGGGGTAAGCGCGCCGGTGCGGCCCACCTGCACGAGGATGTCGTTGACGACTGTCGTCTCCTGCCGCGCCGGATATTTGTAGGCAATGGCCCAGCGCGGGGCCTTGGCGGTGAATCCCAGCTCGTTTTGAATGGCGGTGGCGTTGACTTTGATGACCACGCCGTCAATTTCGTAAGGTAATTTTTCGCGTTTGGTGTCCCAAGCGTCGCAGTAGGCAAGCGTCGCGTCGATGCCGTCGCAGAGTTTCCAATCGTCAGAGGCGCGGAAGTGTAATTGCTTAAGAACCTGCAGGGATTCCGAATGCCTGGCGAAGGGAACTTTACCGTCGACGAAGAGGTAGTAGGCGAAGAAGTCGAGGCGGCGCTGCGCGGTGATGGAAGGGTCGAGGACACGCACGGCGCCGGCGGCGGCGTTGCGGGGACTGACGAAGATTTTTCCGCCGGAGAGTTCCTGCTGGCGATTGAGCGCGTCGAAGGATTTGCGGGTCATCATCACCTCGCCGCGCACTTCAAAATCGGCGGGCAGCTTGGCTTTCTTCAGCGCGGGGGTTTCCACGCGGAGCGGGACCGAGCGGATGGTTTTGATGTTGGGGGTAACGTCCTCGCCGGTGGAGCCATCGCCGCGCGTGACGCCGCGAACGAGCATGCCATCTTCGTATTGCAGGGAAATGCTGAGGCCGTCGAATTTATGTTCGGCGATATATTCGATTTCCTCGCGGCCGATGCCCGCGCGGACACGGCGATCGAAGTCGCGCAATTCGTCGTAGGAGAAGGCGTTATCCAAGCTGAGCATGGAGCGCGCGTGGCGCACGGTCTGGAAACCGTCGCGGGGCGGGCCACCAACGCGCACGGACGGCGAATCGGGCGTGAGCAGCTCGGGATAAGCGGCTTCGAGTTCCTGCAACCGGTTCATCAAGCGGTCGTAGGCGGCGTCGGAAATCTCGGGGTCGTCGAGAACGTGATAACGATATTCGTGGAAACGCAACTTCTCGCGCAGGTCTTCGATCTCTTTCTTGACGGCGGCGGTGGCGGCTTTGGCCATGAAACCCTCAAAGAACGGGTAGCTGAACTTCGCTCCATATTATATAGAATGAAGGTTCACGGGCAGGCATAGGAAGACGGATGAGCACGGAACTCCATAACGCTCTGCTGATTCATAACCCGAACGCCGGAAGCGGCGGGGTGGCGCGCAGGCGCCAACTCGAGGAAGCAAGGAAGATTCTTGCCAGTGGCGGGATCGAAGCCGAGTTGGCGGAAACGACGGCGCCGGGACACGCCACGGAAATTGCGCAGCGCGCCAGCGCGGAAGGCCGCCAACTGGTGATTGCCTGCGGCGGCGACGGCACGCTGAATGAAGTGGTGAACGGGCTGGCGATGCAGCAGAACGGCCACCGCGTGCCGCTGGCTCTTCTGCCCGGCGGTACGGCGAACATTCTTGCCAAAGAGCTGGGAATCCCGTGGGATATTCCGCTGGCGGCGGAGCAGCTGGTGGGCGGCGAAGTGAAAGAGATTGCTTTGGGCCTGGCAACGCCGCTGGAAGCACCGGAGAAGAAAAAATATTTTCTCAGCGTGGCGGGCGCGGGCCCAGACGGAATGATTGTTTATTCCATCGATCTGGATCTGAAGGCGAGGGTGGGGATCCTGGCGTACTGGTGGCAGGGCGCGCGGCAAGTGTTCCGCTACACATTTCCGCACTTTCGCATCGTGACGGGAGACAAGAAGATTGACGCTTCGCTGATTATCGTCGGGCGCACGCAGAATTTCGGCGGCCCGTTCAAGATCACCACAGGCGCGGATCTTTTTGAAGACCAGTTCGAGGTGATGGCGCTGACCACGCAGAGCGGGTTCAAGTACCTGAGCTACTTGCCGACATTGTGGTTCGGCAACCTGCGCGAAAGTGAAGGAGTGCATTTTTGGAAAGCGGACACGCTGGTGTGCGAGCCGCTGGACGCGAATCCGGTCTACGCGCAGATTGACGGCGAGCCGCTGGCGCGGCTGCCCATCGAATTCAAGATCGTGCCGCGCGCACTGCGACTGCTGGTGCCGCGAAAAGCTTCCGCGAGCAACGGCCGCGCCGCGGCAAAGAATTAATTGTGGACATCCTTACGCATGGACTGGCGTCCCTCGCTCTGACGCGAGTCATTTTTCCGCGTGCAAGCCGAACAGTGATGTCGGCGATTGTATTTGCCGGCACGTTCGCGGACTTCGATTGGCTCAGTCATAATTTTGGTCCCTTCTTCTACTTCACGGCACATCACACGTACACGCACTCCCTGGCGGGCGCTCTGGCGATAACGGCGGCTATTTTCCTGCTTTTCTTACCGAGCCTGCGCAAGACGGATGAGCATGACGGAGCGGCAACGCAGGCGGTATGGCGGAAGGAATGGTTCCCCGCGGTATTCGCGGCAATGTTTTCCGCGGCGTTGCTGCATCTGGCGATGGATGCGTGTCAATCGGAAGGTGTGGCGCTGTTCTGGCCGTTTAGCGCAAGGCGTTTTGCGGCGGACTGGCTGGCTGGAATCGATCCCTGGATTTTGGCGATGCTGATCGCGGGAATCGCCTTGCCGGAACTCTTTCGGCTGGTGGGCAGTGAAATTGGCGCGAAAGAGAAAGGTCCGCGAGGAAAAACCGGCGCAATGGCGGCCCTTGCCCTGGTCTTGCTTTACATCGGGGCGCGCGCGGCGATGCATTCCAATGCAGTCGCGCTTCTGGAGTCGCACAGCTATCGCGGAGAAGCACCGCGCCAAGTGGCGGCGCTTCCGGAAGCGGTATCTCCCTTCGACTGGCGCGGAATTGTGGAGACGGAATCGAGCCTGCACGAGCTGAAGGTGCACACAGGAGGTGGCGGATATTTCAATCCGGAAGCCGGAGTGACGATTTTCAAGCCGGAGGCTTCGGCGATTCTCGATGCAGCGCGAGCGGCACGGAGCGTGCAAACTTTTTTGCGCGTGGCGCGATTTCCGAAGGCAACCGTCGAGAAGACCGAGACCGGATCGGAGGTCGTGCTGCGGGATTTGCGTTACGCGGCAACGGGAGAAACGAGAAACGAAATCGCGGTACTTGTGCGGCTCGATGCAGCGGGCAAGGTTGTCAGTGAGGAAATGGCCTGGGCGCGGGAGCTTCGGCGCCGTTGAGGGAACTCTACTCTGAAATGCGTCCTAGCAGGCTGCCGGAAAAATCCATTTACTGTCATCCCGAGCGCAGCGAGGGATCTGCTTTTTGCAAAAAACAAAGAAAAAGCAGATTCCTCGTCGCCTGCGGCTCCTCGGAATGACACGAATGCGAGTTTCTCACCCACCTGCTAGGGTTTGCGGCGGAGAAGCAGGCGCGAGAGGGCGTAGCTGGCCAGGACGAGGGAAATCACCAAGACCGTTACCTGCAGTTTGTGCGCCACGAGATAAGGCATCGCGTCGGGTCCGTAGCGGACCGCGAGGTAACCGACGCCGAAGTAACGGAATAGCCGCGCCAGGGTGATGGCGCTGGTGAAACTGAGCAGCGGCACTTCGAACACTCCAGCGGCAAGAACAAATATCTTGAACGGGGTTGGCGGCGGCAGGAGCGCGGCAATCAGCATTCCAGGAAAACCATTGCGCTCCACCCAATGGCGAATGGCTTCCGCGTGCTTGCCGGCCCTTTTATGAAAGAACGCTTGCTCACCCTTCTTCGCGAGGAAATAAAGCAGCACACAGCCGAGAACCGAACCGAGCGCAGCCATGAAAGCATAGAGCGGCATGCGCGCGGGATGCAGTATGGAAAGCTCGATGAGGAGCAAGTCGTTGATGACGGGAAAGGTCAGGATCGAAGAGTCTAAAAATGAAATCAGGAAGAGCCCGGGCGCGCCGAGGCCTCCGGCGAAGACCACGATTTTCTGTTTCCAGCCGCTGAGATTTCCGGTCAAGCGAAACTCCCGTGATGCAAAGGAACAATTAGCGCCGTTTCAACTTGTTTGAGCAAATCCTTTCGAAAAATGCTTTTTCCGTGTTCGCGCCCGATCATTGGACCGTCATTTGGCCCAAAGAGTTGGAACGGCACTAGTTTAGCAGACGGCCCATGCAGTTCAGAGCAGCGCTTGAATCGCTTCCAGGATAACGTCGTAGACGTGATGAAGCTCGTCCGGGGAGATGACGTAGGGCGGGAGGACGTAGACAACGTTGCCGAGGGGGCGCAGGAGGACGCCGCGATCGAGGAAGAAACTATACAGCTTGGGACGCATGGCGGAGAGGTATCCGGCGTCCTCGGCACGCAGTTCGATAGCGCCGATGGTGCCGATCTGCCGCGTGTCTCCCACCTGGTGCAGGTCACGGAATTGCGCGAGGCGTTCGGCATGGATTTTCGCGATAGCGGAGATGCGGCCGAAAACCGGCTCGTCGTCGAAAATCTGCAGGCTGGCGTTGGCGGCGGCGCAGGCCAGGGCGTTCCCGGTGTAGGAATGGCCGTGATAGAAGGTGTGCAAGCGGTTTTCGCTGCGGAATGGGGCTTCGACGCGATCGGTGCAGAGAGTGACGCCCATGGGCAGAAACCCGCCGGTGATGCCCTTGGAGAGACACATCAAATCCGGCGCGACACCTGCCAGATCGCAAGCAAACATTTTTCCGGTGCGGCCGAAACCGGTGAGGACCTCGTCGGCGATGAGCAACACATCATATTTCGTGCAGAGGTTGCGAATCTTTTGCAGAAATTCGACCGGGTGGACGATCATCCCGGCCGCGCCTTGCAACAATGGCTCGACGATCACGGCAGCGATTTGGCCGCTGCGGTCCGCGAGGAGTGTTTCCAGTTGCTGAATACATTCGATGTGGCACGATTCGCGCTTGAGGCCGACCGGACAGCGGTAGCAATAGGCGGAATGCACGCGATGGACGGGATAGCGCATGGAGCGGAAGGGCTCCGTGAACGGTGATTCATCGCTGACGGACATGGCGCCGGCAGTATCACCATGGTAACCGTGGGAGAGCGCAACGATTTCGCGCTTCTCGGGGCGCTGCTGATTGCTGAAATGCTGCACGGCCAGCTTGAGGGCAACTTCCACGGCCGTGGAACCATCATCCGAAAAAAATAGGTGAGTGAGATCTTGCGGCAGCCATTTGCGCAGCCGGGATGCCAGCTCCTCGGCAGGGTCATGCGTAAAGCCAGCCAGGATGACGTGCTCCATCTTGCGCGCTTGTTCGGCGATGGCGGCAGCGATGCACGGATTGGCGTGGCCGTGGATGTTCACCCACCAGGAAGAAACTGCGTCCAGAATCTTGCGGCCGTCGGCGGTGTGCAGCCACACGCCTTCGGCGCGCACAACACGAAGAGGCGGAGGATCCAGCGCGGAATTTGTGAAGGGATGCCAGATGCGCAGCGGAGAGCTCATCCCTGGTATCTACTGAGCGAAAGCCGCGCGGTCAAAGTGATTTAGAAAGACCTGCATGAGCGCGGTGCGGTGAAGATTGGGGAGGCGGGGAATTTCACCAATGACGCGAACGTGGCCAAAGCGTTCGATGGTCTCGCGGTTTTCGCGGTTCTGGTCGCCGATGAGCACCACGCCATGCACGGGTAGTTCGGCGGCGTGCAGGGTGGCCAAGGTGAGCAAGGTGTGATTGATGGTGCCAAGGCCGCTGCGCGCCGCGAGGATCACAGGCAGCTTGAATTTCACCATCATGTCCAGAATGAACTGTTTCTGGTTGATGGGCACGAGCACGCCGCCAGCGCCTTCCACGACCAGCCAGTCGTTGATGAGGCTGGCCGGCAAATTAATGCGGTTGAGGTCAATTTCAACGCCGGCCCAGCGCGCGGCGAGATCCGGCGCAACCGGTGGCACAAATTTGTAAACTTCGTCGAGCGTGCGGTCGGTGCCAATGCCCGCGAGACGCATGAGCGTGGCGCGGTCCGAGCCTTCCAGCGTGCCGGTCTGGATGGGCTTCCAATACACGGCATCGAGCGCGGCGCACAAAAGCGCGGAGAGAACCGTCTTGCCCACGCCGGTGTCGGTTCCGGTGACGAAGAAATGGTGCCTCATGCGCAGCCCGCCGTGACGTGCAACTGGGGCTGCGTACGCCAGAATCTCAGGGATTCCTCCAAACGGACGAGTTCTTGCGGGGGAATTGCGGAGGTAAGGGAAAAGCGCAGGCGCGCACGGCCTTCGGGAACCGTAGGCGGACGAATGGCACGCACGGCGAATCCCTGACTTTGCAGGAATTCCGCGGCGGCAATTGCTTCGTGGTTTCCGCCAATGACCGCGGGAACGATTTGGGTGGCGCTTCCGGAAGTGTCCCATCCTTGGGCGCGGAGAGCGGCCGCGAGACGCAGGGAATGCGACTGCAACGCTTCGCGCTGCTGATCCATTTCCAAGGAAAGACGGAGCGCCGCGCGAATCTGCCCGGGCATATAGGGCGGCATGGCGGTGGTGAAAATGAAGGTGCGCGCGTGATTGATCAAATGTTCCTTTAGCACAGCAGGGCCGCAAACGAAGGCCCCCGCACTCGCGAGGGCTTTGCCACAAGTGTGAACGATGGCGAGAACTTGAGAGGCTCCAATCATTTTGGCGGTGATTCCGCGCCCCGAAGGACCGTGCACGGCGGTGGCGTGCGCTTCATCCACGACTACGGCCGCTCCATAGCGCTCCGCGAGGGCCACAATTTCCGCAATGGGTGCAATGTCGCCATCCATGC
>JBGOTL010000076.1:0-19013 GCA_041476465.1 Candidatus Acidiferrum sp. | reverse complement strand
CGTAGAGTTCCTCGGGGTGATTCATCTTCGGCCCATCTGTGCGACCCGGCTGGAGGTGCACGCTCAAGCCGCCGAATACGCCGGGTATCAACTTGTTAGCACGGGTTCTTACAACGATCGGCTGAGCGAAGTGGAGAGTGTCGAAGAGTGGGGTTGGCGGGGCTTGCGGCAGTCTTTGAACTCGTAAATAGCCATCCGTCGTGATGCCGCTGACAACATATCCCGGCTCATCGACGGGTGCGACAATGAGCCGCCGCGGCGATCCGCTTCCTATGGTGACGATCAAATTTCCAAGATTGTCGATTCTTGGGTCGAAATCCTTTAGCTCTTCCCTTACATCAGAAATCAGTTCGTTCTCGTAACCTGCGACGGCAGACATCTTGCTGTATCGAAACAAGTCTCTCGCTAGTTGAGATTCACCCACGCCCCCGAGAACTTCTGGCAATTGAATTTTTTCTTCAGCCCGAGAAGTTCCTGCCGCCTGCGGTGAAGCCCCCGGTGAGAAAAACAACAAGCTCCCTGCAACCATCACTGCCCGAATCCACGCCCTCATCCGCGCCTCCTCTAATCCCATTCATTCTTCTCTGCGTTCTCTGTGGTGAGCTTCTTCAATCAGCTGGCCGAAGCGGCGAGTAAGTTTTTCCGTGGAAATGGCGATATCTGGCATGGGGTTTTCCAAGGTCCGGAGGCTGAAGTCGCAAGAAAACTCTAACATGAATCGCCCAAGCCCTGGCTGTGGCCTATCACACACCAATGTATTGGAAGAAAAGAACGTCAGGAGTGCTTGGTGGGATTCGCAGCGGTTCCCGCAAGCTGTGATTCCTTGGTCGGGAAAGCCGCAAGAACAGCGGGCAGCTCCACGCGGAAAACCGCGCCACCCTGCTGCCCGTTGTAGCAAAGGATTCTGCCCCCGTGTTCCTGCACGATACCGAAGCAGATACTGAGTCCCAACCCGGTACCCTTGCCAACGGGTTTCGTGGTGTAAAAAGGGTCAAACACGCGATGAGGGTCCCTGATGCCCGGCCCGTTGTCCGAAAAAAGCACAACAACATTGGAGCGATCCCTCAGGGTCTTGATGGTGAGCACACCGCCTTCTCTCGATTCCATGGCATCCAAAGCGTTGCTGATGATATTGAAAAATACTTGCATCAGCTGATTACCGTCTCCGCGGACGCCGGGAAGAACAGATTCAGGCTGGAGCTCGACGCGGGACTTGGCGGAGCGCAGATCAAGCGCGCGAAGCTGCACGGCATTGGTTACCACGGTATTGATGTCCAGCAGCGTGCGCTCCGCAGGCACTTGCCGGGCGAAGCTCAGTAAGTTTTGCACCAGGGTTTTCGTCCGGCGCGCTTGTTCGCGGATTTTTGCCGCCGTCGCGCGCGTTTTTTCCGGCAGTTCGGCATCGTCCGCCAGCAGCTCAGAATATCCAAGGATCGCGGTCAGCGGATTGTTGATTTCATGGGCCGCGCCCGCCGCAAGCTGCCCCAGGGAAACAAGTTTCTCGGATTGCACCATCTGGGCCTGCAGCCGCTGCAGATTGTCGATCGAGGTTTCCGAGTGCGCCAGGAGCCGCACACGGTCCGCGTCCGCCAGATGTGTGCGCAGGAAAATCAGGAATGTCAGCGGGAGAGAGGCCAGCAGCGTTACCATCAAACGATAGTCCAGCACCTCCGGCGGATTATGCGCGAACCGCATGGAATAAAGCGCAAATAGGGGGAGGGAGATGACGGCCGCCATCGCCAGCCGCGCGGCCCAAATACTATCTCCAGGCGGGGAATCCGCGTCAGCTTCCGGAATGTTTTCGCTCGGGGCATCCAGATCCGCGCGCTTCAGGTAGGCGATGACTCCAGCCATCGCAAACCAGAAGAAAGAGGAAATCATCGGCAAATCATACAGGCTGCCCGTGAAATATTCATTTCGGTCATTCGCGACATCCAACGTGAGCGAAGCCAGCATGTACAGCGCTGCCGCGCCAAACAGATTCGCATAGACATATCGCCACGCCCCGCTCACTCGCAGCCACAGCACACCGAAGCCGCAAATGATGATCATGTTTTGCACGTTCATCAGCAGGTTAAAGTTATGGTTGTAAGAGGGAAGATTGGGACTGGCATACAGCCAGGGCAGAACCACGAAGATGTAGAGAAATGCCCACCAGGTGAGGAGCAATCCAAAATCGATGTATCCCAGGCGCATCTTCAGCTCGCCGCGCTTCAAATGCGGGCGCAACGCCAGCGCAGCCAGGAACGGGACACCGCGCAGAAAGAAAAGCATATCTCCGGGATACAAACCCGGGACGGGCTTGTGCAGATATAACTCGTAGTAAGTCCACTGGAACTGGCCGATCATCCAGAGTGAGCACCCCATGGCCAGCAGCATCCAGAAGAGGTTTCTGCGCCAGTGCGGAGTCCCGGCGTTGAGAAGGAGGCCTGTATTGGCAAGCAACGGCATCAGGCACTGCACCAGGTTGCCGATCGTAGCTAGCGCGGGACCCTCATGCAGGATGAGGGACAATCCGGCGTAAAAACCAAGGAAGGCCAGCCAGGATCCGACCAGCCATCCGATTGTGCGGGAAGGAGACATACAATCGCTTCCCTCAATTGTAGCCGCAGGGCACGGGGCGACCGCTCCACGATAGCCCAGGCATGGCGTAAGGATTAACCGCAGGCTTCACACGAGGGTATGTTTCCATGCGGAACGCGTTGTGTTTACCTTTTTCCGATAGGCCATGGATCGCGGTCGCCCCAAGTCCAGTTTTTCTCCGAACGGGCAACCAGGCCGAAGAGATACATTCTGGCAGGATTAGTTTTCGGTGGGAGGTCAGTTCGTTTGATACTTAAAAGCACCCAAGTCCGTCAGCTCAGGTGATTGGCTTTGCTCAAGATCCCGCTTCCTACCGTAGCGAAACGCCATCCAGACTCCGAGGGTCATGAATCCAACGGGCGGAAGCAAAAGTACGACCACCCCATTGCTGATGGCTCTTTGCCCCTCCTTGGAGGTCGCCTTCGCCGTGCTGTAACACATGGAACAAGCCTGGCTAAAGGCCGGGGTGGCCCATAGCAACAGGTAAGCAGCGAGGATGGCGGCGCGAAATTTCATCGCACTCCCAGCGAGATGATGCGAAGCGCGTCCAGGAAGAAAATCATCATCAAAGCCAGGCAGACAGCCAAGGAACACATCGTCAGCCATTTCATGCGCGATAGCTCAAACTTCATATGCATAAAGAAGCCGATGATCAGCGCCGCTTTTATCAGCGACAAGCCCATCAAGATCGTCAGCATCCGCACGGGCTGCAAATTTTGATAGGTCAGATAAACTTCGATGGCGGTCATCACCAGCAGCGCGCCCCAAACCCAGAAGAATTGTGACTTCCCGTGATGCCGGTGCTGTTCGGCGACGCTTTCCGCGATGCTCTGCTGAATGGTATCCATATCTCTCCGGCTCCTAGAGAATCTTGGCGGACATCAAATAAACCAGGGGGAAAATGAACATCCATACCAGGTCCACAAAGTGCCAGTACAGCCCGGCAACCTCGACGTCAGCCGCGTCGTAAACCTTGGGCTTCAACCAAAGGATAGCAGAGCAAACGATGGCCGCCACCAGAAGAACGTGCGCGGCGTAGTGGAAGGGGCTGTAGGACGGCGTCCCCAGCCATGCGGCCAGCCAGAAGACCAGCAAAATGGGAATGAATTTGCGGCGTAACGCGACGATTCCGAGGTAAACCACTCCCAGCGTCACGTGCAGCATGTGCATTCCGGTGAGGCCAAAGAAGGTCGCGGGGAACTGCGGCACGGTCTGGGCCACGTTGGCAAACTCGCCGGCTGCTGCGTGCCCCGGCATTTGGGGAAATACGGGTAGACTGAGGCCCTGCGCGATCAAATTGCTCCACTCCCGGCCGTGAAGGATGATGAAGCCCATGCCGCATGCCATCGTGGCCAGCAACCACAGCCGCTGCGCTTTCGCGTTCCCGTAGACCGCCGCGCGCACCGCTAGCACCATGGTCAACGAACTAGTCAGCAGAAACGCCGTCATGATAGTGGCGTTTACGATGCTCTCGGAATGGAACGGCGTGGGCCAATGCGGCGTTGAAATGCGCCCGTAGCTGTAGGCGTAAAGTAAAGCGCCAAACGTCAGCGAGTCGGACAGCAGGAACAACCACATGCCGATTTTCTTGGAGTAGGTCCCAAACAGTGACGGTTCGTAGTCTGATGTGACCGCGAAGGGGTCAACAGCCTTCGGCATCCCGTGCGGCAGACTTGCTTCAGCCATGCGCTTGGTCTCCTCAATGCGTCGACTCCGGGCAGGCCGGGGTCAACGTTGCTTTAGCCTACAAACACTAGCAGACACAAAATATAGACCCACAAGAAAGCCATGAAATGCCAATACCAGCCGCTAACGTCCAGAACAATGAGCCGTGAATCCACCGGCCGGCGCAGCACGGAAGCGGCGCCCGCGGCCAGCAGCGCGAAAATACCTCCCAGCAAGTGCAGACCGTGCATTCCGGTCAACAAATAAATGAAAGAGCTGCTGGCGCTGGTGGCCACATAGAAACCGCGAGCCGCCAGCTCGCGCCACACGATCCACTGCCCAGCCAAAAAACCTAGGCCAAGCACAACGGTGAACGCAAGCCAGGGAATTTTCTCATCGAAGCCGGGAGAGACATGGGGATTGGACGTGACTTGTGCCCGCGCGGCCTCGCGGGCCACTTGGCGCCGGGCCAGCGCCATGGTCACGCTGCTGATCAGCAACACCCAGGTATTGATAAACAGCAATCTGGGAAGTTGCACCGGCAACCAATCGTGAACCATGGTATTGCTGCGCGGGTCGAATGTGGGCAACCCTTGCCGCACGATGTACGCGCTGGTAAAGGAAACGAATATCATCACGATTCCCGTTAGTCCGACTCCCAGGCCCAGCCGGGCACGCCGCAAGCGCGTGCCGAAGTACGGGGAGCCGTAGTCGAGACGGTTTAGCGACGCCGTTGTGGTGAAACTTGCCATACGTTTTCTAGTGGGCCTTCACGCTTGTTGCATCTGTTTGCATCACGTAATCGCGGGGCGCGCCTGGCACGCTGTATTCGTACGGGCCGTTGTAAACAACGGGCGTATGTCCGCCGAAATTATCGTGCGGAGGCGGCGTTGCGGTCGTCCATTCGAGCGTCGTCGCTTCCCATGGATTGTCGCTGGCCTTCTTCCCGTACTTCATGCTCCAGAAGAGGTTCGCGAGAAAAATAAACTGACCCGCAATGGTGATGAACGCCACATAGGTAATGAACTTCTGCAGCGGGATCAAGTTATGAAGATAAGCGACTTCGGTGAGCTGTGAGTAGCGCCGCGGGTGCCCGGCCATACCGAGATAATGCATGGGCATGAAGATGGCGTAGGCGCCGATGAAAGTGAACCAGAAGTGCCACTGCGCCAGACTTTCGCTCATCATGCGCCCAAACATTTTTGGGAACCAGTAATAGGTAGCGGCAAAAATGCCAAAAATCGACGCCACGCCCATGATGAGGTGGAAGTGACCCGTCACGAAGTACGTGTCGTGCAACGGAATATCCAGCGCCGGCTGTGCCAGAAACGGCCCGCTGATTCCGCCAGACACAAACATGGAAACAAATCCGATGGCAAACAACATGGGTGAAGAAAAACGTATTCGCCCGCCCCACATCGTTCCCAGCCAGTTGAACGTCTTGATGGCTGATGGCACGCCGATGGCCATGGTCATCACCGAAAATGCGAAAGCCGAATACGGGCTCATGCCGCTCATGAACATGTGATGGCCCCAGACCATGAAGCCCAGGAGACCGATGGACAACATGGCGTACACCATCGCTTTGTAGCCAAAGATCGGTTTACGAGAGAACACCGACACCAACTGCGAGCACAAACCCATCGCCGGTAAGATGGCGATGTACACCTCGGGATGCCCAAAGAACCAGAAAAGGTGCTGCCACAAAAGGGGCGAGCCACCCCTATGTGCCGCGAGTATTCCATTCACCGAGACCAGCGGCACAAAGAAGCTGGTGCCCACGTTGCGGTCCAGCAGCAGCAGAATCCCGGCCGAGAACAACACGCCAAACGCCAGCAAGCCCAGGATCGCGGTGATAAACCAGGCCCAGCAGGTCAGCGGCATGCGCATCATGGTCATGCCCTTCGCGCGCATATCCAGCGTGGTGGTGATGAAATTCAGCGCGCTCATCAACGCGCCGATGCAGAACAGGGCGATGCTGATGACCCAAAGGTCTGCGCCCGTTCCCTCGCCCGGCCCAGCCGATGGCAGCGCGCTCAGCGGAGGGTAGCCGGTCCATCCGTGCAGCGGCGCTCCACCGGTCACGAAGAAAGCCGAGAGCATCACGGCGTAAGCGAGAAAAGTCACCCAGAAGGACAACATGTTCAGGACCGGGAAGGCCATGTCCGCCGCGCCGATTTGAATGGGCAGAAAATAATTTCCGAAGCCGCCCTGCGGCGCCGTGGTCAGCACAAAGAACACCATGATGGTGCCGTGCATGGTCAACAAGCTTAGGTAGGCTTCAGGTTTGATCTCTCCCAGCAGCGGCAAACTCACCCCAGGCCAGATCAGGTGGATGCGCATCAACAAAGAGAGAAACATGCCGACAAACACCGCCGTCAGCGCCAGAAAGTAATACTGCAAGCCGATGATTTTATGATCGAGGCTGAAGACCCACTTGCGAATGAACCCCTGAGGTGCCGCGTGAGTGTGTGCTTCCTGGGCAGCGAGTTCCCCGGTAGACATTATTGTTTCTCCGCCTCCCGTGCCGCCAGCCATTTGTCAAATTCTTCCTGGCTGACTACTTTGAGCATCCCGTGCATCTTGTAATGACCCATCCCGCAAAGCTCGGCGCAAGCGATCTCGTAGTCTCCCGTGGTAATCGGCGTGAAGTGCATGGGGATCGCCAGGCCGGGCACGGCGTCCTGCTTGAAGCGCATGGCAGGAACAAAAAAACTGTGGATTACATCGTGCGCCCGCAGGATCAGTTCCACTTCGCGGTTCACCGGGACGTACATCGTTCCCGTCACGACGTCATCTTTGGATGCGGCGTCCGTCGTATCAAGGCCGATAGCGGCCTCTCCTCCCGCGGATGCATCTATCGATTCCGGTTTCGTCGCGCCAAACTTTCCATCCGGCCCGGGATACCGGAAGTACCACGCAAACTGCATGCCCGTGACTTCCACCCGCACGGCTCCGGGTCCTGCCGGACGAAAACGCTCTGAAGCCCAGATGGAACTGCTCATCAGATTCAGTCCGACGAAAAGAACAAAAGTAAGCACCGTCCAGATTATTTCCAGCCGATTGTTGCCGTGGGAGTAGAGCGCCGGGGAAGCTGAGTTGCGTTCGCGGTACTTCCATGCGAAAAGTCCCAAGCCGACTTGCGCCGCCACGAATACGATGCCCATGAGGAGGTAGGTGATGGCGAACTGATGGTCAATGCCGGCGGCCGCGGCGGAGGCCCCGACAGGTAGCCACCAGGTCTTGGCTACGAAGAAATACGTGCTGGCGAAGGTGATCAGCCAGATGACAATGAGAAGAACGAGGCCCATCTACATTGACCTCCCGAGTTTATTTCCCGGCCCTTCCCACTGCCGCAAATCCTCGAATCCACGCAATCAGGGCAGTGGGAAACCCAAACGGTGGCGAGTCTATCACAGCTTTTTCCGGGCGCAAGCGAGTTCTTGCACATCTTTTTTCTCCTTTTCCAGATTCTTGCCCAGAGCAAACGGTGAGTCCATCCCAGATACCCTCGCAACCCTCACTGACTCGACCGCAGACACGCATTGACGAATTTTTCCATTTTGAGTAACATCCGTTCCGTTTCCGGCAGTATTGATTTCTTATTCGCGCGCATTGGGCGTCATGCTAAGCAAGGTGAAATCTATCTGCAACGCGCGCACCAAGAAAGCTAAGACAAGAAAGCTAAGAAGTGTTATGAAGTAATTGGCGGCGACTTGCTACGTTCTATCCGGCCGCGAAGTCGAAGATCCCGGCCTTGCCGGGGCGGTCGATGGGCACACGACCAAAGGGAGAGATCGGCGGCGCAGTTCGTCACCGTCGGCTAATTTTGAGAGCAAGTCGGCCTGGAGGTAACGCATGGCGGTCCCGGAAACACGGTCGGACAAACCGAAAGCGCTCGCGGCGAACGAGTCTGCCGCCGGCGCTAAAGGAGCGGCCAGCTATGTTGGCACGCCCGCTATCGGTACATCGAAAGCCGTAGCTGCCGCTGGTTTAGCGACCGTCGGCCCAGAGGAGAGCCAAGTCAACGAGCGGCGGCGCCGTCTGGTGTGGTTTGCCGTCACGGCTTTTCTTTATACATGGTTCATCGCATTTCTCCGTTTTTTCCTGCCCCGGACGCTCTTTGAACCTCCCACCATCTTCAAGATCGGCTACCCCTCGGACTACGCGTTGGGTGTGGATACCAAGTGGCAACAGAAGTACCGCATCTGGGTGGACCGCAGCCCAGACCGCGTATTTGTCATCTACGCGCGTTGTACACACCTGGGCTGCACGCCCGACTGGAAATCCAGCGAGAACAAATTCAAATGTCCCTGCCACGGCAGCGGGTACGACAACGAAGGTGTCAACTTCGAGGGACCCGCGCCGCGTCCCATGGACCGCGCGCACGTGGAATTGGCTCCGGACGGCCAGATCATCGTGGATACCTCCCGGCTTTATCAATGGCCCAAGGGGCAGCCCAGCCGTTTCAATGAACCAGGAGCGTTTTTGCAGGTGTAAGTTCGAGTTGCGGGGAAGTCAGGAGCGCACTTAATGTCTGAAGACAGCAACCCGAACTCCAAGAATACCAAGCCGGTTGGCTTGGTCGATCGCATCAAAACAGGTGTCAAGGAGGACCTCGAATCCCTCAAGACCGACCTGCCTGCTAAAGCCAAAGAGCAGGTCGAGGGCCTCAAGAATCCCACCAAGACCCAGGTCTTCACCTCCATCTTTCGTCACAAACACGACGACACACCGCGCAACCGCGCCTTGGGCGTACTCTCCAACGTCTTCCTGCATTTGCATCCCGCCAAAATTAACCGTGACGCGGTGCGTTACAGCTACACCTGGGGAATGGGCGGCATCACATTTTATCTGTTCATCGTGCTCACTTTTACCGGCACCCTGTTGATGTTCTACTACCACCCCAGCAAGGTGCAGGCCTTCCGCGATGTGCTGTACCTGGAACACGATGTGCCGTTCGGCAAGTTGTTGCGCAACATGCACCGCTGGGCCGCGCACCTGATGGTAATCGCCGTGGAGCTGCACATGTTCCGCGTGTTCCTCACGGGTTCTTACAAGAAGCCGCGGGAGTTCAATTGGAATGTGGGCGTGATCCTGCTTGTGCTTACGCTCTTGCTCTCCTTCACCGGCTATCTGCTGCCCGACGATCAACTTGGTTTCTGGGCGGTGACCGTGGGCACCAACATGGCGCGTGCCACGCCGCTTCTCGGCCACGAAGGCCCCTTCGGTCCGCAGTTAGGCATGACTCCCTACAACGACGTTCGCTTCGGCCTGCTGGGCGGCTCCATCGTTGACGCCAACGCGCTGCTGCGCTCCTACATCTGGCATTGCATCGGCATTCCCATCATCGCCTCCATCTTTATGATCCTGCACTTCTGGCGCGTGCGTAAGGACGGCGGCATCTCGGGCCCGGCGCCGGTCATTCTTGAATCCGAGATCAAGGAAGCGCGGAGATAGCCATGGATTGGAATCAACTATGGATCATCGTTTCCGCGCCAGACAACGTGCCCATCGTGGCCATGATTCCGCTGCTGGGTTTTTATATTTTTCTTGCTTGGAGGCAGGCGCACGCCAATGACCTGCTCATCGCGCAACTTGAAGGAGATGCGGCGATGGCCAAGACCCATCACCGCAAAGCCTGGCCCTTCCAGCCTGGGTGGCAGAAAGAAGTCCATGTCTGGCCGTTTCTCCTGCGCGTGGAATTCCTGGCCGCCATCATTGTCACCATCATTTTAATGGTCTGGTCCATCACGTTAAACGCGCCGCTGGAAGAACCGGCGAATCCCAACCTGACCATGAACCCAGCCAAGGCCCCCTGGTATTTCCTGGGTTTGCAGGAAATGCTGGTTTACTTCGATCCGTGGATTGCCGGCGTGGTCATGCCCACGCTCATCATCTTTGGCCTTATGGTGATTCCCTATATCGACACCAATCCGCTGGGTTGCGGCTACTACACCTGGAAGCAGCGCAAATTTGCCATCGGAACATTTCTTTTCGGCTTCATTGTCTTGTGGGTATCCATGATCAGCATCGGGACCTTTATCCGCGGGCCCGGCTGGCAATGGTTCTGGCCCGGGCAGACCTGGGACCACAACCGGCTCATTTATGAAGTGAATCGCGATTTGCCGGACCTTTTCGGTATCACCTCCAACGGGGCGAAAGCGATCTTCGGCGCGGCTGTGGTCGGTGGCTTCTTCGCGGCCGGCGGATTTCTGGTCCACGCCTTTTTCCGCCGCTACAATCCGAAAAACTACAAGCGCATGAGTTTGCTGCAGTACTCCCTCTTGATGGTCTTTTTTCTCACCATGATCGGATTGCCGATCAAGATGCTCTTGCGGCTGATGTTCCACATCAAATATGTGTGGATCACACCCTGGTTCAACGTATAGGAGAAACCGGTGGCCGATAAGCCCGTCCCTGACGTCGACCGCTTAGCGGTCGCACCTGACAACGACCCGGTAGTCAGCAAGTCCCTCGCGCCTCATTACCTGGTGGCGATGGTGGTCTTGATGGCCACTCTGTTTTGGGCGTTGTGGGACGAAAACTTCGGCCAGCGGCCCTGGAAAACTTTCCAGCATGAGTGGGAAGGCCGCTACACGGCATTCCTGAAGAATGCGCGTTCCCAGTCGAGTGATTCGCAGAAGGACGTGGAGAGCAGCGCCGACTATCAAAAGCTGAAGCAGGATTACGAGAGCGCCAGCAAGAATGCCGCCCCGCGCATGAAGGAGATCAACGAAAAGCTGCGCGACTTGAGCGGCAAAATCCTGGCGGTGCAAAGCGTCTTCACCGACCGGCGGGCTTACGTGAACGCTTCCACGTACGGCATCGAGACGGAGACCAGCGAGTCCTCTAAACAGAGCAAGCGAAAAGCCCTCGAAGAGTACAAGAAGGAAGCTACCAGCGCAGAGTACCCCGACGGCAAGAAACAACCGTTCAAGACCTACGATGATCTGGAAGAAACCTACAACGGACTGAAAAACGAGCGCACCCAGCTGAGCGCGGAACTTGGTGAGCTCATCAAGCCCGTCAACGAGAAGAAAGAAAAGCTCGATGCCTACGTCACCGACCGCATGGTGAACCTGACGCCGTCACAGCTCACCGGCCTGCAGGACAAGACTGCGGCTTGGACTGCGAAAATTCTTCAGATCAACGTGCCCGAAGCCAATATCGTGGACCGCTGCGAATCCTGTCACATGGGAATTCGCGAGCCGGTCAAGCTGACTGCCGCCGCGATGTCCGTGAAGGGCCAGAAGCCGGACGAATACGCGCGTGCGTTCACCAGCCATCCCAACACCGATCTCTTGAAAATTCATGATCCGGAAAAATTTGGCTGCTCGCCCTGCCACCAGGGCAATGGCCGCGCAACCACCAGCGTAGAAAAGGCCCACGGCACCTACGAGCATTGGCTCTGGCCTCTCTTCCCCAAGGGAAATGTGGAAGCCGGCTGCCAGACGTGCCACTCCGCTGACATGGTGCTGGTGAGCAACGACGTGGGTTGGGTGCTTAGCGAGGGCAAAGATCTGTTCCGTCAACGCGGCTGTATGGGCTGCCATCGCTTCGAGGGCTACGACAAGGAACCCGAAGATCTGCTTTCCATCGCCCAGCAGCTCAAGCTATTGGACCAGGAGAAAAAGGACAACCTGAAGCACGCCGCTTATTTGATGAAGCAGGCGGACACCGCCGAGACCAACGAGGAAGCCAATCGGCTGAACGACACCGCCGTGGCGCTTAAGGTCACTAACAGCAAACTTGACTTGCGCATCGTCCAGCTTGACCGCACCACCAAAAGCCTGCTGCAAGACGTGAAAAAGATTGGCCCAAATCTCAAGGATGTTCGCCTCAAGCTGAACAAGAACTGGATCCCCGTCTGGCTGAAGAAGCCCAGCGAATTCCGCGCCACCACCAAAATGCCGAACTTCCGTCTGAACGATGCCCAGATCAAATCCATCTCGGCCTATTTGTGGCAATCGGCGCTGTCGGATCCGTTGCCTAAACACAAGCTGGGCAACGCGGCGCATGGCAAAGAACTGTTCGAAAGCCGGGGCTGCCTGGCATGTCACTCCATCGGCGAAGGTGACCAGATGCAAGGCGGCGCCTTTGCCGCGAATCTCACCCTCGTCGGCGAGAAGGACAACTACGACTACCTCGTGCGCTGGGTCCACAACGCGCGCGAGCGCACCCGCCCTTACTGCGCCTATGAAAAGAAGGACGTGGGCCCCGAAGATTATCGGAAGAAGGGTTTGCCGTTTGTTTTCGACCTGGAGCACAGCCGCTGTCCCAACGACGGCCACGAGCTCCAGGTGCAGAACATGACCGTGATGCCCAGCCTGCGCCTTTCTCCGCAAGATGCGGAGGATGTCGCCAGCTATCTCATCACCTTAAAGAAGCAAGAGCCCTCCGCGTACTCCACTGCGTCGTTCATGGACGATCCCAGCCTCAAGGAGGAGGGGAAGAGATGGATCCGCCACTTCGGCTGCGCTGGTTGCCACGAAATCTCTGGCATGGAGGACGAAGGCCGCATCGGCACCGAGTTGACCTACGAGGGAAGCAAGCCAATTGAGCGGCTGGATTTCGCGTTATTGACGGAAACAGCGCAGCGCGGCGGCCGCGAGCCAATCACCGACGCGGATGATTTGGCGCGCTTGCCCGAAGGTCCCGCAAAACAGCCCTGGTATGACCAAAAGGGTTTTTTCGAGCACAAGCTGGCCGAACCCAATATTTGGGACAAGGGCAAAATCAAGCCGGAAACAGAAAAACTGCGCATGCCCAATTTGCACCTGACCAGGGAGCAGGTCCGGGCGCTCACGACTTTTCTCATGGGCAGTCAGGAAACTCCTCTTCCCCCTGGCTATCAGTACCGGCCACTCGATTATCGCCGCGATATTCAGGAAGGCTGGTGGATCGTAAAAAAGTATAACTGCATGGGTTGCCATCAGCTCATCCCCGGCCAGAAGACGGCCTTGATGGGAATGACGCGGTATCAGGGGCCGGACGGGCAGGAACAACTGCCCCCCAAACTCCTCACCGAAGGCGCCAGAGTCGATCCCCAATGGCTGTTGGGCTTCCTGACGAATCCCGCGCTGTCGGAAAAGGACAGCAACCGCAACGGCGTGCGCCCCTACCTGCAAGTGCACATGCCGACCTTCTCTCTTTCCGAGAATGAGCTGGGCAAGCTGGTGCGCTTCTTCCAGGCGCTCTCTCGGCAGCCCTTTCCGTACATACCCGACCAGGTACCCATGCTGACGGCGAAGGAAACCGACATGGCGCGCAGTCTATTCAGCAGCCCGGCGGCGCCCTGCCTGAAGTGCCACGCGACCGGCCAAGCGGCCCACGATCGCACCGCCACCGCCCCCAACTTCTTGCAGGCCCGTGGACGGTTAAAACCCGATTGGGTGGAGCGCTGGATTATTGACCCGCAGGCCATCAGCCCGGGCACCTCCATGCCTTCCGGCCTTTTCAAACGGGAGAGCAACCGCTGGGTCTTCGCGGGCCCCACGCCGCCATCGTTCCTGAGTTACGATAGGGATCACACGAAGCTCCTGGTGGATTACATCTTCCAGCTCACTCCGGAAGAGCAGCGGCGAGTGGGCGCCTCCATGGGTCGCCCGCGAGCGGCAACGGGCAGTGTATTGACGGCTCCGCGGTCATCATTGCCATTGAGCGCCCCGCGGTCATCCCTGCCATCGTCTGGAGGGAAAGCCGCCAGCAACGCCGCCGGCCACGCTCCAGAATAGAGTTTAGATTTGTGTGCGCATTCAAATTTCAAGAGAGGTGCAGCATTACCATGAAAATCAAAACATCCGTAGCAATCTGGGGTAGTTCAGTTTTGTTGGGACTCGCTCTGCTGGCGGGCTGCGGCAAGAAGGAAACTGCGGAAGAACAGCCCGCCGCGCCTGCTGCCGCGGCCCCGGCCGCCACGCCGATTGATCCCGCCACCGCGGCGGCGGTCAGCGGCACGGTCAAGTTCGAAGGCGCCGCTCCGAAACCTGCCAAAATCGACATGAGCCAGGATCCCAACTGCCAGGGTGGGAACACCGCGGAAAACATGTTGGCCAGCGATGGTCACCTCGCCAATGTCTTCATCTACGTCAAAGAGGGGCTCGGCAGCCGCACCTTCGACGTTCCGAAGGAAGCAGTCACACTGACGCAGAGCGGCTGCAGGTACCATCCGCACGTGCTGGGCGTGATGGCCGGGCAGACCATCAAGATCGTCAACGGCGATCCGACCACGCACAACATTCATCCCACTCCCAAGGACAACCGCGAATGGAATGAGTCGCAGGCCACCCAGGCGCCACCTATCGAAAAGAGCTTCGCCCGCGAGGAACTCATGCTGCCCGTGAAGTGCAACCAGCACCCGTGGATGAGGATGTTCGTCAATGTGACGAAGAGCCCGTTCTACGCGGTCAGCGGAGCAGACGGCAAGTTCGAGATCAAGGGCCTGCCTCCGGGCGATTACACCCTGGGCTTTGTGCATGAAAAGCTCGGCGAGCAGACCCAGAAGGTTACACTCGCCGCGAAGGACAGCAAGACCGTGGACGTGACCTTCAAGCCTTAAGGCAAGGCCTAGTGGTAAATGTCATTCTGAGTGTCCCGATTCCGATCGGGACGCGAAGAATCTCAACTGTAAGTATTGCAAATACACGCGATGGAAATCATCGGTCCACGACAAAAACGGTCGCGATGAAGGAACTTGAGGAGGTCTTTTGCTGCCCATGATGCTTTTGATTTCCATCGTGCTGGGCATTATTCCGCTCGCGGGGATTGTATGGATGGTCGTTGAGGGAACCATCACCACGGTGGACGGTTTGTTCCTGAGCCTGATTCTCTTGTCGCTCTCCGGGCTCTTCTTCCTCGATGCCTTGTGGGACCTTTGCGATCGCGGGTTCCTGCCTTTCCTGCGAGCCAACAAAGCCGCGCCCGCGAAGTCGAAGATTCCGGCCTTGCCGGGATAGCCGCCGGCCCCCAATGCGGGCTAGCAGTTTGGGGGAAGCCGATCCTAGACGGTGTCATCCTGATGGTCCGACCGGGTCGGACGCGAAGGATCTCAACCATGCTGACCGGAATCAACTGATCATTCAAGAATCGCTATGGCAAATTCTCCGCCGCAACCCGTGCCTTCTCCTCACCGCATGTCCACACGGAATCGCTTGCTGATTTTCCTTACCGCTTGGTTGATCGTGCTGATGCCGTTCTTATTTTGGTGGAACACTTGGTTTGGACGCCAGCTCCCTGACAAACAGATTAGCGAATACTTGAACGACGAAAAGCACCCGCGGCACATTCAGCATGCGCTGGTGCAGGTGGGCGAACGCATGGGGCGGCGCGACGCCGGCGCGCAGCGCTGGTATCCGGAGATGCTAAGGCTGGCCGCGCATCCGGTGGAAGAAGTGCGCAACACCGATGCCTGGGTCATGGGCCAGGACCCCGCAGGCGCAGGCTTCCACGCGACGCTCTTGAAGATGTTGGATGACCCTTCCGCCATGGTGCGAGGAAATGCGGCGCTGTCCCTGGTGCGCTTTGGCGACGCCGCAGGCCGCGCGCAGATCGTCGCGCTTTTGCAGCCCGCCAGAATTATCGCCCCCAGCGCCGGCCGCGTGACCGACACGGACAAAGTGGGCACCGCCATCCATCAGGGTGGACTGATCGCAAAACTGGAAGTCGACCGCTCTGCGGTCGCGCCTAACGCCGATCAGCAAATAACCGAAGTGCGCTCGCCCATCACAGGGCGTATTCGCACTCTTTCGGTGGCGACGGGAGCCAACGTGACCGCAGGCGCCGAACTGGCTACCGTGGACCCTGGCGACCAGCAAGTCTGGGAAGCGCTGCGCGCCCTATACCTGGTCGGCCAGGTAGAAGACCTGCCTGCAATCCGTCCCTACCAACGCGAACTCCCCGAAATCTCCGACCGCGTCCGCCAGCAAGCCGTGCTCACAGAAAAGTCCATCCGCGACCGCGCCGCCGCGCATCCCTAGTAGTCTGCTGCGCCTCCCATCAAGCTTGTCATCCCGAGTGCAGTCGAGGGATCTGCTTCTCGTTCTCTCGCCCGCCCCGAGCCTCGAAAGGGCTTCCATCCTGGGTTGTGTAGCGCTGGGCTTTTTTACCCCGGCCCTAGCGGGGCCCCCGGTTTGTGGGGGTCCCGACGGTTTATGTCGGGAAGCCCGGCATCTTGTTCTTGTAGCGGACACCTCTAGGTGGCCATCTTGGTTTGCCGTTGTAGGGGCCGCCCTCCGAGGCGGTCCGCCCTTGTAGCGGCGACTTCTTGCCCTGAGCTTGCCGAACGGGGACGTCGCCATCCTCGTCTCAAATATCTTGGAGCACCAGAGGTGCGCCATAACTTCGCGCCTTTTGCATCCCGTTGTCTTGTACCGGGAAGCCCAGCCCGCCGGCCCTGAGCGGAGTCGAAGGGTCAGGGCTGGGAAAGCTAGCAAACAGAATGGAGAGCGCCGTAGGTGCGCCACTCCCTCGGCTCTTGTAATGACGGGCCGTCAGACTCGAGGGCAGGACACCCTCGTTTCTTCACCTCGCGGTGAATTACAAAAGTGATACCCTCTCATCGTGTGTTTTCGTGAAGGAAGAACCACGAGGCAATTCAGTTGGCCGCCCGCCGCCTGTGCTCACCTATGAAAAGCTCACGGCTGAGAAGAAAGTTGCTTAGGATTCGGGTACTCCATACTCCAACAAACGTTTTTTCGTTAGCGGTTGGAATTCATACAAAATGCGCTTATGAACGCCCGAATCGTCAGTGTTAAGTTCTTCGGTTAGTGCCAGTTTTCCTTTTGTTCTTGGAAAAATAACCGCGCCTCTCATGCTTTGAAACCGCTGTATCTGCCCTTTTTCTCTTTTCAAAACGATGTAGCCATCCCAATTGGCATCTCTACTGGTGCCCTGAAATTCCAAAACAGTCGTTTGGTTTTTTATTAGAAGCCAAGCCAGCGTTTGGTTGTCCAATGCGTTGCTCCACTCTTCTTTGTTCACATATGCAATTCTTTCTTCATGCCAGGACTCTCCTTCTTTAGAGACGCTTACTACTTTAGAAATGAGAATGTTGATGTGAAATAGTGAAGCGGACGACCCAATAGTGTTCAAACCGGGATCAAGTGGGTAGTCTCTGACAATAATTTGTACACCTATTCCGTCACTTGATTGGTAGGCCGTGCTAACCCACGGAAAAGGGAAAGGTGGTATGCGATGATTCATTTCAATAAGCGCGTACGTCGGTAACACAGCAGCAGCGATTACGATCGCGGACGAGCGCGACTTAACTCGTTTCGTTTGTCGCCAGAATTCCGGCCAAGTAAAAAACTTCACTAAGAGCAGTATCGCTCCCGCTACGAAAAAAATATCCGGAGCAATGAGAGGTGCAGACATCAATACTGCTCCGATAGCCCAAAGCAATGGCACAGCGACACCCAAAACGGGCCAAGACCAGATTTTCTGTTCCAATGAGAGTGTGGCTTGGTCTGGTGAGATGTGAAAACCGAAAATCTTTTCAGCGACAACCCGCTCGACAAACCGCTTGGCAGTTCGACGATCTCTGC
Source organism: Candidatus Acidiferrum sp. (assembly GCA_041476465.1). Taxonomy (GTDB): domain Bacteria; phylum Acidobacteriota; class Terriglobia; order Acidiferrales; family UBA7541; genus Acidiferrum. The sequence continues at coordinate 1,221 of JBGOTL010000076.1, read as the reverse complement.
TATTCCCTGACATGAACTCCCTCGCAACTTGAGCGGAATACTACCACCCTGCTTGTGGGAGCCCTGAGTTATTCTTGTTATATTGGAGTTACACTCGGGTAGGGCTAGCGCAACCAAACCAAAGCCGCAACTGACTGCACAGCTACCCTTTATGAAGGCGATAATCCCGCCTGAACTCCCTCAAAATCACACTATTGCGCAACAGCGAAAACTTAACCTCCGCAGAATTAATCTATTGCTCACTCTTTACGAAAATACCGGGGGTAGGGGCATTTCTAACGAACTGTCGACAGCGATGGGCTCAGTACGTCATCGCCCCAACTTCCTTTTCAACTTCCGCAATATCCACCATCACAATCGCGTCCCACGGGCAGCCATCCAGGAAGCAACCGTCCGGACCCTTGCTCACGCACTTCTTGCACCCAATGCACAGAATGGGATCCACCTGGATGCGCCCGAACGGCGGATGGTCCTCATCCGGCACCCAGAACATGCAGTCTTCCACCGGGCAGTACTCCACGCACGCCGGCGATCCCGCGCAGCCCGTGCAGCACTCGGTAATGACCGCAAGTTCTTTGGGTTTTTTCTTGCGCGGTGTGGTAAGCCCCTTGGAGCGCGGCTCGTGCTTCAGTTCGTCGGGTACCATCCCGGCTGTCTTGACGATTTCAGGCTCGCTAGCCATGCCCGCCGCCGGTCAATTCCTTCACGATGTTTCCCACAAAGGACTTGGCGTCTCCGAAGAGCATCAACGTTTTATCCAGGTAATAAAGCGGGTTTTCGATTCCCGCGAAACCCGCCGCCATGCTGCGCTTGATGACCATCACCGTGCGCGCTTTGTCCACGTCGATAATCGGCATGCCGAAAATGGGGCTCCCGGTATCGGTGCGCGCCGCCGGATTGGTCACATCGTTCGCGCCGATGATCAGCGCCACATCCGCCTGCGGCAGCTCCGAATTGATCTGCTCCATGTCCAGCAATTTATCGTACGGAATATCCGCTTCCGCCAGCAGCACGTTCATGTGCCCCGGCATTCTTCCGGCCACCGGGTGAATCCCGAATTTCACGTCCACGCCCTTCTTGGTCAGCGAATCAAACAGTTCGCGCACCTTATGCTGCGCTTGCGCCACGGCCATGCCGTACCCCGGCACGATCACCACTTTGTTCGCCGCGGACAAAATCGACGCTGCTTCTTCCGGCGTCGCGGGCCGTACGGGCTTCGCT
>JBGOTL010000075.1:0-19080 GCA_041476465.1 Candidatus Acidiferrum sp. | reverse complement strand
CCAAGAGAATCCTCCGACAACAAACTCCTTCGGAGTGATCTGCTTAGCATTTGCGGTGTTTCCCGTCGCGACCCACAAGTCGGAGACCGTTGACAGCTCGGTGTCGACAAGAGTCTTGCCATCCGCCGTGAGGTCCAGGCAACAGAGCTGGTAATCCATCAGGTCATTGGTGAGGCGGCGTGCCTCTCCTCGTGGATAGGAGATGAACCAAAGTTGCCCGCGAAACGTCTGATCAGCGTACCCTATGGGAGCCAAGAGACCACTTCCATCGGGCAACCACCGCGGACGGCCGATGGGGTTCGATGTTGAGTAGATTTCACGGACCGATCCATCAGCGACCGATATGGCCCAAAGCGAAGAACGAAGTTCTTTCGTGGCCTCCGAGGTTGTGAACGCGACTGTCTTGCCATCGGGAGACCAAGCGACACCAATAATCTCGTCATTACTGTAGGGTCGTGAAGCGAGCACCCGTTGATCAGTCCCGTCGGCCTTGGCAATCAAGACATCGACCTTGCCAGTATCCGAGTTTACCCGCAAAAAAGCGAACTGCCGGCCATCTGGAGAGTAACTGGAGCCGAAGTCGATCCCCCCCTGCATCGCAAGGTGTGGTGTTCCGCCGAGTGCAGGTATCCGATAGAGATGGGTGTCCGTAAAGTCGGGCTTCTCGGAGCGGACAAAGTCAATGTAGTTGGCGTCCGGCGAGAAGGTCAGACCCAGTATCATAACTTCATCCGGCGGTAGAATCTGCACATCGCTGCCGGTAGCTACTTGACGAACGATGAGGCTCTGTTTTTCCCCTTTTCGTAGAGCGTAAACTACATAGTGCCCATCGGGAGAAATCGCCACACTGACTGCGTTCCCGCTCTGCGTGACTCGGCTGAGCTTCATAGCTTGGAAGTCCCATTCACCGCCGCGTCGACTCAGCCTGGAAAATAGGGCAACAGCAACAACCAAGACTGCCAATATGGATATTCCACTGAGTAGTACTTTGAGTCGGCGAGAAACAGGTCTTCGCTCCCTTGCTCCCGAAACGGGCGAAGCGTCGGGGCTTGTAACTGTCTGCGCAGGACTGAGATTTGATTCTGCAGCTGGCAACGTGGCGCTTGTTGGCCTGAAATCGATTAGCGGCGCTATGAATCGGTAGCCCCGCCGCGGCAGAGTTTCCACAAAGCGAGGATTTTCTGCCGAGTCCCCCAGTGCTTCCCGCACTCGGTTGATCGCGGCGTTGAGACCGCTCTCGAAGTCCACAAATGTGTCGGATTGCCACAGCCGCCGCTGTAACTGCTCGCGCGTAACCAAATCGCCGGGATGCTCCAGTAAGATAACCAGAATTTGGAATGGCTGGCCGGTGAGCTTGACTCTTATCCCATTCTTGCGCAGTTCTCCGAGGCGCACATCCACTTCATAGTTACCAAACCGCATCACTTGAGAATTGGGAACTGGTTCCAGCACGGTGAACCACAACAGATACTGCCAGTCTAGCATTGAAGTGCAACTTCTAAAGCTCTATTCCGGCTACTAACATCTCGGTCTAACCCTCATCGTTTCAAAAGCTTAATGATTAATTCCCTTCCAACATTCTTTTGATAGCCAATTAAGTATCCATCCATTGAGGTAGTGGGACTCTCGGCAGACGCTGTCCCCCTGCGCGGCACTCCGCGAGAGAGGACAACGTGACAAGAACATACGGAAATCGCGAATCGTGCGCGGCCTGCGATCCAACTTGTGCGGGCTGCCGATTGAGCCTGATTCTGCTGACCGGCATACTGATGGTCATGCCTCTTGTATTCTCCGCATACCCGCTTGCCGCGCAGACAATCGGTAATGCGAGCGCCCAGAAACAAGCCCCCAAGCAGCACTTTGCCTGCAATGTTGGCTACACCCCGAGAGAGTGCCAAGTCGCTGCGACGGTCTTGAGAAAAGCTCTCGCGCGATACCCGGTGGATGCGCTCGGCGAATGGACATGGGTGCTGGTGCGCACTGGGGATTGGAAGCAGATTCTATCAGTGAGGGGGTTTGATACGAACCATCCCGCGTTCAGCTACCTACCGAAGCGAGAGACGTTCATCGACGGCGCGTTAGTGGTCAGAGCATCGATTCGCGGCGTGGAGCTTAGTGCGATATGGCATATGCCTATCGAAGACTTGCTCGATCTGGCGATTCGGCACGAACTTGCACACGCTTTGTGTAACGAGCGCGACGAAACCAAAGCCGACCGCGCAGCCATTGCTCTGAAAAATGGGACGCCATTGTCCTGCCGAGTTATCGAGCAGGCATCGGCTGCGAATCCGAAATGAACAAGCAGACACCGTCTCGATAGTTGGCGAAAAATCGCGATAACACTCATTGACCCTGAGCAGGGGGTCGCAGCGCGAGAATTCTTATCCACAAATTTACCCACAGGGAACGGTTCCTACAGTCCTTTTCAGCAACTTGGCAGCCCCCGTTGAGAATGTAAGTCGCTGATACTACGTGTATGCCTAGACTGCCACGGCAGAGGTCGCGAGTTCGAGTCTCGTCGTCCCCGCCATTCCTTTGAATGGTTTACAAGAAACCCCCAAAAGCAATCTGGGTCCATTTGGGTCCAATAAGAGTTCCAAGCTCCTCCCAAAAGCTCATTTTGACAGTTTTGATTCTTGGTCGGAATTTGCCGTCGTGCTGGCGCTAGTGAATCAGAGTGAATTTGCTTCCCGACAGCACGCCACCGGGCAGGATCGCCTCCACGAGCTTTCCTTGGGCCAAGCGCTTGCTCTTTGTTGTTGCTGAAGGTACTTGTTGGTTACGTGGAGATTGCTGTGCCGCAAGAAGCGCGTCGTTGATCGAAGTCGACAGTTCTCCCATATACCGCGGTTTATCCCGCAGGAGTTTGTCGAGGGCACTTAAGAGCCGGACATTGTAGACTCCGAAGTGAACGCTTCGCGGCTTGGGCACGATTCCCTACTGTCTTCGGAAGGGGTTGCCGCAACAGAAGATACGTCGCGGGCCATACATGCAGATATATACACCACCCTCGTGCCTCGTTCAAGGCGCCCCTACAATTCGGCAGGGGTGTACGGTACGTCGAATGGAGGTCTGCCCAAACTGCCCGCCTTGATGCAAAATGCACTCGGAAGCGCGGCGACAGGCGTAAAATCAGAGAGTTCCCCGTGCTAGTCACGAATCAAGACTTGGCCTCGCAGGGTAAGGAGCGATGATCTACTCCGACGAACTTCTGGCCGTCGCAAAGCGCATCTTCTGGTTTGGAACTCCAGAAGAAGTCCTTGAATTTCCGAAGCGCTTTCTTACCTACGCCATGACGTACGCCTCGGACAAGAATATTGAAATTCGCCGGAAGTACTTCAGCGACGATGATTTCAGAGCGACACTGGATGATCCCGCGCCCGGGATTTTCGACCGAAGCTCATGGGCCAAATGGAATGAACGTTACAACCGCACTCCCGTACCGCCGCTTCCGAGGAGAAAGATTCCAGGCGTGGATTCCGCAACCGTCCCCGATTTCTTCCCCCCAAGTCTCGAAACCGGCAGCGTAACAACACCAGGTGATCGCCGACATCAGAGGCAAGCCACAAGGCGCTGGGATCGTTTCCGGATTGCCGACCACTGGTCCAGAACTGTCGGATCCACTGCGGACCGATGAACGGCCAAATCCGGGATACCACACGCACGGCCAGGAAGTTTAGTAACGCCGGAGCAGTGCCCTGGCAACTTCCCAGAACCCTGTTTTATCGGGAGTAATACTCGCAAAGTGGCAGCGGGGCGTATGACTGTTAACGAAAGGGTTTCGGGTTGGATCTCTCTGAGCGACACCCGCTTTGGCCGGAATAGAAATGGGAGATTCCTGACCGCCATCTGCTGCATCCAATGCGCATCGCTAATTCAGACGAAATTCCAGTCTTGTGAAGCTGCTCCATCTCCTCTTGGCTGATCTTGGGGCCGCTGGAGGGGAATATGCAGCCCCCAATTCAGCCATTTACCTACAGGGCGAGGGAGGAGGGGGGATCGATGGATTTTTGCGACCTTCTAGATGGATATGGATGTCGGTGACAGACAAAATGGAGCACCCAGCACAAATCGTGACAGAACTTCGACAAGATACGACCGACGATATGAGGTTGGTCGCTGAGGTATTGCGCAAGGACCGCAAAGCCACGGCCGAATTCGTATCCAAATACAGTGACTGGGTGTATTCCTATGTGCGCCGTCGTGTTATGCCCCAGACGGAGGTGGCGGAAGACCTGGTACAGGAGGTTTTTGTCGCCGCCTGGCAGGGCCTGAAGAACTACCGTGGAGATGCGAGCTTGCGCAGTTGGCTGCTGGGGATTGCCCGTCATAAGGTTGACGACTACTACCGCAAACGTTTGCGTACATCCGACTGGTCGGATTCGGATGACGAATCGGTTGCGGAACCATCAGTCATCCCCATATACGAGGAACAAATGGATCAGGTGCTGCTGAAGGAGAAGACACACCGTATCCTGGCCAGTCTTCCGGAGCCGTATTGTCTCGTCCTGCTCTGGCGTTATCAGGAGGACCGTAGTGCTCGGGAGATGGCACAGCTCACCGGCAAGACGGAAAAGGCCATCGAGCGATTGCTTGCGCGGGCTCGGGAACATTTCAAGCGGAGGTGGAATCATGCCGGGGCATGAACGGGACGACGAGTTGTTTCGCATGTTCTCTGAGTCTAACGAAGCGGCGTTCGAAGAACGCGCTCCTTCGCGGGTGAAGGCGCGCATCTATTCGGCCCTAATCCGCGCGCAGCAAGAGACAGGGCCGCTGCAGAGTATTTCGGAAACCCGAGCCGCAGGACGCGGATTGTGCATCTTTGAAGAGCTGGTACAGATCGCTCCCGTCGGCGAAAAAGCAAAATCGCCCTTCTTCTGTTGGACTTGTCACGCGAGGCTGCTTGCGGAAAATCTGGAGAATGCGCCGATCTTCTGGGCGCATTGCCCCTACGTGGCTTTCCAGAAGCGGTAACCAAAGCTCAGAAGCGGACCACGAACCCAAATAGGTTCTGAAAATTAGCGAGGAGTCTCACTCCGGGAGGGGAAAGCTGTGCGCTAACGTCGTTGTGCCGAATGGTCTCGCCAAAACTATAACGCAACGCAACATGGTGTGTGATCGCCACGTCAATGCCAACGGCCGCACGAAGCGCAGGCCGTGTCGACGAGAAGCTTGTTTGCGGGAGAACAGGCGCGCCGCCAAGGGTCACCTGCTGCCGCTCGCTGGAGAAATGGGCGGCTCCGGCGCCCACCGAGAGGTAAGGGCGCAGACGGTCGTCCTGCCGTCGAAAATAAACTAACAAGTCAAGAAGAACGGCTCTTTGCGAGCTCTTTCTCTGTTCCTCATAAAATGAATTCGAACCTGATGAACTGGAACTCAATGTCAGGTCATTGCGATTCCATACATAGCTCGCTTGGACGCTCAAATACTGGTTGAGGTGAACGCCTGCGATAAAATTCACGGCGGGGCCGTTTAACGGTTTGTACAACGACACATTCAAACCCTGAGATGTGGGCAGCGACCGCGCGTCCGCAGAGAGAGTCGCCACTCCTCCGAGGGCGCCCGCGTAGGGTGTGATTTGCCCAAATACCGGCAGCTGAGAACAAATGCATCCCAAAGCAGCCAGCAGAATCAGTCGCCACATGGCCATGTCCTTTTCACTACGAAAGCAAAGAATTCTAGCATGACGGGTAACGGGCAAGTTTGCACGGGATGAAATTCAGAGGGGGATTTCCCAACTGGAGAAGACATTAGTTAGCGTGTGGCGGACGATGTCTCCGCAAAACACACAATCCAATGGTTTCAAGCGTCGCGCGTTTTGCGGCCGCTGGAAAAGGAAAAAGAAGATATGCAATTCATGGCAAGTCCCATCCGTCGGTTTAGATTACTTTTGGCCGGTGTTTTGTTGCTCTGCCTTTTTCATTCGCCGAGTGCAGTCGCTGGGGAAGAGGAGGGCGGGGCGGTTTACGTTCTGACGAATCAGTCCACGGACAATACCGTGGTGGTGTTCGAGAGAGCCGAGAATGGCACGCTCGTGCGCGCGCAAGAAGTTTCCACGCATGGCCGTGGCAGCGGCGGCGGCCTGGGATCGCAAGGCGCGTTGACATTGAGTGATAGCGGTCATCTGCTGTTCGCTGTCAACGCAGGAAGCAATGAGCTTTCCGTCCTTGCGGTGAGCGAAGATGGCTTGCACTTTGTGGGAAAGGTCGCTTCGGGTGGTGTTCGTCCCATCAGTGTGACTGTACATGAAGACATCATTTACGTCCTGAATGCCGGTGGGACGCCTAACGTCACGGGGTTTTCCCTTAGCCGCTCCGACGAATTGCGCCAGATTCAAAACTCGACGCACACCCTGGCGGGGGCCAATGCCGCTGCCGCCCAAGTGGAGTTTAGCCCTGACGGAGACTTGTTGCTGGTAACGGAAAAAAACACGAACTTGATCGATATCTTCGAGGTGGACGACGGGGGACGCATCGAGCAAGCGGCAAGCCTGCCATCCAATAACGCGACGCCATTCGGTTTCAGCTTTGGCCCCCACGGCATTGTGATCGTGTCTGAGGCTGCGGGAGGCGCGCCTGGGGCCTCGACGTTATCATCCTACCGCGTCATCGATGGGCATTCGGACAACGATACCTTGGAGACGATCAGCAAATCGGTGCCGGATACGCAGGCGGCTGCGTGCTGGGTAGTGATTACCCGCGGTGGGCGCCATGCATTCACGTCCAACACCGCAAGCGGGACAGTTTCGTCCTACCGCGTTTCACATGGCGGCGATCTGTCATTGATGGCGGCAGTGGCGGCTAACCTTGGAGCCGGCAGTGGCCCCACCGACATGGCCCTCTCCGGCAACAGCAGATTCCTCTATGTGTTGAATTCCGGCACAGGAACCGTCGCTGGCTTTCGCGTGAAGGCCGGAAATTTGACGCCGGTGAACGAAGTCGCCGGACTTCCGCTAAGTGTCCAGGGGATTGCGGCTCAATAGGCTGCAGGTTCGAGGTCTGGAGACGACCAGCCCAGAGAGGGCAGCCTAAAGGCTGCCCTCTCTGATATTACTCCCCATACTTCGCGTAGTGTTTACCGTGATCTCGGCGCGCCATTGAGGATTCCGCCCGAGTGACGGCGTACTCGGAACTTAGCAATGGACACATCCCAATTTCCGGAAATATTACGACGGGACCGCGGAGATCAAGCTCTTTCCAACCCCGCCCTTGCCTTGCAGTGAGATGTGAATCGACGTTCAACCGCTTCCATCACCGATTGTTTTTGTCATTCGAGTCCTCCGCTCCGTGCGATGACGTTTCGGTCTTTGCCGTCAAGGAAAAGGGCCTGGAGCTACTCGACCGGGAAAGCTCCGGTGGTAAAGAGCCGGTCAGCGTCACCGTGAAGCAAAACAAATGTGGACAGGACGACGACGAGGATGATGTAAGTCCGTCGAAGTTCGGGGACGATCACGAGGGACGGAGGTGCGCCCTCGTCTACGTGCTCAACGCCGGCAGCAATGTGGGTGCGAGCGACAATATCACCGGGTTTGTGGTAAATGCTGAAGGCAAACTATCGCATCTGAGTGATTCAACTCGACCCCTCAGCGCTGGCGTCACGGCTCCTGCTCAAATCAAGTTCCCACCGGACGGCAGAGTGTTGGTTGTCACCGAGAAGGCTACCAACATCATCGATACGTATTCGGTGGGCAAGAACGGGCGGGCCACCGGACCCATCGTGACCCCCTCCGATGCCCAAACGCCTTTTGGCTTTTACTTAGCCAATGGCAATCAACTCTTCATTTCCGACGACTTCAATGATGCTCTTGGCGCTGGCTCCCTTTCTTCTTACCTGGTCTCAGACGACGGCAGCCTCCAGCTCGTCAGCTCGTCAGCTCGGCAGTGCGTGCGAACGAGAGCGGAGCCTGTTGGACGGTTGTCAGCAACGACGGGCGTTTTGCCTATAACTCGAACACCGTGAGCAGCACCGTCTCTCTATACACCATCATCAAGCAGAATGGCAGCTTGACCTTTGCCCAGAGCTTCCAGAGCCTTTTCTCCTCCACCGATTTGGATTTCAGCGGCGATGGTCGATTCTTGTATGTGCTGAACCCTGACATAAACGGGAAAGGCACCCCGGGGATCAACGTTTTTCGCATGAACCGGCGAGACGGCAGTCTGATCCCGTTGCCGGGTGTTAGTGGACTCCCGACGAGCGTCGACGGCTTGGTAGCTCGCTAAGAGGGGAGCTGGGCGTGGGAGCTTCCTGCGCCGAGTCAGCTCCTGGAAGGGCGGGTCGACGGCTTAGGGACAGATTTAGCGAGGATCGGCGGTGATCGTGTCTGAGGCTCCGGGCGGCGCGCCCGGGGTCTCGACGTTATCGTCCTACCGAGTCATCGAAGGGCAATCGGAGAACGATACGCTGGAAACAGTCAGTAACTCAGTGCCGGACACGCAAGCGGCAGAATGCTGGGCAGGCTGTTCAAGATCGCATCGAGGTTGTCGTCCATGACTGATGCCTTATTTCCGTTCGGCGGAGATGACTGCGCTACTTTCATAGACGCCGAAACGAGGTCGGGAGATGGCCGGATATACACCGGACAGAGACCGGACATGCACCGAACACGCACCGAATGGGGCGAGTCGTACCATCCCTAACTCCCCAAGTTAGGGATGGTGTCTCTGCGCGCAGCACGAAGTTGGGCAATCACGAAGAATCTCGCAGACCAGCACGAACGGCCTTTCATGGAAGAAGCACACGACACGACCAAAACAGCGAGCCTCGCAAAGAAAAGAGAGGCGCTGGAGCAAAGCGGCGGGCCTCACTTTTTCCGCGCGCGAGTTTACGGAGCAGTGGGAGAACCGTCAAGCCTCACGATCCCTGCGGGACGCGCCTTAGCCGGCGCGGGCTTGACGAACCTCCCGCCGCTCCTGTGTTGCTGCTCGCTATGAAAAAAAGAAGGAAAGCGGAAGTCAAAACCCGAGCCGGGATGGTGGTGCGGCGAACGGTAGAGCCATGACGGCCATCCCAGTCTGGTGTGGGCGGCATCCAATTTCTGTCGGGCGATTGTTCGGCACTGATGAGCCTCGGTATTTGGCCGGAAGATGAGCTCAACGGAGACGCAGCTTATGACCGCAGCTTGAACGGGTCCAAAGTATGTTCCAACTGGGTGTTGGTCGTCGCGCTCATGTTCTGTCCTTCCTCCTTGCCGCCAACTTAGCGTTCTGTTTCGGTGATCTACGAACTCCTAAGCTCAACATCTGTTGACCTAATCAGGCCTCTACGAGCACGCAGTTCCTGAGGCAGAAGCGAGGCGTAGACACAATCCATCGCCGGAGTCGGAACCCCACCCTGATCGCCGAATCGGACTACCACGCCGATGATCTCTTCAAGCTCGGAAAGTTTCCCGTCAGCAATATCGCGCTGCATCGAAAACGTCCCGTTAGCGGGTAGCCTTTCCACGAATGCAAGCGTCCGAGTGACGACATCTTCGCTGAACCGGATGCCCCGCGAGCACGCCACGGCCACAACCTCTTCCATCAATTGCTGCAATATCTGGCGTGCAGGGGGACATTGGCGGACTTCTCCGATGGTGGCCCGCGCCACCGCGCCAGCGCCACTGGCGGCGGCGATGAAAACCAGCTTCTCCCAAAGAACCCCCTGGATGTTCGGCGGCGTCTCGATCACCACGCCCGCTGCCAGCAATGCATCCCCCAACGCTCTTGCGTTTGCCGATGAAGGCGATCCATCCGGCTCGCCGAGCGCGATCGTCGGCTCCATTCCAGAGTGGTAGATGTGGCCGGGTGAGGTGACGGAACTGATGATTCGGCAGAGCCCAACCAGCGTATGCTGTCGACCGAGAACTTGCTGTAACTGGTCCGCAGCTTCCACTCCATTCTGGAGCGGAAGTACCTTGGTCGTGGGCGCGAGAAGGGGACGTATGGCATGTGCAGTCTCCAAGACTTGCCATGCCTTGACGCCGAGGATGACCGCGTCTACCTGTCCGACGTCCGCTGGATTGTCTGTGACTTGCGCCGGGGTAACGTTGAAATCGCCCTTGGCGCTGCGGATGTGCAATCCACTTCTGCGAATCGCTTCCAAGTGCGCACCGCGAGCGATGAGAGCGACGGAGTAACCGGCGCGCGCTAGTACAGCACCAAAGTACCCGCCTACTCCACCCGCACCGAAAACAACAAACTTCGTTTTAGGCATCTCGTTTCCGAGTCTCCCGAGGAACAAGTTATGCACGTGTTCTTGTTAAGACAATAGGCGCCTCAGCGCGGCCTTCACGTGAATCTGAGTCGTATCAAGAAACGGGATGCCACAAGTTGTTTCCCGCAAAATCAAGGGCAGCTCCGTTCCGGCGAGGATGATTCCTTGCGCGTGCTCTTGTTTGGCCAGTCGGTCGGCGATCGCCAGCAACCGTTCTCGCGTTTCAGGCAAGAGTACGCCTTTCACTAGTTCATTCATGTACTTGTCGTGAATGTAGGCTTGCTCGTTTTCGTCGGGGACGACCAGGGCAATCCCCGCCTTGGAAAAGACGTCGGGGTAGAAGCGGCCCTGCATCGTGATTCGGATACCGAACAGGCCGAGTCTGCGCAATCTGAGTTCTTCCGCGGCCTCGCGCGTCGCCTCCACAATGCTGATTAGGGGGATCGGCGACCGGCGCTGAAGCTCGTCAAAAACGATGTGAGGGGTATTTGCCGCAAACAGTCCCACATCCGCCCCGGCGCGAGCCAGTCTTTGCACTGCCTCAGCGAGATATTCGATGACCTCGGAGAATTGGTTCGCCCCGATCATATCGAGCATCTTCTTCAAGTCGATACTGTTCAGAACGATGGAGGGGGAGCTTCCATCCTTTGTCTGCTCACGCCAGACATGGATGAGGGAACGATAGTAGTCAACGGTGGACTCAGGTCCAATTCCTCCCACGATCCCTAAAGTCCTCATCGGCGGCATTTCCCTTTGCAGTTTGCTCCGTTCCTCATAATCCGACGATCACGGAGTGCCTACACATTAATCGAGTCAGCCACGGTCAATACGCCAAGCCATATGATGGCAATCAATATGAAAGCCGTTGCGAAGATACGACCGGTGGGCAAGATGACGTTGATAACCGGTATCCAGGTGTACGGCATCGCAACCTTTCTCTCTCGCCTCGTTCTGCAGATGCTTCAATAGCAATGTGCCCAGGCCCGTCCGATGAGAAGTTTGCAAAGCCACGAGATCGTCAATGTAGAGAATATGCCCCCAGGCCATCGTGTTAAGAAATCGGTAACCAGCCGCGGCCACAACCTTGTCTCCATCTTTGACATACGCGATTTGATAGCCCTGCTCCACCTGCTTGTGCCAGCGCTCCACGAACTCATCCTCCGATTGGAGACCGGGGCGCAGTTCATGAAACGCCCGCCAGCACTGTCGGACATCGGCTTCAGTTCTTGCAATGTGAATGTCACGGACTTTTGTAACGACACTCATTCGGTCGAACCTTCCTCTCATTTACTCGGGCTTGCCACAATGCGGAAACCAACCTGCTCAGATATCTCCAACGGAGCTGAGATCGCGCAGCATGCCATATCACTACCTCTCATTCCCCCGCTAGTTCGTTCCGTTCTATCCCAGGGCAATTGCGTCGATCTCCACCAAACTGTCTTTGGGCAGACGTGCCACCTCGACGGTTGTGCGTGCTGGGGGATGCGGACCAAAGATCTTCCCGTATACATCATTCATAGCCTCGAAGTCGCTCATGTTTTTCAGGAATACTCCGCAGCGCACGACCTTGTCCATGCTTGATCCAGCGGTCTTAAGAATAGCGGCAATATTTTGCAGGACGCGTTCGGTCTGTTGGCGGGCGTCCCCCTCGATGATCTGCTGGGTGGCGGGATTGAGAGCCAGCTGACCACTCACAAAGATGAATCCAAGGCCCTTGACGGCTTGTGAATAAGGCCCGATGGCATTGGGAGCACCAGTAGTACAAACGACATTTCGCATAAACCTCCTGATACGCGTGTGGCTGTTCTACACGCCGGAACTCAACTCCATTGCCCGGTCTGACCTTTGGCTACTGTTGTCATCAACCAGGCGAGACTCTCTAATGAGCGGATACATTGCCTCCGTCAGGGATGAGGACAATCTTGCCCCGTGCGCCGGGCTCCATCACTCGCCGGTGGGCTTCAGGAGCCGAGGCCAGGGGCAACTCCGAAGCAACCACTGGACGCAGGGTTCCATTTCCCAACCCTGCTTGCAGGGCAGCATGGATCTCCGACGCTTCGTTCTCTGGCACGCGCCAGAGAAAAACACCAAACACGGACGCTCCACGTGTCATGATATCTCGCGGATTAATTTCGACGTTTCCTCTACAACCCACCACAACGACCCGCCCACCATAGGCCAGCATTTTGAAATCGTGAGACAGGTTTACGTTGGCCAACATCTCGACGATCACGTCGACACCACATCCTTTAGTTATGTCGAGAATCTGCTTCTGATAGTCCGTGGAATTGTGATTGACAGCCTGATGCGCACCTTCTTTTTTCACTAACTGCAGTCCTTCGTCACTTCCTGCCGATCCGATGACCTTCATGCCCGCCGCGCGCGCGAACTGAACCGCGGCGAGCCCGACGCCACCACTGGCGCCGTGAACCAGCAGGGTCTCACCGGGTTTCGCATGCGCCAACTGAAACAACGCACGATAGGCTGTGGCATAAGGAACGTAGACTCCGGCGCCCTGGGCGTAAGTCACGTGCGCAAGCAGAGAATGAACCTGGGAACCCTTGCACAACGCCAACTCCGCGTAGGCTCCGGTGATCGTCCCGGTGGTATAGACGCGATCGCCTGGTTTCAGGTCGACATCGGTCCCTACGGATTCAACGACCCCGGCGGCGTCGGACCCGGGGGTAAAGGGGAGGGCTGGATTCCCGGTGCCGTAGGCGCCAGATCGCATGTAGGTGTCATAGGGGTTCACGCCAGCAGCTTTCACTCGAATTACCACTTCCCCGGATTGGGGTCGAGGATCGGGCGCATCCTCCACTTTCAGGACTTCGGGACCGCCAAATTCGCGTACGCGAATCGCCTTCATCGAGAATCCATCCTTTCACTGTTGGACGTATACTTCATGCCTCAAAGAATCTCCGCGACCAGTTCTATCTCCACGCACGATCCAAACGGCACTTGAGCGACCCCGAAGGCGCTGCGCACGTGCCTTCCTGTTTCGCCAAACACCTCTCCGAAGAGCTCCGAAGCGCCATTCGCCACCAGGTGCTGTTCGGTGAACGCGGGAGTGCTATTCACGAGTACCATCAGCTTCATGATGCGCTTGATCTGGTTTAGGTCGCCCACCGCGGCATGAAGTGTGCCCATCAGATCGATGGCTACAGCACGAGCGGCCTCTTTACCCTGTGCGGTCGTGAGATTCGCTCCAAACTGGCCGACCCATGGCTTGCCGTCGATCTTTGCGATATGGCCAGACGTGAAAAGCAAATTGCCGCTGCGCAGAAAAGGTAAAAAAGCTCCCACCGGCGGCGCCGGTTCTGGAAGCGTGATATTGAGAGCGTCGAGCTTTGCGTATACGGACACGGTTTTCTCCTCATAGTCAGATTTTCCACGCCCGAACATGGGGTTGGCGTTCGCTTGACAATTAGCTAACTAACGAAGTATAGTGGCATAGATTCTTGCTGTTGTAAAGCCATAAAGTTCCGATACTCGTAATCACTGCGGTCGCCGACCGTGCGAACACCAGGAGGGATGCTATGAAACGTACATTCTGCTTTGTTGAGGAGATGGCTCGTCTGCTATCGCCGAGTTGGGCCGAACCCAGGTCGAAGCTCTGCCACGGGAGGCCGTTGGGCGGAATCGTCTGGGTCCCGCTTGTCTTGTCTCTAATGGTGCTGCTGGGAAGCTGGTTGATCTTGCCGTCCCAGTCCGGTTTTGCCGCAGCGCCTGAACCTCTTCACCTTGAGGTATACACCGGAGATGAAAGCAGTTGGGGCGTGACCTCTACGCTGATCTACGGGAAGACGGAAGCGGTGCTCATCGACAGTCAGTTCCACACTAGTCAGGCTAAGAAGCTTGCCGAGCGCATTGCCGTGTTGGGCCGACAGCTCACCGCCATTATCATTACTCATCCCGACGATGATCACTACTTGGGACTGGCGGTGTTGCATGAGCGTTTCCCTAGCGCGAAGATATACCTGACAGAACCTGCCTTGGCAGAGTTCAAGCGCACGGCGGAGCGGGAGCTTGCCCGGCAAAAGAAAACTATACCGGCTGAGATGCCGGAGAGCCTGCCAACAGCCGAAGCCCTCCCGGCGACGCTCCTTCTGGTGGATGGCCAGCCGGTCGAGGTCATCAAGGATTTTCAAGGTGACGTAAAGCAGCCCATGAATAGCTTCTTTTGGGTGCCATCGCTGGAAGCTGTGATTGCGGGGGACATCGTCTTCGACGGTGTCCACCCCTGGCTGGCCGATTCCAACCAACAGACCCGTAGCGCATGGCTGCAGTCTCTCGCACTCATTGCCCGTTTGCATCCCCGCATCGTCGTGCCCGGCCATAAGGGAGATCAGAGCCTCCCCAACTCTGCCGGGGCATTAGACTTCATGCGGAGCTACTTGAACGATTTCGAGTCGGCAAGAGAAGCCACGAGCAACGCGGACGCGTTGGTGGCAGCGATGAAGCAAAAATATCCGAACTTGAAAGTAGAAAAGTTTCTTGTCTTAGCGGCAAAGGCGGCCTTTCCCCCACCGCCAGCACAATGAAGCCTGTGAAAGTCCATGAGCTCGGGAGACTCATCTTGAGGATTTCCGGGAAAGGCAAAGAGCAGCCCATGAAACACGCGCGATCGTACCGCTATCGGGTGGTGGATGTTTTTACGAAACAAGCTCTCGAGGGGAACTCCCTGGCGGTTTTCCCCAACGCATCCGGCCTGGATGATGACAGGATGCAGAAAATCGCCAAAGAGCTGAATTTGTCCGAGACCACTTTTGTGTTTCCAGCAACGCGAGCGGATTGCGTGGCGGAAGTCAGAATCTTTACCCCGGCGAATGAGATGGTCTTTGCCGGACACCCCACGATCGGTACGAGCTTCGTGTTGCTGGACGAAGGAATGGTCGCCGTCGGCGTGGACCATTTTGTCCTGCAGGAGAAAGTTGGTCCCGTACCGATTCGAGTGGAGCCTGGCCCGCCGCCTCTAATTTGGCTGCGTACGCCACCCATCGAATACGGGAGAAAGTACGACCCGGCGGCTTGCGCAAACATGCTGGGTCTCAGCGTAAGTGATCTCCTCGATGTGTCTCCTCAGATGGTGAGTGCAGGTAATCCGACGATTTTTGTTGCGATCAAGGACAAGGAGGCCGTCGATCGTGCGGCTCTCGATCCCCGTGGCCTGAAGACGCTCATCGGAGTCAACTCTGAACCCCTGTGTGTTTTTGTTTTTGCTCCTACTGCAGAAGGGGCGTATTCGCGAATGTTTGCCCCGCTCTACGGAATTTCTGAAGATCCGGCAACTGGAAGCTCTACCGGCCCCCTCGTTTCGTTCATGATGCGAAACTGCCTTACATCCGTCACCGCAGAGAGACGCCTCATCAGCGAGCAAGGCGCCAAGATGGGCAGACGTAGCATCCTGCATGTCTGCGTCCACGGCGAAAACGGCAGGGATGGCATTGATGTCGGGGGATATGTGACGCCGTTAACGGAAGCTACGATGCGATTCTAACCGGCCTGGCAGCCATAGGCGGCTAGACAGTTTGGAGGCATAAAACATAATGAGTAAACGGATTGCTTTGCTAGGCGAATACACGCCGAGTTTCCCGCCACACCCTGCTACCAATGCGGCCATTGAGCATTCTCGCGACTCATCGGGCTTGGACATAACTGCGGAATGGTTATCAACAAAAGACATCGACCCAACGCGGTTCGACCGTTATTCAGGTATATGGGTTGCGCCTGGAAGCCCCTACAAGAGCATGGAAAATACCTTATGGGCGATTTGTTATGCGCGAGAGAACAAAATTCCTTGCTTCGGCACCTGCGGCGGGTTTCAACATATTGTAATCGAGTACGCACGTAACGTCCTCGGCTTCAAAGACGCGCAACATGCCGAGTACGACCCCTACGCCTCAAGCCTCTTCATTTCGCAACTCACTTGTTCGCTCGCTGGCCGGGAGATGCAGCTTAGGTTTGTGCCGGGTTCTCGGGTAGCTAATATCTACGGTGGAGTGGCGGCGAAAGAACATTACTATTGCAATTTCGGGGTCAATCCGGATTGCATTCACAAGCTGAAGCAAGGACCGCTAGAAATCACAGGTTTTGATGCAGAGGGAGAAATCCGCGTTATTGAGTACCCGGATCATCCGTTTTTCCTGGCCACGCTGTTCGTGCCACAAACCCGTTCCACGCCCGAGAGTCCCCATCCTTTGGTGACGGCTTTCTTGGAGGCCGTAGTTGCCGGCAAGTCGGGGCTGCGGAAAACCGAGCGGGTCGCAAGCCGCGGGTGAGCGAGAGTCGATGAGCGAGAGTCAAGGACTAGAAAAACTTCAATGGGAAGATTCCCCGCGAGGGTGCTTCTTTTCGCGCCTTCTAGTATATTGCCGGCGGCTCGCAGTCGTATGGGCGATTGCATGGCTGAAACGAATCTCCAGCGTGTTATCATAATTAGGTAGGTTCCCAATCGTAAAATGATATCGACTCTCGCAATCCGGGCTCTCGCGAACGAGCGCAGACTACAGATTCTCGAGTGGCTTAAGAACCCAACAAAACATTTTCCGCCGCAGGTCGACGGTGATTTGGTAAAGGATGGGGTTTGCGGCTGCCTGATTGCGCGCAAGCTTCGCGTGAGTCAACCGACTACGAGCGAACACATGAAGATTCTGTGCCAGGCCGGCCTGACCCGCCCCAAACGAATCAAGAAGTGGACTTTCTACAAGCGTGACGAAGTCAAAATCAAGCAAATCAAGAAAACCATTCTAGCGAAAGTGTAGGGGCCGAACAAGGAAGTATGCCGCCTGTGCCTATCAGCCGGGAAGATGCTCCGCACTATGTCTGGGGAAACAACTGTGACGGATGGCATTTACTGCGGAATTCCAGCCTGAGCGTGATTGAGGAGCGCATGCCGCCCGGCGCTTCCGAGGTGCGTCACTTCCACAGGAGCGCACAACAGTTCTTCTTTGTTCTGTCCGGGCAAGCCACGATGGAGACGGATGGCAAGCAGATTGTCTTAGCGGCCGGACAGGGCGTGGCTATTGCCCCCGGCGCCCCTCATCAATTTCTTAATCACTCCGAAGAACCCGTGCGCTTTCTGGTGATCTCGCAGCCACCCAGCCATGGCGACCGGATCATTGAATCAGAAGGGGAGTAGCACCCGTCAGTCAGCCCGAAGATGGTGGAACGCAAGATGTGTGTTCAGTACAATACATCAACAGTTGGCAAAGTAACGATGTATACTAGAAGCGTTGTGAGCGCGCCTCCGCCTATCGTGCAGCGCGACCAGCATGTGACAACATCTCGATGGATAAGGAGCTAACTGTCATGCGTCTACTCAATTGGAAGTTCGTGCTTCTGGCGGCCACGGTGCCCGCCGCACTCGTGGGCCAAGGTTCTCAGACGGTAAGCCGCGCGGAAGCGAGGAAGGTGATTCAAGACGGCAACATTGCGTGGGGCAAAGCCCGGGTCGCAATTGACAAGAACACGTTCGAGAAGATGCTGGCGCCAGCGCCGGATTTCTATGTGCAGTTGTCGGACCGAAGGCTAACACGGCAGGAGTTCATTGATCGCATCTCCTCACCCCCACCTGGCGTGACACTCACACGATTCGACGCCAGTGTGCTCACGGTCGAGCCGAAGGGCGATGACTGGGTGGCGCTCATCTTCGAGAAGCTTGAAATCGATCGCAAGGACGCCGACGGTAAGACGGAGAGGGAGTACATGGTTTCAATCACACGGGATGGCTGGAGAAAAGTGAGCAGCGACAAATGGCTGATCCTCTCTTCGGAGCAAGTCGGCTTGGAGCGTTGGAAGGGGGCGCCTCCGCCTCTCGCAAACTGGTAGTGGCACAGGGTGTTGAACTCAGACTGTAACTTCATCATGGAGCTGACGGCACATCAGTATGGGACGGGTTACCCGGTCGCCGCAGTCGCATGGTATGGGACTTCGTGCGCCAGCAACGTGGCCGACTCTGGTTGGAGTTCTTGCCTGCCTATGCCCAGGAACTCAACCCTGTGGAGTATTTGTGGCCGCACTGGAAGCAGCACGAGTTACCCAACTTCTGCCCTACAACTTTCGGGCAGCTAAGCCATCACGCGCGCCGGGCGCTTCGTCGTATGCGCAAGCGGCCTACCCTGGTGATCGCCTTCTGGCAGCAGGCCGACCTGTTTCCGATCTAACTTGTAGTTATGCAGATTTTCAATGATTACCGACCCTGGTGACCCATTTCTCGGAGGGATCCAGTAGCTTCGAGGAGCACGACATGGCAATTCCGTATTACCACGTTCTGGTTTATACCCGTAGTCGAGGACGACCTATGCGGGCACGCGACCTTGGCATCCGCCTATGTGCTCGCACTGCGGAAGCACAACGTGTGGCCGGTTCGTTTTCACACCCGCAGCGGCATGTTGACCGTGGCTCAGGACCCAGTCATTCAGGATCAAGACAGCTTTGCAATGGACTTTCCCGCCATGCCACCCCGACCATGTGAGACGCCGGTCGACCTCTTACCAGCTCTAGGTTTGAAAGCGGCGCTAGTAATGAAATCGCGCGATTACCTCGTGGTGGTGGATCAGGCTGAGCAAGTGCGAGCGCTCTCGCCCGATATTGCCGCTCTTGCCAAACTGGACATCGTGAATGGCGGAACGATTGTTACCGCTCCCGGCGAGGGTGACGTGGATTACGTGTGCCGATTGTTTGCACCATCGGTCGGCATCGACGAGGACCCCGCAACCGGCTCGATACACTGCACGCTGGCTCCGTATTGGGCGGGGCGGCTGGGCAAGGACACGTTGCGTGCGCAGCAACTCAGTGTCCGCGGGGGATACGTGCAGTGCACAATCGCTGGCGATCGCGTGAAGATCGCCGGCAGGGCACGCTTGTACCTTCACGGCACGCTCGAACTCT
>JBGOTL010000074.1:0-19228 GCA_041476465.1 Candidatus Acidiferrum sp. | reverse complement strand
GGAACCGCGGAAGCGCTCGCAGCCGCGAGTGGCGCAAAATCCAGAGGCCTACCGGCTGTGCCTGCAGGGACTCCATCAAACTAACAAGTGGACCGAAGAGGGACTCCGGAAGGGGACGGAATTGTTCCAGCAGGCTATTAACCTGGATGCCGCGCATGCTCCGAGTTATGCGGGGCTGGGTTACGCGCTGGCGATCATGGGGTTTTATGGATTCACGCCGAGCCAGGAAACCTACAGCCGCGCACAGGCCGCGGCAAAGAAAGCGCTGGAGCTCGACTCCACGCTGGCGGAGCCGCACACCACTCTGGGATGGGTGGCTTTGCAATACCTGCACGACCGGCACGAGTCGCTGAAGCAGTTCCGGAGGGCGATTGAATTGCGGCCCGACCTGGCGATCGTCCATCACGGCATGGCTATTTATTGGAATACGCGACGGCGCTACGCGGACGCGCTGCGAGAGATCCGCAAAGTCGTGGAACTCGATCCACTCACGCCGTTGTTTCAAGCCCACCTGGGGTGGATGTTGCATTGTTCGGGTGACGAAGAGCAGGCTCTTCGTGTTTTGCAATCCGCGCTGGAGCTTTATCCCGGAGATTACTATCTTCTTCGCATCCTTCTGTATGTCTGCTGTACGGCGAAGCGCCCTGATCTTGCCGCGGAGGCGCGGCCCATCGTTGGCCGGCAGTCCGGCAACAAACAGGTCGCTCGCGGCCTGGAGGGTTTTGCCTGCGCCGCGGCGGGGGACTTCGATGAAGCGCGGAAGATCCTCGCGGAGCTGCTGGCAGAGCCGAAAATCGAATCGGGCATCGGATTCTACATTGGGGTGATCCATTGCTTGCTGGGAGAGAAGGAGCAAGCGATCGATTGGTTCGAAAAGGGGTACGAAGAGAAATTGGGAATTCTTGTCATCCTGGGCGGGGAGCCCATCTTTGACCCGCTGCGTTCCGAGCCGCGATTTCAAGCTTTGCTGCGCAAGCTCGATGTTTTGGAGTAGTTTGCGGGCCCCCCTACACAGAACAGGCAGAAGAGATTGAACGGAGGGCGCAGCGGTGCTGCGCCCCTACAAGGGAGGGGGAGCAGGTTAGGAGCGGAAGAGGACGGATTCGCGCTGGAACATTTTAACGGCGAGGAAAAGAGCCATGGCCGCATAGACGCTACTGGACAGAAAGATGAGCATAATGTAGTTCCAGTGAAAGGTACCGGCAACGATTTCCTTGCATACCAGGCTGGTGCTGAGGATGGGGACAAGGGCAAGTTTGGCGGTAAGGTCGATTCCCGGCAAGAGAGAAGCAACCGCGGGAATGACAACGACAAAGGTCATCGGAGTCAGGTAGCTTTGTGCTTCCTTGTAGCTCTTGGCAAAGAGGGCGATGGTCATCAAAACAGCGGCAAACAAGACGGCGAGGGGCAGGGCCATCAAGAATACGGAGAGCACGGTCGCAGCGCCGATGTGGAGCTGGAGCACGGCCGCATCCTTGGCAGACATAGCGCCTGAACTACCGACAAAATAAAAGGACGTACCCATGGAGATGATGGAAAGAATCGCGGTGGTAAGAGAAGCGGAAAGGACGAGAAAAAACTTGCCGAGGACGAGATCCAAACGGGAGATGGGGCTGGAAAGAATGGTTTCCATGGTGCCGCGTTCCTTTTCGCCCGCAGTCAGGTCGATAGCGGGATAGATGGCGCCGGTCATGGAAAGCAGGATGACCATATAGCCGAGAAGACCGCCGAGGGCCGCGCCACTGACTTTTTCAGGCGGAGCGACGTTTTCCTGTTTAACCTCGAAGGGATTGAGGATGGAGCCAGGGATGTTGCGGGCGCTCAGGCGGTCCTTGATGACGTTTTCACGGTAATCCTTGAAGAATTTCTCGACGCGATCGGCGCCGAAGGAAGACTTCATTTCCCCTTCATAGTAATAAATCTGGACGGTTTCCGGCTCATTGCGCTCGAGAGAGGCCTGAAAGTTTTTGGGAATCTCGACTGCGGCACGGATTTCCTTCTCGGAGATTTTGTGTTTCCAATCGCCGGTGGTGGGCAGGATCTCCAGATTTTCAACCGTGCGCAGCTTGCCGAGGATGTGGGGAGAATCTTCCCCGCCAAGCACCATGATCTTAGGGGTTTCCTTTTCCGCTTTGCCAATCAACACGGACGAGAGAGAAACCATGCCGACCATGAGGATCGGGAAAGCGAGCAGTGGGACAAGCACGGTGGAAATCAGAGTCCGGCGGTCGCGGAGCCACTCGGTGAGTTCCTTGCGATAAACGCAGGCGATATTGTGGAAATTCATGGTTCAGGCCTCCGAGTTGGAATGGAGCGGGCCGACGACCTTGACGAAGATTTCTTCGAGGTCGTGTTCGGCGTATTTGTCGCGAAGCTGTGGCAAAGTGCCTTCGGTAAGAAGCGTTCCGTCATGGATGATGCCGATGACGTCGCAGAGCTTTTCGACTTCGGACATGATGTGGGTGGAGAAGATGACGGTCTTGCCGTTTTCGCGGCACTCGCGAATGAATGCGGTGATGGTGCGCGCGGTCATGATGTCGAGGCCAAGAGTGGGTTCATCGAAGATCATGACGGGAGGATCGTGGACCAGGGTGCGAGCGATGGAGGTTTTCTGCTTCATGCCGGTGGAGAGCTTGTCGCAGCGGCGGTCGCGAAAGCCGTTCATGTCCAAGCGGCCAAAAATCTCGTCCACGCGCTTTTTCAGCATGGCTTCGTCCAGGCCGTTGAGCCGGCCAAAGTATTCCACCATCTCTTGCGAGGAAAGCCGCGGGTAGAGCGCCGTGGCGGTGGAAAGGAAGCCAACGCTGGCGCGGACTTTTTCCGGTGCTTCGATAACGTCGTGGCCGCAAACGAGGGCGGTGCCATCGGTCGGCTCCAGGATGGTGGCCAGCATGCGCAGTGCAGTGGTTTTACCGGCACCATTGGCGCCCAGCAAGCCGTAAATCTGGCCGGGTTTGCAAACAAAACTCACATTATCCACAGCGCGGATCTCCCCGCGCTTTTTGTCCTGAAAACGTTTGGACAAGCCACGAGCTTCAATCATCGAAGGATTCCTCGGTTGGTATGAGCAGAAAAGGGCACGGCAATTTTCTAGTGTACTACGCGTGGCGCGGCGAGAAGGTTACGGAATGGAGACGCGGGTGGGGACGGTGAAAACAGTTCGCGAGTGTAAAGGGCGGCCTCAGCCAGTGACGCCTGGGGCGCCGCGCGGACCGATGCTGATTGCTCCGTGTCCCGCGCAACGTGATTTCTGGTTGAGTCGTAAGGCGCAGACAAGTAGAGACTTACGGATGGTTTACAGCATCTTCCGGGGGCGAGATGGCATCTAGTGAGGTGAGGCGAACATTTGCAGATAACGTGTGTAGAGAAAGCCGGCCTGGTCTTGCTAAAATGGCAGTCATTGCCGCCCGTCTGACGGAGGGCCTGCAAACCACGGAAAAGCTCGCAGAGGGCCACGCAACGCCACCGCGCTTGTGTGTCTTGCGGTGTTTTCGGCGCGTGGATAGCGCAGAATAGGAACTCATGGAACGCAGGCTGCGAAACCGCATTCTCATTTTCCTGCTGCTGGCGCTCGTGCTGGTGATTGTGCTGGTGAGCCTGAGCGGCCGCCAGCCGGTTGCCAAAATTTCCGCGGTGATGCCAGCGCGGGAAAATCTGGTCTCCTCGATTACCAGCAACGGAAAAGTGGAGCCGATTTCGCCGGACGTGATGCGCGCGCAGCTGGATACCTTTGTGGAAAAGATTCATGTGGCGGAAGGGCAGCGTGTGAAGAAGGGACAAGCGCTGCTCGAGCTGAATGTAAGAGATGCCGCCGCGCAGCTTGCGGAGGCGCGCTCGAAATTGCTGCGAGCTCAGGATGATCTGCGCTCCGCCAAAGCCGGCGGACGGGCAGATGACGCGGCGCGCGTGACCGGTGACCTGGCCAAAGCCCAGGCGGATCGCGACCGATTGCAGCGGAATCATGAAGCGTTGCTGCGGCTCATCGCCCAGCAGGCGGCGACCCGGGACGAACTTGCCGCGAACGATCTGGCGCTTACAAAAGCGCAGGCCGAGGTAACGCGCCTGACGGCGGCAAAACAAGAATTTGGCCGCCAGGTGGATTTGGATGGATCGCGCTCGGCGCTGATGGTGCAGCAGGCGCAGAGCGAAGTAGCGGCGCTCGAACAAAAAGTACGCAACGGGCGCATCACCGCCCCCGAGGACGGCACGCTCTATTCGCTCCCGGTAAAGGCCGGCGATTACGTGAAGGTAGGCGATCTGCTGGCGGAAATGGCGGATTTGCGCAAGGTTCGCGTGCGCGCCTTCATTGACGAGCCGGAAATTGGCGCGCTGGAAGCCGGCGAACCGGTGAAAATCACCTGGGATGCCCTGGCAAGCCGCGTGTGGACCGGCAAAACAGAAATTATTCCCAAACAGGTGGTGGCGCGGGGTTCGCGCAGCGTGGGCGAACTGCTCTGCGCGGTGGACAACGAGAAATTGGAACTGCTCCCAAACATCAATGTCAACGTGCGTATCAATTCGAAAGAGCGACTGGGTGTGCTGTCTGTGCCGCGCGGCGCAGTGCAAGCAGAAAGCGGGCGCCGGTTCGTATTCGTTGTGAACAAAAACCAGCTCGGCGTGGGCAAATCCAGTCTGGAAAAGCGAGAGATTCGCGTGGGCATCGCGGACGCCACCCGCTATGAAGTCGTCAGCGGACTGAGCGAAGGGGAGATGGTGGCGCTGCCGGGTGACGTGGATCTGCGCGACGGTATGGCGGTAAAGATCGTGAATACCGACACGTCGAGTAGCAAAGGGCAGGCGAATGAATAGCCGCCTGGGTTTGCATTTCGTGATCCTGCTTTTTGCGGGGAGCGCCACGGCGGCGGCTAATCTGAAGCAGGACGCCGCGTATGAAGCGGGACGCCGCGCGTATGAGCTGAGTGAGTACGCGAAGGCGGTTGAAATCCTGCAGCCCGCCGCCGCGAGCGACCCGCGGAACGGTGAAATTCAACTATTGCTGGCGAAGGTCTACGGGGAAATGAACGCGCGTGACGCAGCGATTCTCAGCGCAGAACGTGCGGTAGCCGCGGACCCGAAAAACTCCGTGTATCACGAATGGCTGGCGCGGGCTTATGGCGACAAGGCGGACCACGCCTCGCCATTTTCCGCGATGTCATTGGCGCGAAAAACGCAGAAAGAATTCGAGACCGCGGTGCAACTGGATGAAAAGAATTTTGCCGCGCGCCAGGCGTTGATCGAGTTCGACTGCACCGCACCGGGCATCGTCGGCGGCGGTGAAGACAAGGCCCGGCCACACATTGCACTGCTGATGGCCATGGATCCCGCGGAAGGGCATTTCGCGGCGGGAAATTGCCGGAGGCAGAAAAAGGATTTCGCCGCCACCGATCGGGAATTTACGAAAGCTCTGGAGAGCCGCCCCAAATCGGCGGAGCTCATCTACGACATCGGCGATTACGGCCTGAAGCGCGGTCAGCCAGATCGCTTGCTGCTGGTGGCGGAAGCCGGAGAGTCGGCCGCTCCCGGCGATCCGCGCGGAAAGTTTTACCGCGGCGTCGCCCTGATTCTTCAAAGAGAAAAGCTCGGCGAAGCGGAGCAGCTACTGCGTGAATACTTGAAGAAGGCGCCGAACCGCGCGGCCTATCCCCGTCCGTGGGAAGCGCATAACTGGATGGGAAGGCTTTTCGAGAATCAGAACAACAAGCAGGCGGCGTTGGGAGAATATCAGGCGGTGCTCAAGCTGGACCCCAAGAACAAGACTGCGCGCGAAGCCTTGCAGCGGCTCGGAAAAGGTTAGTGGCCAGCCGCTTCGCACGGAGCCGGCGTAGCACCCGGAAAGCTTCCTGATGCACATACGTGAAACCATATCGGTGGCCGTTGACGCGCTCCGCGCGAACAGGCTGCGCGCGATCCTCACCTCCATCGGCGTGATCATCGGGAGCGCTTCGATTGTCCTGGTCGTAACCGTGGCGCTGACCAGCAAAAAATTCGTGCTCTCGCAGATTGAGGCTGTCGGCTCCAATCTGGTGATGGTGGAGATGGTGAAGAGGCCGGACAAGGCGCCGCCGCTGAGCTATGAGATAACGCTGGAGGACCTAAACGCCGCGAAAACAATTCCCGGCGTGATGGAAGTGGCGGGAACGCGCGAGTTGCCGATGTCGTTGATTGCGGGCGGGGTGGAGCGCGCGGTAAATCTGGTAGCGGTGACGGAGGGTTATCAGGAGATCCGACATCTGGTGATCACGCGCGGAAGGTATTTTGACCCCGCGGACATGGAAATGCGCAGCAAGGTCTGCCTGATTACGAAACAATTGGCAGACCGCGTTTTTGGGCTGGAAAACCCCGTGGGAAAGCCATTGCGGATGGGTGAGCTGACCTTCACGGTGGTCGGCGTGTACCGCGAGCGCGTGGAGACGTTTGACCTTTCGGATCTTCACGAAAACTCGGTCATCATTCCGTTCACATTGATGAAGTACTACACGGGCGTCGAGGTAGTGCGTCAGCTGAACGCGCAGGCGGCGCGAGCCGAAGATGTGCCTCTAGTCGTGCGGCAACTAGGCCAACTGCTGCGGAGCCGGCACCCGGCGGAGGCGGAGTACAAAGTTCAAACGCTCACGGCCATATTGAGTATGGCGAAAAAGATCTCGATGGCGCTGACCATTCTGTTGATCCTGGTTGCGTTCATTGCACTGCTGATCAGCGGGATTGGGATCATGAACATCATGCTGGTGACGGTGCAAGAGCGAACGCGGGAGATCGGAATTCGGAAAGCCATCGGCGCGACGCGGAAAGAAATCCTGTATCAATTCCTGATTGAGGCGTTTCTGATCAGTGGCGGAGGAGCGGTGCTGGGAATTTTGATCGGCATCGCGATACCTGTTTCGGTGCAGCAGCTATTGCCAGGAAATCTGCGCGTACCCATTTCGGGACTGAGCGTGATCATCGCGTTTGTGGTTTCCTGTTCGACGGGGATATTTTTCGGCTATCTTCCGGCCAATCAAGCGGCAAAGATGCAGCCGATCGAATCGTTGCGCTACGAGTGAGGATGGCGCAGGATTTTGGAAGAAGGTATTGGCCGCAGGTCAGCAGATAATTCACGGAAACTTCATGTTGGGAAGGAGCACGGAAATGCCAAGACTTCGATGGACGGCCGCCGCTGTTTTGCTGGCCATGCTGAGCGCGCAGACGCGCGCTCAGGATACCGCGGCGTCCCGGAGCGAAGCTGCTCCGGCTTCGCTCACGCTGAAGCGCGCCATCGAGCTGGCGCTGCAAAACAGCAAAGATATCCAGATGGCGAAAATCCACGCGAACCTCGCCGACCGATCGGCCCTGCTGGTAAAATCGGAGTTCCTGCCGAATGTCTACGCGGGCTCGGGCGCGGGATACTCCTACGGCATTCCGGAAACGCCGGGAGGACGCGCTCCCGCGATCTTCAATTTCACATACTCGGAAAAAGTATTGAATGAACCGTTGCGGGGAGAAGCGAAGGAACTTCAGGAACAGGCCAGGTCGCAGAAGATTCAGCTGGAAGAGGTAAGAAACGCTGTGATTGCCCGTACCGCCTCCGCGTATCTGGAGCTGGCCAAGATCCGGCACTCACTGGAACTCTTGCGCATGGAGCAGGTGAGCGCGGGGAAAATCCTGGAGGTCACGCAGCAGCGGGAGGGCGAAGGTTTTGAATTGCCCGTGGAAGTCACCAGGGCGCAGCTTACCAAAGCCCAGGTGGTGCAGCGCATCTTGCAACTTGAAGGACGCGAAGACGAGGTAGAAGTTTTCCTGCGCAATCAGGTCGGACTGCCGCAAGAGCAGGCCATCGAGGTCTCTGCCGAAGATCTGCCGGGAGCGGCGGAGCAGGAAGGAGCGAATCTCGTCGCCATGGCCATGCAAAACAATGCAAGTTTGCTGATGGCGGAATCCGACGTTCGCGCCAGGGAGTTCCGGCTGACGGGAGAGAAACGCGGTTATCTACCGACCCTCGAACTGGTCAGTGTTTACAGCCTGCTTTCGAAATATAATAATTATGATTTGTACTTCAATCATTTTCAGAGAAATAATTTTAACGCCGGCGTGCAGGTGCAGATGCCCCTGTTCAGCGCGCGCACCAAGGCTGCCGTAGGCCTGGCGCAAGCTAACCTGGACGCGGCGAAGATTGGTCTGGCAAACCGCAAGAATCTGGTCAGCGCCGAGGTACGGCAAAAGACGCGCCGCGTTCGCGAAATGGACGCTGCAAAGGAGGTCTCGCGGCTGGAGTTGCAACTCGCACAGCAGAGTCTGGCCGTGGTGCAGTCGCAGTTCGGCGAGGGGAAAATCAATCTGCGCGAAGTGGAGAAGGCCCGGCTGGATGAAAACGAAAAATGGATGGCTTACCTGGACGCGAATTTCCAGCGCCAGCAGGCGCAGCTCGAGCTGCTGAAATCGGCGGGTCAGTTGGATAAGGTCTGGCAATGAGAAGAGCGGGGACAGGGTTTGGGGCAAGGCGCTCTGCTGGTTGATGGGACCGATGAATGCTTGATCAAAGAAGTCTAAATGCGCTGCACGTCGCTCTGAAGAAGCTCGACGAGGGATTCAGAGATCTTCCTCCGCACGAACCTTCCGTGCCAGGCATGGAGCGGCTCGGGGAAGTGCTTAACGCGACGGCCGAGAGGTTGCAGGATAATTACCCTTATTTTCATCCTCTTTACGCGGGGCAGATGCTGAAGCCACCGCATCCCGTGGCGCGCCTCGCCTATGCGCTGGCGATGTGGATCAATCCGAATAATCATGCACTGGATGGCGGCCGCGCGACTTCCGCCATGGAAAAAGAAGCCGTTGCCGAAATTGCCGCCATGTTTGGCTGGACAAGTTTTCTCGGTCATTTGTGCGGCGGCGGAACCATGGCCAACCTGGAGGCTCTGTGGGTGGCCAGCCTGTTAGCCCCCGGCAAGAAGATCCTCGCCAGCGAGCAAGCCCACTACGCACACAAACGTATCAGCGGTGTGTTGCAGCTCGAATTCGAAAGTGTGCGGTGTGATTCCCGCGGCCGCATGGATATCGAAACGCTCGCCAAGCGCGTGGCGCGCGGAGATGTCGGCACGGTGGTCGCCACCATGGGCACGACATCGACAGGCTCGGTCGATCCGCTTCCAGAGATTCTCGCTCTGCGAGAAAAGCACGGTTTCCGGGTTCACGCCGATGCAGCTTACGGCGGCTACTTCGCGTTGGCAGGGAATCTCGGTGAGGAAGCAAGCAAGGCGTTTGCGCGCATCGCGGAAGTGGATTCCATCGTCATCGATCCCCACAAGCATGGTCTGCAGCCCTATGGCTGCGGCTGCGTGCTCTTTCGTGATCCTGGCGTCGGCCGCCTCTATCACCACGATTCACCCGTCACGTATTTCAGTTCAGCGGAACTCCACCTGGGCGAGATCAGCCTGGAGTGCTCCCGCCCTGGAGCCGCAGCGGCCGCACTATGGGCCACGCAGAAACTCCTTCCGCTCGCGAAGCGTGGCGAATTTGCCCAAGGATTGGAAAGAGGCCGGGAAGCGGCGGTGAAATTCCATGAGAAACTCCACGCGGATGATCGTTTCCTGACGGCCTTTCCACCCGAGCTCGATATCGTGGTTTATGTTCCCCGTACCGCGCGCCCCAGCGAGTCTTCCGTTGCCTCTAGAAAAATATTCGAAGCCGCCGCGAAACGCGGGCTGCACCTGGCGATCGCGGAACTGCCCGCGGCATTTTTTACGAAGGATCTTGGAACCACAACGAGCGGCCAAGCGACGATCACTTGCCTGCGTTCCGTGCTCATGAAACCCGAGCACGTGGACTGGGTGGACCGAATCTGGGAGCAGCTCACCGCGGCAACTCGGGAAGTTTTGGATTGACGCACATGGCGCGGCGATGAGCCCCTGGCTGGTGGATGAAAAACCCCACTCGATGCCGAATTCAGCCGTTCACTGCGGGTTAACACCCACCGACAGAAAGGTTTGAGGCGGTGCGGCCAAGTCGGGTAAGCTATTACCTGTACTGTGGGGTGCTTGACCAGCTATGGGCGCCCACTCCCCATGGCTCGCGATGGGAAGCACCGCGGGAAAGTTTTGCACAGGTAATTTGGTTTCTGGGAATCTGAGGGTGAAGAATGCCGGATGTAATGAAGACGTTGTTGTTGAATCCGCCGAGTTTCGAAAACTTCGATGGCGGAGCCAGTTCGCGGTGGCCCGCGACGCGCGAGATTGAGTCTTACTGGTACCCCGTCTGGCTGACCTATCCCGCGGGGATGATTCCTGGCAGCCGCCTGCTGGATGCCTCGCCGCACAAGGTGACCTGGCAACAGACCGTTCAGATCTGCAAGGATTACGAATTTCTTGTTTTATTCACCTCGACGGTTGGTTTCAGCAGTGACCTCAAGCTCATCCGCAAGATCAAAGAAGCAAATCCGTCGATGAAGATTGCCTTCGTCGGCCCGCACGGTCACATCAAGCCGGATGAAACGCTGATGGCCAGCGAGGACATTGATTTCGTCACGCGCGGCGAGTTCGATCACTCGGTTGTGGAGTACGCGCACGGCAAGCCGCTCGGCGAGATCATGGGCGTGAGCTTCCGCAAGGACGGAAAGATCGTCCACAACGCGGAGCGCCCGCAACTGCACACGGCGGAACTTGACGCACTGCCGTTTGCCACCGACATTTACAAGCGCGACCTGGAAATCGAGCGCTATAACGTTCCTTTCCTGCTGCACCCGTTTGTTTCGTTTTATACCACGCGAGGATGCCCGGCGCTGTGCACCTTCTGCATGTGGCCGCAGACGATTTCCGGCCACGCGTGGCGAACACGTTCGGTTGACAACGTGGTGCAGGAAGTGAAGAACACCATCGAATACTTTCCGCAAATGAAAGAGATTTTTTTCGATGACGATACGTTCAATATCCGCAAGGACCGCGTACTCGAACTGAGCCAGAAATTCAAGGCGCTGAAATTCCAGTGGTCTTCCACGGCGCGCTGCCATAGCGACTACGAAACGCTAAAAGCGATGGCGGATGGCGGAGCGCGGCTTTTCATCGTCGGCTTTGAATCCGGCGATCCGCAGATCCTGAAGAACATCAAGAAGGGCGCCACCGTCGAAATGGCCCGCACCTTCATGAAAAATTGCCGCAAGGTCGGCATCCGCGTGCATGGCGACTTTATTATCGGTCTGCCCGGTGAAACCCGGGAAACCATTCAGAAGACCATCGAATTCGCCAAAGAGCTCGACCCCGAAACGATTCAGGTCTCCCTGGCGCACGCCATGCCCGGCACCGAGTTGCACGATTCGATGGCTAAGGCAGGCTTCCTGAAGGTCGAGGCGCTGGCGGACTCCAGCGGCCACCAGTTGCCGCACATCGAATACCCGCATCTCCCGAAGTCGGAAATGATGGCCGGCGTGAATCGCTTCTATGACGAGTATTACTTCCGGCCGCGCGTCGTATGGCGCATCGTGAAAGAAGCGTTGTGGGACAGCAACGAGCGCAAGCGCCTCTATCATGAAGCCACAGACTTCCTGAAGCTCCGCGCGGAGCGCTTGCAATGGGCGCGGCAGGGCGGCGACGACTTCAAGAAACCAATGGTCACCGTTCCGGAGACGCCCTCCGCTTCGGCCAACGACTAAACTAAGCGAATGGGACACCAGCGACGGCTCCGGGTGAAGACCCTGTTCATGGTCTCCGCAATGGTGGTGTGCGCCACCATTGGAGACCTGCTGCTCAAGCGCGGCATGATGCGGATTGGCGCGGTGGAGTTGACTCCCTCCGGGCTATTGCGCGCATTTCACCTGACGCTCGCGAGCGGCACAATCTGGCTGGCGATATTCTTCCTCATCGGCTTCATGCTTACCAATATGACGGTCCTGAGTTGGGCCGATTACAGCTACGTGATGCCCGCGTCCGCCTTTGGGTACGCGGTGGTAACCTTCGTCGGAATGGTGGTGCTGGGAGAGAGCGTGACGCCGCGTCGATGGTTCGGTGTAGCGTTGATTTGTCTCGGAGTAGTTCTGGTCGGTCAGACCAAACCGCGGACCACGAAATTAGCGGGGGCGCCGGCGCGATGATTCGTTTCCTGATCGTACTGGTGATCTTTGTCATGTGCGGCGCGGCCGGCGAAATCACGGTCACCCACGGAATGAAGAAGGTCGGTGAGCCCGCGCGCCTGCGTCCTCACCCTGTGCTGGTCTTTCTGGGCCGCGCGTTCTGCAGCGGGTGGTTCTGGATGGGAGTGCCGCTGATGGCGCTTTCATTTTATCTGCTGATGGTCCTGCTTTCCTGGGCGCCGATTAGCCTGGTGATTCCCGCTTCAGCGCTGAGTTACGTGGTGGGGACGCTGGGCGCAAAATATATTTTGAAAGAAGAAATCTCCGGCCTGCGCTGGGCGGGCGTTTTGCTGGTGTGTGCCGGAGTCGCGATCGTCGCGGCTGGTTAGTCTCGCGGTGCCCGAGCCATGTCTGCCTCCGAAAAACCGCTGCACGAAGAACTTGGCAGCAGTCCTCCGTGGGTGGCACTGACCCTGCTGCTCCTCTCCTCCGCGGTGTACCTCGGCAATGCGGGCTTCCCCGGTCTTCTCGATGATGCCGATTCTTCCCATGCCATGGTTTCACGCGAAATGCTCCAGCGTCACGACTGGGTCATCTTGTACATGAACGGAATCCGCTATCTGGTCAAGGCTCCGCTGCATTACTGGGCCGTGGCCTTGAACTATGCGGTACTTGGCAAGAATGAATTTTCCACGCGTCTGCCGGTTGCCTTGGCGATGGTCGGTTTGGTGTTGCTGGTCAATGTGTTTGCGCGGCGATATTTTGGTTTCCGCGCAGGCCTGTATAGCGGGCTGGCGGTCTGTACTTCCGCGGGGTTTTTTCTATTCACCCGCATCATGATTCCAGAGGCAATTTATGCGCTGGAATTCACGGCCATCTTTTATCTCTTTTTGCGCGGATGGACCGGTTCTCTGGATCCGCGCAAAGCCTATTGGGGCGTCGCTGCGCTGACGGCGCTTGCGATGCTCACGCGTGGCCTCGTCGGTATGATTTTTCCGGTCGCGATCATCGGGATCTTTATCCTCGGAACCAGGAGCTGGAGCCGCTGGAGGGAATTACGCCTGGTCTCCAGCACGCTGATTTTTCTTGCGATCGCTGCGCCCTGGCACATCCTCGCCAGCCTGCGCGCGAAAACGTTTTTTTGGTCTTACTTCATCAATGAACACTTCAAGCGCGCCATCGGCACGCGCTATCCGCGAGATTACGATGCCGTGCCCCTCTGGATCTGGCTGGGGGCCCATCTTGTCTGGTTTTTTCCATGGAGCATTTTTCTCGCAGGAGTCTGGAAGCTCATTCCGCATCCAAAAACCTGGAAAAATCTGTCGATCGAAGGCCAGGCACGATTGCTGCTGGTGATTTGGGCGGGATTTATTCTGCTTTTCTTTTCGCTGACGTTTGGATCGCGCATGGAGTATTACAGTTTTGGCGCTTGGCCTGCTATCGCCATGCTTCTGGGCCTAGGTCTTGCCCATGCGGAGCAAGGCGCGAAGCGATGGGTGCGCGCCACGCAAGCGGCACTTGCCGTTCTGGGCGCTCTGATCGCGGGCGTGCTCGGTACCATGCTGTGGATCTCCGCCAAGGTACAGGTCAAAGGAGACATCTCTTCTCTACTCCAGGAACGCGATAAGGATTTCTATGATGTTTCGATGGCCCATCTGTACGATTTGACCCCGCAGGCGTTTGCAGCGCTGCGCCTCCCCTCGGCTCTGGCTGCGATGACCTTCCTGTTCGGTTTCGGAACGGCCTGGTGGCTCCGGCGCAAGAATCGTCCGCTCGCCGCCACAATATGCACCGCCCTGGCCATGGCGGTTTTTCTGTTTGCGGCCAATATCGCGTTGGGCGTTTTCAGTCCCTATTTGTCCTCGCGCCCGTTGGTGCAGAAAGTGCTGCCACAGATCCGGACGGACGATGCCCTGGTGTTGTATGGGGAGTTTGACCTGGGCTCGAGCGTAGCCTTCTACACAGACCGCCGGCTTCTCCTCTGGAACGGACGCCGCCACAATCTGGAAGCGGGGTCTTATTATCCGGATGCGCCGGACGTTTTCTTGACCGATCCGGAATTTCTGCAACTTTGGCAGGGTCCACAACGTGTGTATTTGTTTGTACCCTCGGAGCAAACAGAGGAAGCGGCCAAAAGACTCCCGCCAGTGGGGACTTATCTGGTCGCTTCAAGCGGCGGTAAAAGTGTGTACGTCAACCGTCCTCCCGTTGCGAAAGTAGCAAGCTTCTAACTCCGCGCCCATGGCTGCGTCACTGCTTATTCATTCGCCATGCGAACCGGAGCCCCATCGCGCTGGGTGCGTTCATTCTCAACAATAATGGTTGGGGATAACAGTGAGAATCCACTTCTCAGCGTGCACTTGTAGAGCAGGTAAGGGAAGTAGCCGTACTGCTTGCCGCTTGGCAACAGCCGCCGCAGGTCTTCGTAGCCGAAAAATTGCTTGTGATCTTCATTCTGCATCTCCGCCGGACCCTTCCCGAATAGCCGGAACATCCGAAAAACCCAAAATGCGCTGTTCGGTGTGGAGAGAAGCAGCTTGCCACCCGGCTTCAGGACGCGATTTATCTCGCCGAGAGTAAATGCCGGGTTCACCACATGCTCGATAACCTCGGTGCACCAGACCAGATCGAACGTTTCATCCGCAAACGGAAGTGGATTGTTGGCATCCACGCGCAAGACGGATTGGTGTTGTGGTTCGAGGTCGACGGAAACGACCCCATAGCCCTTTGCTTTGAGCTGCTGTGTCCAGTATTGTTCGCGGCAACCCAAATCCAGCGCTTTTTTCCCGCGGCCGTCTTCCAACAGACCAAGAAGAATGAGCTTTCCTTTTGTGGTATGCCGGACCTCGTACTGGCCAAAGTCCACCGGTATTTTTTTCAGCAGGGCCACCACCTTACGAAACACTGGCAGCTCCCTTCTTATCGATCTTTGTTTTTTCGGCGGCGTTCGCTTGCTGTCTGCCGGAAATGGCAGCGCCGGCTCCACGGGTAAACCGCGGCCGGGAGCAAGTTGTGCGCAACCATCGTCCAGCATGTATCATGATGCGTCTTCGGTTCTTCATCACCGCAAAAAATACGCGGTGGTAACATACTGGACCGTCTTAAATAGCGTGGGTGGACGGAAACTGCCTGCCACCAGGGACAATTATTGCATGCTTGTCATCGTCAGCGGACTCCTCTCTGGCGCGGCTTCTATTTATTGCGATTTGCGCCGCCGCCGGATGAACCTGCTTCATCCGGTGAAGACCTCGCCGCTGGTTTACTTCGATATTCTGAGCACGGCTGTGGTCCTGGCTTCCGTTCCCTGGGGATTTGCCAATCTGCTGTTTTGGCATTTGACCGCGCGACTCCCTGCCATTCTCGAAATTATTTTTTGCATCGCGATATTTGTCTATCTCTGGGGCGAAGGAAGACGGGCGAACCAGTTTCAGCGTCCCGCGGGCATTGTCCTGGGTGAATTTTTGGTGCTTTCAGGCGTCGCGGATATCGTGCTGAGTTCCATCGAGCGGCAACATTTGTCCTCTCGCGGCGGCTTCACTAGTATCCTGGCCGGCGGGCTGCTGCTTGGCTGGATTGTGCCCCGGTTTTTGAAAAAAAAGGAAGAGCATCATATTCTGGAGCGGCTTGAACAGCAGGGAGAAATCCAACAGCCGGAATACACGCCGCCCACGCAGGAATGTCCGCATCCGGGGCGCTGGACCATGATGGATTCCATGAGTGCGGAAATAGAAATCCTCGATTTTTTGAAGCAGATTATCCTGACGCTTAAGCCAGAGCTGATCGTTGAAACCGGAACGTTCATTGGCGCCAGCACCATCAAGATGGCGGAAGGCCTGCTGGCCAACGGTTTTGGAAAGATCATCACCTGCGAATTCGATCCGCTGGTGTACGCCAAAGCCAAAAAGCAAATCGACGCATCCCATGTAGCCCAATGGATTGAGGCGCGCAACCAATCGAGCCTCGAGATGCAGGTCGAAGGGACCATCGACCTATTCTTTAGCGACAGTCACCTGCCCATTCGCGAGGACGAAATACGCCGCTTTCTCCCGCAGATCAGCCCCAACGGGCTGATCCTCATGCACGACACGAGTTCCCACTACAAAATCGCGCGTGAAGCGGCGTTCCGGCTGGAACGGGAAGGACTCATCTCCATGGTGCTGCTGCCAACTCCCCGCGGTTTGATGATTGGACAGAAACGTGCCGGGCGAAAATAGTCAAACGATGAGCCACGCATGTGGGAATCTACGCGCTAGGATGGGGAAGCGATGAGGAAGCCTTGATAACGAGACCCACCACTCGGAATTCATCTCGGGTTGCGGAGCGAACGCGCTCGTGATCACCACACTGCGCTTTCTGATTCTCCTGCCTGCCCTGGGTCCCTTGGTCTACTACTGCCTTGCCATTTGCTTCGGGTGGCGATACTTCCGCGGCTTGCGCAAGCTTCCTCCGCTGGACCGCTCGTTTACTCCGCCGGTGAGCATCCTCAAGCCGGTGCGCGGAATCGATCGCGAAGCCTACGAAAATTACGCCAGCTTTTGCCGGCTGGATTATCCCGGATACGAAATCGTCTTTGCCGCCGGGGATTTAGAAGATCCCGTGATTCCCTTGATCGAAAAGCTCCAGCGAGAATTTCCGCAGCGCGCGATCCGTTTAATCGCCGGCGTCGCACGGCTCGGCGTCAGCCCGAAGATGAACAACCTTGTACGGCTCGTCCAGGAGGCGAAGTACGACTTGTTGGTGGTGAATGACAGCGATGTGCGCGTCGAAGAAGATTATTTGCGTGACGTTGTTGCGCCGTTTGCCGATCCCCAGGTCGGCTGCGTTACCGCGTTCTTCCGGAGCATGACCGAAGGTGGCTTCGCCGCCGATTTGGATGCCGTCGGGGTCCCAACCGATTCTGCCGCGAGCACGCTGGTGGCAAGAAACCTCGGAGGGCTGGACTTCGCCCTTGGCTGGACCATGGCCACGACAAAAACGCGCCTGGCCGAGATTGGCGGTTTCGAATCCATGGTCAATCATCATTCCGATGATTTCACCCTGGGCAATGAGATTGCCAAGCGCGGATTCCGCGTCGAGCTGACGCGCAAACCCGTCTGGATGGTTTTCCCCAACGAAAGATTGCACGATTTCCTGAAGCATGAGCTGCGCTGGTCCATCATGCTGAAGAATATCCGCCCCGCGGGCTATCTGAGCTTGGCCATGACCTTCGGGTTGCCATGGGCGTTGCTCGTGGCGCTGGTCGTTCCTTCGCGTGGCGTCGCCGCTGCGTATTTTGTATCGTATTTGGTTTCGCGGCTTGCGGTCGCCTGGACCATCGGCGTATGGGGACTCGGTGATCCTGTGGTTCGCAAAAAGTTATGGCTGGTCCCGGTGCGCGATGCCCTGAATTTCTGCGTCTATGTGGCCAGCTTTTTTTCCAATACCGTCCATTGGCGCGGCGATCCTTACCGCGTTCGAGGCGGCTCGCTCGTGCCTCTAGCACGGAGCAAGCAGCGGATTTGACGCATCCCGAGGAGCGGCCCTAAAGTAGCTGCAGGGGTCGCGGAAACCAGTTAGCTCCCTATCTTCCGGAATGATTCATCTTTCACATTTCTGTCTCGAAACCGTCTTAGTGCTCGCCGCAACGCCGCTCGTTTATTACGTCCTGGCGACCATTGCGGCGGTGCGCTTCTTCCGCAACGAGCGCGCGCAAATTCTTCCGAACTTTATGCCCCCGGTGAGCCTGCTCAAGCCCGTGCGCGGCGTCGATTTCGGCTCTTATGAAAACTTTGCCAGCTTTTGCCGCCAGGACTATCCCCACTACGAAATACTGTTTGGCGTGAATGACGCATCGGATCCTGTCCTTAGCATAATCAATCGCGTGAAGGCCGATTTTCCCGGGCGCCAAATCCGCATTCTGATCGGTGCGGAGGAACTCGGTGCCAATCGCAAAGTTAACAAGTTGGCGCGCCTGGCTGCGGAAGCGCAACACGAAATTCTTGTGCTCAGCGATGGCGATGTGCGCGTCGGACCGCGCTATCTGTGTGAGGTAGTCGCTCCCCTTGCCGACGAGCGCACCGGTGCAATCATCTGCTTCTACCGCGGCATCACGGAAAGAAACCTGGGCGCGGAACTCGAGGCCATTGGCGCATCCAGCGATTTCTTCGCTGGCGTGCTCATGGCGTCCTGGACGGAAGGTATTCGCTTTGCGCTCGGCGCTTCCATCACCACCACTAAAAAATGGCTCGCCAGGATCGGTGGCTTTGAAGCTATGGCGGGAGTGCTCGCCGATGACTACGAACTCGGCCGTCGCATCGCAAACGCTGGCGGAGCCGTACATCTCTCACGCGAAATCGTATGGACCATGTATCCCGCGCAGACGGCGCGGAGTTTCTGGGAACACCAGGTGCGCTGGGCGCGAACCGTGCGGCTTTGCCGTCCCGCTTCTTATGTTGGTCTCTTGTTTACTCACGGATTGCCTTGGGCGATCCTGGCGGCCTTGGTCGCCCCCGCAAGATGGATCGCCGGTGCCTACCTGCTTGCTTACGTCCTGCTCCGCTTTGTTATGGCCTGGACCGTCGGTGTGTGGGGTGTTGGCGATGCCGTGCTGCGGCGAAAGTTCTGGCTCATTCCGCTGCGCGACCTGCTGCATTTCTGCATCTGGTTGGCTAGCTTTGCTTCCAATCGCATTACCTGGGGCGGCGAGGAATTCACCATACACAAGGGCCAGATGGTGCCCGTCGCCTCTCCTGGCGCGGATTCGCGGCCCGCGCAGCAGACCCCCCGGTAGACGCGGGAGAATTCCATTTTCGTGTGGCAGGTTGACGTCTCCGCGAATCCCGATTAAATTAGAAAGGATGAATCGCGGCTGCCGGCAGAGCCGGATGTGCTTCGATTCGTTTTTCGTTCTCCCCGGCTGGGAGGTCGTCCAATTGGTAGGACTCCAGACTCTGAATCTGGCTATCCTGGTTCGAGTCCAGGCCTCCCAGCCAACTCTTGGTCAGCTTCTGAATTTCTAGCCCTTTGGGTGGTTTGCACCATCAATTGTCTAGCAGGTTGCTGAAAAATTGTCCTTAGTTGTCATCCCGAGCGCAGCGAGGGTGTGGATTCACATTTCAAGTGCAACAGTAGCGAGGAAAAGATCTCGGCGGGAGTTTGGAAGCCGAGGCATTTCCTGGGAGTGTGGTTATGGCGCTTGGTGAGGGCGTCGATGTTGCT
>JBGOTL010000073.1:0-19356 GCA_041476465.1 Candidatus Acidiferrum sp. | reverse complement strand
TTCTTCGATGAGGTCTTCCGAACTAAGGTAGGGAGAGTGGGTCAGCTTGTGGAGTTCCGCTTCGTACTGCTGGTGCTGCTCTGCCAGACGCTGGTAATCGGCGTCTGTTTCAAGCAATAAGTCCCGAGGGTTTCGCTGCATGGTCGCCATGCGTTTCTCCTCCTTGGGTGTGGCCGCGAAATCGAAGATCCCGGTCTTGACGGGACGGCCACTTGATTGGGTGGGGCTACTACATGTGCGCAAGGTAACGCCGCAATTGTCCGGCGTCAAGTAGGAACGTAGTCCTACCCTGTTAGTATTTTCTTCATGCACAGTGCCGCCTCGTCCGGATCCCGGTAGTACCCCGGGCGCCTGCCGATCTCGGCGAAGCCGTGTCGCTGGTAAAACGCGATGGCCGCTGCATTTGACGCGCGCACTTCCAGGAAGATCCGCTGCACGCCCGCCCGTCGCAAGGTGATGAGGACCTCTTCCAGCAGTCTGCTGGCCTGCCCCGAACGGCGCTGCGGCGCTTCGATCGCTAAATTCAGGATCTCCGCTTCACTCAAGACCACTCGCACAACCACAAATCCGGTCACCCGGGATTCTGTCTCTATGACCCATCCGCGTTCTCCCGCCATCTCCATACTTTTGAACGCATTGCGCGTCCAACCGGCCGCTTCCGGTGCGCTTCGCGCAATCTCCTCCATCTGCGCCACATCACCCGGCTGGAACCCACGCACACGATGCGCTTCGCCGCGGACCCCCGCACTCATGGT
This sequence comes from Candidatus Acidiferrum sp., assembly GCA_041476465.1. Taxonomy (GTDB): domain Bacteria; phylum Acidobacteriota; class Terriglobia; order Acidiferrales; family UBA7541; genus Acidiferrum. The sequence goes on along the minus strand of JBGOTL010000073.1, from coordinate 18,601 downwards.
TGCCTCACCGCGGCGTTCCTTGCGGGCTTCCAGAAAATCTCAGCATCCGACCGTCGAACGTAGTTCGCGTCCAATGTGAGCGCGTCGATAAGCTGATTCTGCGATGCTTTGCGGCTGCCAATTCTCCCAATCTCAGGAGCCAGGATGGCTGAAATGTTGCGCATCGTATCGCCGCAACCTTCCCGCGCTCTCCATCCTTCCGCTTCTTGCACGCATTCAGGGTCCGTCGAAACCCAGGACACCACATGCCCTGCCGCCCGCTGGTTCACCAAAGCAACAAAGTCTTCCGCGGCGATCACCATCTCGTCCTCAAGCCGTTCCAGCCGCCCCCCCACTTGCTGATAAAGCGCGGCAAAGACTTGGTGTCGCTGGGCATCCACAACCGCGGCGACCCACCGCGCCTCCGGGCCGGCGTGCGCCGCCACCGCCTCCAACCGTGAAATGGCGGCGATTCGCCGGCCATAAACCTCACTCCATGCTTTAACCGTAGTCAGCCCCACTCGAACGCCCGTGAATGAGCCCGGCCCTGCGGCAATAACGTAAACCTCGATATCCGCCATTTCCAGCCTCGCCCCCGCGAGCAGTTGCGATATCGCAGGCAGCAGCCACGCCGAATACTCTTGGTTGGACTCATGCGGGATCACCTGCAGCATCTCTTCACCCCGCAGCAGCGCGACACTGCCGCGAGAATCACAAGTATCGATGGCCAGCAGGAACACGAGTAAAATTGTAACCTACCGCGCCCAAGCAGACCGCGCTTTCCCTTTCTTTTGCATCCTTTGCCAACGGCGTGCAAGAACTCTGCTCCGCTCGATCTTGTAGCGCTGGCCTCTGGCCGGCGTTTTTCCGCTTAACGGTAAGGCGGTCGGATTGCCGGCGAGCCGCCGGCGCTACAAGGCGGCATTGTTTCACCCAGGATGTCAACAGAGCCAGGAATCCTGATAAATAGCGCCAATCGGGCGGCTGCACCTCGCGTGTGAGCAATTCGAGTGCCAACTTGGGACTTACTTTTCCCTAACTCCCTGATTCCACAGCATATATCTTGACTCCCACAATCCATCGCGGTAGACTCGCTTTGTACCACCCAGGGGGCAACCGAAGCTTATGGATTACAAGATCGGCGACAAGGTCGTTTACCCAAACCACGGTGTAGGCGTTGTAGAGCAGATCAGCTACGGAGTACTCAACGGCAGAACCGAACGTTACTTTATGATTCGCATTCTCTCCAGCGGTTTGCGCGTCATGGTCCCACAATCCAACGCTGAATCAGTCGGTCTTCGATGCGTCATTCGTTCCAATGACGCCAGCAAAGTTCTCGGCTTCCTCGAAAAGGGCAAACTCAATTCTCACCACGATTGGAAGCATCGCTTCAAGGAAAATTCCGAGCGCATGCGCACGGGTTCCCTCCTGGAAGTGGCGGTGGTCCTGAAAAGTCTGGTTTCTCTCAGCCGCAGCAAACCTCTCTCTTTCCGTGAAAAGAAAATGCTCGAGCGCGCCAAGTATCTTCTCGTAAGTGAAATGGCCACCTCTCGCAACACCTCGCCGGAAAATGCCGAGGCCGTGGTGGTCAAGTCTCTGGCCAAGGCAAAACTTCAATTCCCCGTGCTGCAGGAAAAATTCGAATAGCCCTTACTCTTCGCTCCTCCGGCGGGCAACGCAATGTTGCCCGCCATTTTTGTTTTCTCCCCCTCTTCTTCCTTTTCTCCGCGTCCTCTGTGACTCTGCGTTAAGTTTTCCGTTCTCTGTCCTGCCCTTCACGCCAAGGCAAGGCTTGGGTCCGCGTTCAGACTGCTCCCGGCAAGCATGCCTGCGCGGAATCGCGAATACGCCGCGGCGGCGATCATCGCGGCATTGTCGGTGGACAGGGCGCGGCTCGGGAAGTAAACCTCGGCGCCCGCGGCCACGCCGCGCCGTTCAAATGTCGCGCGCAACTGGCTATTCGCGGCCACCCCGCCGGAGACCAGCACGCTCTTGACGGACAGCGCTTCCGCCGCGGCCATCGTGCGCTCCACCAGATCGCGCACCACGGCATTCTGAAACTCACGAACCAGCGCCAGAGTCACAGGACTGCACAGCGCCAATAATTGCTCGAATTTTCTCTCCCCACGCTCCAGGGCCTCCCCGCGCGCCTGGATTTCCGCCGCGTAATCCGCCCGTTCTCGCACGTGATAGAGCACCGCCGTCTTCAATCCGCTGAAGCTGAAATCCAGCGGATTCCCTCGCGTCTTGGTCGGCCCAAACTTCACCGGGGCTGCAGCCGCGCCGGCCATCCCCGCCAAACGGTCCAGAATCGGGCCGCCCGGATAGCCGAGGCCGAGAAGTTTTGCAACCTTGTCGTAAGCTTCTCCGGCGGCATCGTCGCGCGTTTGCCCCAGCTTCCGGTAGTGAAAGATTCCGCTCACATCCTCCGGATTCTCTGCCTGCACTTCATACAGAACCGTGTGCCCGCCGGAGACGATCAAGCACACCGCGGGGAGTCGCGGGACGCGTCCTGCCTTGTGCGCTTCCAGAAAAACCGCCCGGACGTGGCCTTCCAGGTGATTCACGGGAACCAGCGGCTTGCCGAGCGACGATGAGAGCGTTTTCGCGTAGGTTATGCCCACCAGCAGCGCGCCCACCAGCCCCGGACCCTGCGTCACGCCGATGGCATCCACCTCAGTTAATTGCATACCAGCTTGCGCAATTGCTTCCCGCACCACCGGCACAATCTGCCGCAAGTGCTCGCGCGACGCCAGCTCCGGCACCACGCCGCCATATTTGCGATGGATGTCTATCTGCGAAGCCACCACGCTGGACAAAATCTCGCGTCCGTCCGCCACCACCGCCGCGGCTGTTTCGTCGCACGAAGATTCGATTCCCAGGATTCGTACGCTCATGGCCTACTCATGTTCACTACGCGACCTTCTTTCAAGATGCTAGCACATCGCGCTATAGTGCGAAGCCGCCGCCGGCCAGGGACGGGACCTTGCAACCCCGCCAACATTTGCTGCATCCCAAAAACCAAAGGGAAATCCCTTGGTCCGGGCAGCAAAAAACCCTGCCGTGTCCCCGCCAGCCCGTTAAAAGGAGGAACAACATGAAACGTTCGACTCTGATTCTGGTCGTGGCGGTAGCACTCGCTTACAGCGTTCCAGCCTTCGCTCAGCACCCGCATCCAAGCCCCGGTGGACCGCCTTCGGGACGCGGACCCGGTGGCAACTCCGGTATGAGCGGGTCCCATGAACCTGGCGCCACGGCGCATACCGACATGCACGGTTCGCCGAGCGACGTCCTGAGCCACAACCCCGCGATTGGCGGCAAAATCCAAAAGCTTACGGGCCAGGACGCGGCAACCGCTTGCAGCGGCTTCAAGAACATCGGCCAGTGCATTGCTGCAGCGCACGTAGCGAAGAATCTGAACATCCCCGGCGGCTTCGACGCCCTCAAGGCGAAAGTAACCGGCAGCGGCGCTGTGAACCTCGGTAAGGCGATCGCAGGCTTTGCGCCTGACGCCGACGCCAAGGCGGAGGCAAAGAGGGCCAACAAGCAAGCGTCGGATGACCTAAACGAGAGCAGTTCCTAGTTCCTCCGCTCTTTGGAGCAGCGCTTCTTGAGTCGGGGCGATACCTCTGCCCTCGCCCCCTTTCTCGTCCTATCCAGAACGGCCGGATTTACGTGTGCTTGGAGAAGTGCTCATCAGGCTCGTTTTGCGCGCCACAGACAAGAAATAGATCATCAATTTTGGATTGCAACGCCTCTGCTTCCGTCCTAGACTGACGTTCAGCCCCCCTAAATAGGAGTTGCCATGAAAATAGGAAAATGGACTGCGGCCACCGCATTAACGATACTTCTCTCCAGCGGCAGCATCGCGCTCGCACAAGGACAGAGTCAGGGCCATGGTCATGGCAAAGGCCACGACAAACACGGCAACGATGACGACCAGGACGCCCAGTTTTATAGAGGTCGCGATCGCGATGTTATCCGCGGCTGGTATGGCGACCATCGGGACCAACTTCCTCCCGGGCTCGCGAAGAAGGATCGGTTACCCCCCGGCCTGGAAAGGCAACTTGTTCGCCGCGGGACGCTTCCGCCGGGACTCCAGAAACGCCTCCAGCCCTGTCCTGAAGAGCTCGAACGACGGCTACCTCCTCCCCCTCCCGACTGCGCTCATGTAGTCATCGGCGGACACCTGGTTCTGCTAAATCGCAGGACCAATATTGTTGTGGACATCTTCCATTTTGAGAGCCGCTAACCGCGGCGTGAAGGACCTTCGGCTACTTCGCTTTCTCGTTTGCGACGACGAGATTATTTTTTACGTTAAACACATTCGGCACGCCGCTGGCTCGCAAATTCGCAAGATTCTTGTCGCTTTCGGTGTCGGTGACACCTTCCAGCGTTACATTGCCGTTCTTCACAACGATGTGAATCGACGGCACGGCCTGCACTGCGTAGCGCTGTAACGAGGCATCGCCATAAACCGCTCGATACACCGCCCGGCGAAGGTTATCGTCCATTGGTGAAAGCGGCAGCACCTCGATATTGTTTACAACACTCGCGACGCCTTCGATGCTCTTTACCGCAGACTCCGCGTCCGACTTCAGCGTAGGGCGAATGACTTGGCCGCTCAACGTCACCTTGTCTCCCTCGACGGAATACGTCAGATTGTCGAACACCGAATAATAAGGCAGCATCACCAATTGATGGCGCACTTCGCGAGTGAGATTCGCGGCCATCTTGTCCTCATCGCGCTGACTCTTTGCACCCTGCGATGCCGGAGCCGAATTCATCGGTGCTCCTAAAAGGAGACTGAATCCAAAGGGTATGGCAAAAAAGGCCCAATATTTCCTGCTCATGCCGGGTTCCTCCTTATTACGGTTTCCATGTTGTTAGATTCGGAAAATCACCGAAAAGGTTGGTCACCAGCCGGGATTTCCATTTTGACTTCCCGGCCGGCCGATAATGTACACGCAACCCCATCAGTCTGCAATCTGCCAGACAGGTAGTGGCGGGTCTACAGCAGACGATACCCTAGTCCGACTCGCCGCATTGACAAGACCGCAACTGCCCGGCTACTGTGCAGGAGTGCTGCGCAAAATCCAGTTCATCCTAAATCCATGACCCTCGATCCAGCCAAACCATCAGCGAATCCTGCTGCTCACAAAAAAGTTCGCAAGGCGGTCTTGCCTGCCGCTGGGCTGGGCACGCGCTTTTTGCCGGCCACCAAGGCGCAACCCAAGGAAATGCTCGCTGTCGTGGACAAGCCACAAATTCAATACGTCGTGGAAGAGTGCGTCGCCAGCGGCATTGAGCACGTCATCATCGTTACCGGCAAGGGCAAGAACTCCATCGAGGATCATTTCGACAATTCCCCGCTGCTCGAGCGTTTCCTGGAGGAGCGCGGAAAAAAAGACGAAGCCGAGATGGTCCGCAAGATCAGTAACATGGTTCAGGTCAGCTACACGCGACAGAAAGAACCTCTTGGTCTCGGCCATGCCGTGCTCGTCGCCCGTGATCTGGTCGGTGACGAACCCTTCGCCGTACTCCTGGGCGATGTCCTGATTCCGGGACCCAATCCCGCCACAAAGCAACTCATCGACGTTTACGAAGCCACCGGCGTTGGCGCCGTCGCCGTGGAAGAAGTACCGAGGGATACGACGCATCTCTACGGAATTGTCGCCGGTGAGCCCGCGCCACAACCACCGTTCGGCGAACGCCTTCTGCGCATCCACGATCTTGTGGAGAAGCCCAAGCCGGGGACCGCACCCTCGAATCTTGCGATTACCGGGCGTTATGTCCTCCCGCCCGCCATTTTCGATTGCCTGGCACGCACCAAGCCCGGCTCGGGAGGAGAAATTCAACTGACCGACGCCATGCGCATTCTTGCCAAGGAACAGGGTTTGTGGGCCTACATCTATGAAGGGATTTCTTACGACGCGGGAGATAAGCTGGGTTTCCTGAAGGCTACGGTGGAACTTGCTCTGCTGAATCCGGAACTCGGCGAGGCGTTTCGCGGCTATTTGAAGACCTTGAAACTATAGCTCATGAGTGACTCAGCGTATTACCGTGCGGCCGCTAGGCGCGAGCCATCACTTTTTCTTTTCGCTCTTCTTCTCTTTAGCGGGTGCTTCTTTCGCGGACGAATCCTTGGAGCTTTCGCTCTTGCTTTCTTTGGTTTCCTTGCTCTCTTTCATGTCCTTTGTTTTCTTGCTATCGGATGCTTCATCGGAAGATTTTTCCGAGGCGCTGGCGCCGCTGCCGGATTTCTTAGCCGCGTAGTCCGTTATGTACCAGCCAGAACCCTTGAATTGAATGGAGGACGCCGAGATCAGTGCTTCCAGCTTGCCGCCGCAGTGCGGGCATTTTTTCAAGTACGGCCCGGAAACATTCTCGATCTTCTCCGTCGTGCGGCCGCACTTCAAGCATTTGTACTCGTACAGGGGCACAGAACACCCTCCTCGATGGCGATTAATCTTAAAAGTATAACATGGGCTCCTGCAGCTCCCCGGACGGCGCTATGAGCGCCAGCAAGTCTTCGCGCGCGCCAGAACACAATGCTTCTGGTGACCCCGAGCGGCTCGGGGTCAACTCAGCAGAGACCCTCGGCGGCTGCTTGTATCTGGTCGGTACTCCCATCGGAAACCTCGAGGATATGAGCTTCCGCGCGGTCCGCATTCTGCGGGAAGTGGACCAGATTGCTTGTGAAGACACGCGTCACACCTTGAAATTGTTGAATCACTACGATGTCAAGAAGCCCCTGGTCAGCTATCACGAACACAATGAAATGACCCGCGCTCCGGAACTCGTCCTGGCCATGGAGCAAGGCGCAAAGATTGCTCTCGTCAGCGATGCGGGCACGCCGCTGGTCTCCGACCCCGGCCATCGCCTGGTCACCCTGTGCGTGCGTCACAAGATTCCCGTCGTGCCGGTGCCCGGGCCTTCCGCGCTGCTGGCGGCGCTCTCCGCTTCCGGTTTGCCCAACGAAGAATTTCTCTTTGCCGGTTTTCTGCCTTCGCGCGGCGGCGAACGCCGGCGCGCCCTGGAACGCTTGCGCATCGAGGACCGCACCATCATTTTATATGAAGCGCCGCACCGAATTGCGGAATGCATCAGCGATGCGCTGGAGATTTTAGGTGAGCGTCCCGCGTGCCTCGCCCGCGAAGTCACCAAGCTGCACGAAGAGTTTCGCCGTGGAAACCTTTCCGAACTCGTAACTTCTCTGGAAGAACGCCCTGCCCGCGGCGAAATCACCCTCCTAATCGGTGCGGCCAATAACGCCGACTCGCGCATACTCGCCAACTCCAGCCAAAGCCTGGCCGCGCGCGTCGAAGAACTTATGCATCAAGCCAAGCTGGACCGCAATGAAGCGCTAAAATTGGCTGCAAAGGAGAGAGGACTGACCCGGCGGGACGCCTACGACCAACTCCTCATGGCACGGAAAGAGGAAGGCAAGAATAATTACGAAAATTAGGCGGCGGATTCCGAGCGGAATACGCGCTGGAAGCGCGGGCCGATAAACTGTACGCCCACGAGCTTTTCGCCCGGCCCGGACGCTTCCGCGATGTGCACCACGCGGCCATGCGTGGCGAAATCGGTTTCGTCACGGCGCGAGGCGTAGTGCGAGAGCGGGATGCGGATTTCCAGGTCGCAGCCAATGGCGACATCGAAGCGCGTGCGGAACGCGGCGCCATTGCGGCAAAGGTTTTCGCTGGAAGTTTCTTCTTGAAAGATAACACCGCGGCGGTCGCGCCCCTTCACCTGCAGCGGCAAGCGCACGGCGATTCTACGTTCCGACCTCTGCTTCGAGGCGGTCTGAATTAGCGGGACCATAAGTTGCGTCCTCGATTCTGGTGACCGCAGAGCGGTCAACGTTTCTGGCGACCGCGGCGCGCTGCCCAAAAAAACGTTCCACGTTTTCCAAGACTTCGCTGGATGTTTTCGCCGCGTGCACGATTTTACGAAGCTCGCCGCCGTTTCCCACGCCATGGCTGAACCAGCATGCGAACTGCTTCATTTTGCCTATACCATCGGGCAGGTTCGCAGCGGTAATTTGCTGGTAGTAGCCAGAAAGTAACTGGTAGCGCTGGGCTTCCGTGGGCTGGTCGTAGCGCCCGGTTTCGCTGAATTGCAGCATTTGCAAAAAGATCCAGGGATTGGTCGCGGCGGCGCGGCCAATCATCACCGCGTCGCAATTCGCTTCGCGAACCATGCGCGCAGCGTCTTCCGGAGTTTGAATATCGCCGTTGCCGATGACCGGAATCTTCACCGCTTGCTTCACGGCGGCGATAAGGCCCCAGTCCGCTTTGCCGGTGTAGCCCTGCGCGCGCGTTCGCGGATGGACCGCTACGCCTTCCATGCCCAGGGCCTCTGCCATTTTCGCGACGTCCACTGCGACGATGGAGTTCTCATCCCATCCCGCGCGCAGTTTGATGGTCACCGGAATGCGCACCGCGGCGCGCACGGAACGGAAAATATCTTCAAGCAACCCAAGTTCGCGCAAAAGTCCCGAGCCGCCGCACTTCACCACTTTCTTGGCCGGGCAGCCGAGGTTGATGTCCACCGCGTCGTAGCCGAGGTCTTCGACCATCTTGGCAGCTTCCGCCATCACCGCGGGGTTGGCTCCAAACAGTTGCGCCGTGATGGGGTGCTCGTCTTCCTGAAAGTACAGATAACGAAGCGTTTTCTTGGCGCTCCGCGTGATGCCCTCGGAGCTGGTGAACTCCGTCATCAGCAACCCGCACCCACCCAGTCCGCGAATGACGCGGCGAAAGAGCGTGTCGGTCACGCCCGCCATGGGCGCCAGGATGGTCGCGGGGCGGATGGTCAAATCACGAATTTTGAAAGAAGCCGGAATCATGGTCTTGAGTGCTTGATCACTACAATTAGGATACGGCTTTCGCGGGAGTTTGGGAATTGCTGATTGCGGGACCCAATGACCTGAGTTTCCACGACACGAAGAGACTGTACCCCATCCCTCCGTACGGCCTGGCCATTACGTATTTCCGCGAAGACGAAGCCTTCAAGTGAGTTCCACCCCCGAGCAGGGGGCCCAATGGGGTGCGTCAGTGTGGGTCCGACAATCAAAGCCGCTCGCGGAAGGCAGCAGCTTTCGCCCGATTGCCACACAATTCCATACTGCACCAGCGACGACTATGATTTTTGCTGCTGTCGTAGAACCAAAGGATGCATTTGGGATTTTCACATTTGCGGAGAGCTGGGTAGTCCGCCGTAGCGAAGAAGTTGGCAGCACAATGTGCTACCGGGACCAAAAGGTCCCGAGGCTTTTCCAGTATCCAATGAGGATCCGTCTTCAATCTCCCTTGAGAACGCACAACATCCGTCGCGAGGCGTGGCTGCTGTAACTCCTTCCCTAGCACACCTGCGAGGTCGCTCGGTATGCGCCCAGTTCGCGCGACTCGCTCCACGGCGTTCCGCACAACACTTCGCAGAGCACGGGCCCCCTGAAGCGCAGCCTTGGCGTCTGACGTGTCCGCCCACATTCTTGCTAACTTTTGCATCTCGGACATCGAAGCCAGGTTTGCCTGTACGAACCACTGGGTAAGGTCCCCGAAGTTCAGGAATAGATCGGTGCGCACCCCGGCGAGGACAACCTCTGTGTTTACAAAGTCTAACGACGGATCATTGGCAACAAACAAGAAAGTGGGCATAGGACCTCAAAATAATACGAATAAATGAAACCTTTTTCAAATTCCGACGTCTAAAGTAGTAACCTCTAAAACTGCTATATTAGAGGTTACGTAAACTTAGATGCTAAGGAGACTCAAAATGGCTCGTCTTCCCATTGTTAATCCCGAACATTCCACGGGCAAAGCGCACGAACTTCTCACGGCCGTACAGAAGAAGCTTGGCCTGGTACCCAATATGACTCGCGTCATGGTCAATTCACCAGTAGTTTTGGAAGCCTACATCGGATTCAGCAGCGCCCTGGATGGAGGCAGCCTGAATGCCAAAATCCGGGAACGCATTGCGTTGGGAACTGCTGAAGCAAACCACTGCGACTATTGCCTCGCCGCTCATTCCACAATCGGCCAGCTGGTAGGATTGAACGAAGCGGAAATTCTAGACAGCCGCCGGGCACGTTCCACGGACTCCAAGTCCGCTGCGGCTCTGCAGTTTTCCCGTCTTGTCATCGAGAGGCACGGAGCAGTTAGCGAACTGGACGTTGAAGCCGCCCGTAAAGGCGGGCTCACGGACGGGGAGATCGCCGAAGTGGTGGCCTTGACGGCTCTGAACATCTTTACCAACTACTTCAACATGGCCTTCCAGGTGGATATCGACTTCCCGGTCGTGAAAGCGCTGTCGGCCACTGCTCGCTAGGGGCGAGAACACATCAGCAAAGGGTAATCCACTATGACCACTTATCATCGCGTTTCCGTCAAAGGTCTTGAGGTTTTCTACCGCGAGGCGGGTCCGATAGACGCCCCAACCGTTGTGCTGCTGCACGGTTTCCCTTCCTCGTCACATATGTTCCGCGAGTTGATCCCGCGGCTCGCGGACCGCTTCCACATCATCGCGCCGGACTACATCGGTTTCGGCTACAGCGCCCAGCCCACCACGTCGGAATTCAGCTACACCTTTGACAATCTGAGCGCCATCGTCGAAGCCCTGCTTTTCCAAACCTTACAACTCAAAGAATTCAGCATCTATGTCCAGGACTACGGCTCTCCCGTCGGTTTCCGCATCGCCAGCAGAAATCCCCAGGCCATTGACGCCATCCTCGTGCAAAACGGCAATGCCTACGCGGAAGGTCTTAGCCCCGCCTGGGAGCCGCTCAGGGCTCTTTGGAAAACTCGAACCGCCGAAACGGAGAAGCAAGTTCGTGCCTTCTTGAGTGCGGAGACCACGAAGTTTCAATACACCCACGGCTTGAAGGATCCGGGGAAGATCAGTCCTGATTCTTACACTTTCGATCAACTCTTCCTGGATCGCCCCGGCAACGATGCGGTGCAGCTCGAACTTTTCCATGACTACGCATCAAACGTTGCGCTTTACTCCGAATGGCAGGCGTACTTCCGAAAGCACCAGCCACCCACATTAATTGTGTGGGGAATCCACGATCCGTTTTTCACCGTGGAAGGCGCTAAAGCGTTCCAGGGCGATCTGCCCAAGGCCGAGTTGCATCTGCTCGACGCAGGTCACTTCGCGCTCGAATCCGAAAGCGACGCCATCGCTCAACACATCCACCGCTTCCTGCAGGCCAGCGCGCGCGGCACTGGTGCTGCCGCGAAGTAAGCAGCATTCCACGGAGATAAGCCATGCGCGCAGTCGTCATCACAAAATTTGGTGGACCGGAGGAACTCCGGATTCAGCAGTTCCCCACTCCCGAGCCGCAGACCGGCCACGTGCTCATTGAAGTCAAAGCTTTTGGTATAAATCATGCCGAAACGCACATGCGGAAAGGAGAATGGGCCGAGGCCGCCAAGGTCAGCGGCATAGAATGCGCCGGCCTCGTCAAGGCGGATCCCGGCGGACGGTTCGCCCCAGGGCAAAAAGTTCTGGCCCTCATGGGCGGGATGGGGCGCACCATCAACGGCAGCTACGCGGAATTCACGCGAGTGCCATCCTCCAACGTTGTACCTGTCCAGACCGAGCTTCCTTGGGAAGAACTCGCAGCCCTCCCCGAGTCCTATGCAACCGCTTGGGCCTGCCTTCATGGCAACTTGGCTCTTTCACCCGGCCAGACATTGCTTGTCCGCGGGGCCACTTCCGCTTTCGGCCAAGCTGCCGTAAACATCGCTGTGCACGCGGGCACCATAGTGCTCGCAACCACCCGCAATCCTGCTCGCTTTGCACGGCTCGAAGCGCTAGGCGCAAGCCGCGCCTTGTTGGAAAGCCCGGCTCTTGCTCAGCGCATCCGCGAATCCTATCCTCACGGCATTGATGCCGTGCTCGACCTCGTCGGCAACAGCACTTTATTGGACTCCCTTGCTGCTGTCCGCCGGGATGGACGCGTTTGTATGGCTGGTTTCCTCGGCGGTCTCGCTCCGATGCTGTCGTTCCATCCCCTGGCTCACACGCCGAGCCGAGTGCACTTCAGTTTCTTTGGCAGCTTCGTTTTTGGGACGCCCGAATTTCCGTTGCCGGAAATTCCATTTCAGTCCATTGTCGATCGCGCAGCCGCGGGCGTCTACCAGGCAAAGCCCGCTCGCGTCTTCCCTTTCCAGGAAATCCAGGAAGCGCATCGCCTCATGGAATCGAATCAGGCAAACGGAAAAATCGTCGTGGTTGTCTGACGAAGAAACCGGCCACGCGGCCACTGAGGCAGGACCCGTCTGTCGGCTTCGTCGCAGCAATTACCCTTCGAAAGGACCGAGTCCATGGGCACACCGATTACGCCGCCCTTCACGCTCGAAAAGGCTTTAGCAAAAGTTAAGGCCGCGGAAGACGCTTGGAACAGTCGCGATCCGGAACGCGTCGCGCTGGCTTATACCGAGGATTCGGACTGGCGCAACCGCGCTGAGTTCATTCGAGGGCGCGAAGCCATCAAGGCTTTCCTCCGCCGCAAGTGGGCAAAAGAACTCGACTATCGGCTGCGCAAGGAACTGTGGGGCTTTCGCGAGAACCGCATCGCAGTTTCTTTCGAGTATGAATGGCACGACGAAAAGGGCCAGTGGTATCGCTCCTACGGGACGGAGCTCTGGGAGTTTGATGAGAACGGCTTGATGCGCCGCCGCATCGCCAGCATCAACGATGCTCCGATCGCTAACGAGGAGCGCCGCATCCTCTGAGTGCAGGGAGCCTTCGATGTATGTCAAAGAGCTGTGGCGGTATCCGGTGAAATCGTTAGGCGGTGAACGTGTCGAAGAAAGTTCGGTCGGAGAACTCGGCCTCACTGGCGATCGATTGGTACTCGTGCGAGGGCCAGCTGGGCGAGTCATTACCTCGCGCAGTCATCCAAAACTGCTGGCTCTAAAGGGCTCTCTCGGCGAGGACGGCCAGCCTCGGATCAACGAATTCAAATGGAACGCACCTGAGGCGCTGGACCTTATCCGCGCTGCGGCCGGACCAGCTGCGACGCTCCTCTATTACGAGGGCCCCGAGCGGTTTGACGTTCTGCCTCTATCCGTCGCCACGGACGGCGCGATTCACCACATGCAATTTGATGGGCGCCGGCTCCGCCCCAATATCATCATCGGCGGAGTTGAAGGTCTTGCAGAGCGAACCTGGCCCGGTCGGAATCTGAAAATTGGTTCGCTCATTATCCACGCGCAACGTCTTCGTCCTCGATGCGTCATGACTACATGGGATCCCGATACGCAAGAGCAAGACATCAGCGTACTCAAACGTATTGTGAGAGAGCTTGAGGGGGAAATGTCACTCGACTGCTCAGTTCTCAAGCCTGAATTCATACGCATCGGCGACGAAGTGACGCTGGACTAAGCACCGCGTTGATGAGTCTCAGATAGACTTGTCCATTCGACCCTCTGGGGCATCGAAAGCCGGTGGCTTCAACGAACCTGCGCGGGAGCGGATGGTCAAATCACGAATTTTGAAACAAGCCGGAATCATGGTCTTCAGCGCTTAATCACTACAATTAAGATACGGCTTTCGCGGGAGTTTGGGAATTGCTGATTCTGAGGCGTATCCACCTAGCAGGATGCTGAAAAGCACGAAATGGTGTCATTCCGAGGAGCCGCAGGCGACGAGGAATCTGCTGCTTTCCGGCAAATTTGGAAAAAGCAGATTCCTCGCTTCGCTCGGAATGACAATCTAAGGCATTCTTTAGCAACCTGCTAGATACACAGCAATAAGGATAGCTTGGGGATTGCAAGGCTAAGACGTGCGTGATCCGTGTTCCGTGGCCCAGGCACATAGAATTTCCTGAAATTAGCCCTTGCAAAGTGTTTGAGTTGTGGTACACTAACTCTTGGGTGAATCTGCGGCCAGACCGCGGTTTCGCCCTTTTTCTTTTTGCGCCGCATTCTCCCGCGACATCTCAGGTCCTGATCGTCCCAAATCCTTGTAGGAGCGGGCTTTAGCGCGTCCCAAGTAAGGGCACGATATATCGTGCCCCTACTAAAGCTGTCTTTAGCTGGATCTAACTATGAAAATCAAGAAACCGAACGCCGAACTTGTCTGGAAACAATTGGAAGACCAACTCGCGCCGCGCCTGCGCCTGTCCGTCATCGAGCGCACCGTCTATGCGCATCTCCTCCGGCATAGCCGCCTGGAAGGAAAACTCCGCTTCCGGTTTTCGATTCTGGGGCTGGGCCGCAATATCCGGCTATCCCCGGGACCAACGCGTGACGCCGTGCGCCGTCTCGTCACCCACGGTGCTTTGCGCGTGGTGCAACGCAGCAAAACGGGGCACGTCGTGGCGGTGCGCCTACCCGGCGAGATTCGCGCCGTGAGGCTGAATGGCATCGAAAACCTGTCCGCCCGAAATGAAGAAGGCTCGAGCGCCCGCGCGGCGCTCAGCCTTGAGGACATCGACTTTCTGCAGAAGAAGCCGTTGCGAAAGGCCATCCACGCGCGCGAGCGCGGCCAATGCTTCTATTGTTTGCGCCGGACCACGCCGACGGTGCAATGCCTGGACCACGTCATGCCGCAAGCGCGGTCGGGGTGCAATTCCTACCGCAACCTGGTCTCGAGCTGCATGGAGTGCAACGTGCGGAAAGGCGAAAAGCCGGCCGACGATTTTCTCCGCCGCCTCTACCGCGAGCGCCGCCTGACCGGCGCCGAACTCGCCGCCCGCCTCCGCGCCCTCGACGCCCTCGCCTCTGGCAAACTCCGCCCTTCTTTGCCCTGCCCTGACTGAAACGACCGGCAAATCCTCAAAGAAAGAGGCTAGCGAAAAGCAGCCCCACCGTTCATCCCGCAAGAGCAGCGGGATGGGGCGGAGGTGCCTGCCCGCCGCAGCCTGCCTGCGGCAAGCAGGGCAGGCAAAAAACAAACCGGCAAGGATGGGCCACCCAAAGGCGTCTTTCGGATTAAGGAGCGGCCACCCGCCATTAGTAGGTATGATAATCTAAAGGCGTGAAATTGACAGCCGTTTATGAACCCGCCAAAGAGGGCGGCTATACTTGTTTTGTGGAAGAGTTTCCTGCCGCGATTTCGCAAGGCGAAACCATCGAAGAGGCTAAAGCGAATCTTGCGGACGCGCTAAAACTCGCTCTACAGTGCCAGCGTGAGCCTTTCCCTTCTGGTATGATATCCAACGAGCGTTAATCCACGATGAAACGCCAAGAACATGTGACCGAAGTTGAAGAAGCGGCTATTCGAATTCGTGTCGAAAGCCTGAAAAACGGCCGCTACTTAGCCACCAGCCCGGACGTACCAGGACTGGTGGCCGAAGGCAGGAGCATCTCGGAAACCGTCGAGATTGCGCAAGGGGTCGCGCGTAAGATTGTGGAATCTTGCCGCGAGCACGGAGACCCGCTTCCGCCTGTCTTCCGCAGCAAGCGCCGCGCCAACCGCGAATTCCGTATCCCTGTCTCCGTCTCCTGATGGGACGCTTATCTGGATTTTCTTACCGCGAGGTTGTACGCCGGCTTCGCACTTTCGGTTTTCAATTCGACCGTCAAGGCCCCGGCAGTCATGAGATCTGGCGCCATTCACAAACAGGAAGAAAGGTCACCATCCCTCATCACACCGGAGATCTCGCGGAGGGCACACTCCGGGCGATCCTTCGCGAGACAGGAATTGACGTGCAATCTTTCTTGAAGGCCTGAGCACCCGGACGCTCCGGTAGAAGCGACCGGGATGAAAAAAACGCTCAAAATGCGCGCTGCGTCGAAGGATGGGCACCCAAAGGCGTTTTTCGGAATTAAGGCGCGGCCACCCGCCGAGGAAGGTTTCGAGGGCTATTCGTTTAACGGGGTGTGAGCATTTGCGCCAGCGCCGGGAGGAAAGGCGCAAACACGGTCATGTGGTCCGCGATAACCGACATGAAAGTCTGATATGCAGACAGAAACCCGCTTGACCCTCCGGTGCCCTCTAGATCATCAAGGCGGGAAAGTATCTTTGCACGCGCCACTTCGTCCGAGATAGATTGAGCAGCTTCCCGCATTTGAACGAACGTCTTGTCGTTTGATACCGAGGCGACGTTCAACGAATTGTCGGTGCTGTTCATGTTGACACGCGAATTGGGGCCATGCAGGTGGAAGGTTTGTGTCACAGTCGCTCCTATCAGTTGAGGCGAGTCAACATTGTTTCCTGATTCGATTTCGTCGATCAGCATATGCGTGGGAGAACACCTTAAGGGGCGACCATAGGTAGCAGCAGACGATGATCGAAGATAGTCCTTCTCCGTCAGGAACCAGATGTTTCGCCCTATGTCATCCGACTTGACCCCAAGATAGTCCAAGTCCTCCGGGCAGTCGAAATCCACAAACACGTTCGGCCTGCTCGGAGCGAACTTAAAGGCCAAACAGTAAGCACCGAATTTTATGAACTGCCGAATCGTCTCGTCGTCCACCTTCTTCTGCGGTTGAAAATCCGTCACTCTCAGACGTAGTTCGTGGTATCGGTCATCATCAACAGGACTGTCAAAGCTAAAGGCACCTGAGTCAAAGGCTCTACGCAGCACGTTCAATCTCACACTTGCAATGCGAGCATCATAATTCTCCATAGATACCCGCTCCGTTCCCGTGCGGAAGATGGAAACTAGTCGCTCGCCTCGGTCCCTGAGCAAGTCTCTCAATCGGAAACGGTATAGGACTCCGTCACGACCTCCAGAGTCTCCCGCGCCTAGAAATTCCGCTTCGCAACATTCACCGCCTATTGTGACGAGAATCATCGCGTTCGGTCGGGAAGCCGCGTGCCTTGCAAGAACGGTTTCTCTTTGTGCGCCTGTGGCGGCTAGACTTTGTCTCCCTAGCGGCGTGATCTCCAAGTTCGCAGCCGCGTGAAGAGTGGCTTGGTACCCTGCTCGGAGTGCCTTACCGTCGATCATTCCGAGCTTGAGCAGAGCATCTAGAGCAAGCAACCATTGCACTTCCGGTATCTCAATGAACGGTGGACGGGCTTTCAATTCGGCATCGGATTGCTTTATAGGGAACACTTCTTGAAGCGCTAAAAGAATTAGTTGAGCCAACGCTTCGTCGTAAGCAGCCATCTTGTTTCCCGCCTCGGATTCGCTGTTCGTTACGGCTCGCGGAATGCCTTCAAGATTGGAGCCGGGTTCATGGCGCTCTCCGCTCGCCGTTTTAACAGTATGCCAATACTCGCCGAGGACAGTTGGTTCGTGATCAAGTCGAATTACAACACCCGTTTCTCCGGGCATGATTACGCGGACCTCAGCACCAACCCCGATCCGCTTCCTCGCTGGAGATTTTGTTCGTGCCATGATCTCAAACAGCAAGTCTAGCAAAGAAAAAGCGAATCTGCTATCGTCATTTCAACCTCACCCATGCTGTCTCAGATGGCGGGTGACACATTTTTGACAGGCTAAGACATCTCCGGGTGGCCTACCCTTTGCGATTTTGTTTTGTGCCTGCCTGCGGCGGGCAGGCAAAGGGTGGGCAATTCTTTGCTTCGCTTTGACCGGCCGACGACGATGAGGCGGTGGCGTCCAGCGCTGGCGGCCTAGCGCCCTTGATGACGAGCCAGAGCATGCCCCAAAGGAAAATTAGAAACTAGAAGGCAGAAACTAGAAAGGGACGAGAGAAAGACCTCGACCTTCGATCCCGAAGAGTCAAAACCTCCAGGTAGAAAAGCGCTACCTGGGGCACCTGGCGTGTTGACAGGGCATCTAAGTTAGCGAATAATACTTCGCAATTGCCGGTGCTGTTTCGTTGGAAGTCGATCCGCGAAGCTTGCGTCGAATGTTTGGAGGGAACAAAATGGGACTTGCTGCAGAGGTGTTTCAGTGGGTATCTATTGATCCAGATGCGACGGTGGGCGTCTTTATTCACCCTTACAGCGCAACGGAATTTGTCGGGTTCTGCATCCGTGTGAACCTGCACTCCAACCAACCAAGCGGGGCCTTTACGTCCATCGCAGCTCAGCTCACGGAGGGTGCGACAAACGAATTCTTTGGACAGATCGCTCGCACTCTCTGGGTGCAGAACCAGACTGTCGGTCCGCAAGGGTTCATTAGCGTAGGGCTAATTAGATTTAGACAGGGGTTTTAGGAGGAAACATGGCGGACATCGAAGCTTTCATCTGGCACGATCATCAAGGAAAGATCGTAGCTGTCGGTTATCCAACTCCCGGATGCAAGGAAAAGATTGAGCCACTCGCCAAATCAAACCACAAGGTTCTGAAGCTACGTGTTCCAGAGGAGCATTTGCGAACATTGCATCTCACCCATGCAATCGATATTGAGAAATCCACGCTTTGTTCGCGTCCAGGAACTGCGCGCCGCTAACTAAAACCATCGACGGAGGGGACGGGTGGCGCATCCTACGGTTTTCAGGCGCGCCTCTTGCGCTCCGGATGGATTTGCGGAGGTGCGGTTTTTCCCCGGATTTCATCGTCGTCACTGAAACAGCTTTGGATTGGGCACGTTTTCTTCCGCTTTGGCACTCGTGGACTTCAAGAACTGATCGAGACGCAGGAATTTGCGGCCAAGGGCGGCGCTGTAGGCGGACCATCCGTCTTCGCCTGAATCAGTGGCCAGCGCGGAACGGACCGCAGCCATCTTAGAGTCCATATCGTCCAG
>JBGOTL010000072.1:0-19413 GCA_041476465.1 Candidatus Acidiferrum sp. | reverse complement strand
CGTCCAGTTCGACGCTCTTTCGCGCGATGACATCACGCGCTACCTCGCCACCGAAGAGCCTTACGACAAAGCCGGCGCCTACGCCATACAGGGCCGCGCCGGACGCTACATCCCGCGAATCGAAGGCTGCTACTTCAACGTCGTCGGCCTGCCACTCGCTCACCTCTGCCGCGCCCTCGCCGAGCTCGGCTGGTCCGAAGACTGATCCCCACCGCTCCGCTCCGTCATAGGGCCATCGAGGCTCGTGGGTGAGACCCGTAGATACAGGACGGAAAATTCTAGTTGCGATCTCCCAAGCCATGTGTCTCGCCGCACAACCGGCATTTTGTTCGCGGCTCGTCGTTGTCCACCCGGTGGTGCACCGGCTTCAGGGTTCGTAAGTACGCGAAGACGGCCTTCAGGTCTTCGTCAGTCATGTTACGGTACAACCTCCACGGCATGGGGGGCTTGATCGCACGCGCTTTGGCGTGTCCAGTGCGTATAACCTCGATGAAAAACGCCTCGTCGTAATAGCTAATTCCCGATGCGTCTGGAGTGAGGTTAGCGCTTGCCACATCTCCGAACGTGGTCCCTCCGGCCATCTCCATACCTCGAATAGGCTTCACGATCGGAGGAGAACTTTCAGGTGTGTGGCAGACCGCGCAAAAACCGATCCGCGCCAGGTACTCCCCCCGTTTCGCTGGCGTAGACATGTCCGGCTGCGGCACCGGTGAAGTGACAGGCTGGGGCAGCGAGTAGATTAATCGTGACAACATGAACGGGAGCTTTGTTTTGGGCAGGGTGCTACGCGCGGGCTCCAACGAGCGTATATAGACGATGACCGCCGCCAGATCTTCGTCCGATAAGTGGCGGAACGCTTCGTACGGCATGATCGGGAACAAAACTCGCCCGTCCGCACCTATCCCTTCACGGACGGCTCGCGCGATCGCATCATCGCTCCACAGACCGATGCCCGTGTCTTTGTCCGGAGTGATGTTCGGGATAACCAGTAGAAAATTGCCTTCTTCGGCGAATAAGCGCCCCGCGCCTTCCTTTGATAACAGCACCGGGTTGTCGGATTTTTCGTCGAAGTCGGAATGGCAATATAGGCACCCGGCCACTCCCCTCGCAAGGTATTCTCCGCGCTTCAGTCGTTCTGGAGTTGCGTCAAACTTTCTTGCAGTGAGCGGCCGGGCTTTCGCGCCAATTATTGGGCGCCAGCCGACGGTGAAAGTGATTGCCAACGCGGCGAGAATCATCAAAATGACGGCCGCGGTTCCAGCAATTTTCATCAGGCGTTTTACCCAGCGGGCCATACTGTGCCTCCGGTAATCTGATAAGACCAAGCCTCAGCAGGAATTCCCTTTTTTCGACTTCACGCTGCGCATTATATACACATCTCTCTTGCTCCCACTTTGCAAAAGTTACGCGGCGACGTAACTCGCGGCATGCATGGCGGTTTGCGCTCTTGCTTTTGTAGCGGCCGCTTTCTGAAGCGGGTGCTTTTCTCGCTTTCACCGCAAGTGCTATCGCAGAAATCGCGGCGCCCGCTCTGCTTGTCATCCTGAGGGCCGACGCCTTTTGTCGGACCGATCGAAGATTCCGGCCCGGCCGGAAAGGACCTCAACTGATCGAGTTACTCCAAAATGCTAATTTGCAGGGATACTTTTTCGGCTGGAATAGTCGATTGCGAGTCTGAAGAAATGATTGAGCGGAAACAAAAAGGGCCCCGACCGGGTCGGGGGCCCATTCAAATCGCTGTTAAGAAATCGTCTGCGCTACTTCTTCTCTTCTGCAGACTTTTCCGCCGGTGTGGTCGTCTGTGCCGGCGTAGTCGACGACTGCGAATTGCCGTGCATGCCTTCCTTGAAGCCGCGCACTCCTTCACCAAGACCACGCATCAATTCCGGGATCTTCCGGCCGCCGAAAAGAATCAGCACTATGACTAGAATGACTAGCCAGTGCATTGGAAATTCCATGTTGCCTCCTGCCCGTACTACGAAACTCTATCATGCCCGCTGAGGCTACACCGCGCGGGCTACTCGCTGGATTCTACAGTATAACACGCTCATCCCCCGTCCGGCGGGTCACCCGCTCGCGGTCCAGGTATTCCAGCAAGGGAATGGCATACTTCCGGGTGATCCCCGCCAAGTCCTTGAAAGCGGGCACGGAAATCCGCTCCCCTTTTTCCTTCCGGTAAGCGGAAAGACGCTCCTTGAGTTGCGCGAGGGCCGCGTGATGAAAAATGAGTTCCGGCGTCACACGAACCACGATTTTCTCTCGCAGCAAGATTTGCAACAGTTTTTCCGCGCGCTTCAGCTCCACGGGCAGCTTCGCCAAAACTTCTTTCACCGCAGGCGCCATCAATCCAGCGGAGACAAACGCCGCTTCGATCTGTTCTTTCGCTTTGACTTCTTCCGGCAGCAAGGCAATCTCCGCGCCGGCGCGTTTCACCAGGTCTCCCTGCGCCTCGACTTTCTTTTGCAGGGCCAATTCGTCCAGCGCCGCGCGAAACGTCTCCGGGCGTACTCGTCTCCCCAGGATGGCGCGCAAATCCTCCCGCGCTATCCCCGGCAACAACGGATTTTCTTTATGAAATTTTTCGATTTTCTCGCTGAGTTTTGCGCGAACTTCCTCGAACGCCTTCCCCGGCACCAGAAGCAATGGGTCCGTCGCTACAATCTTCACGCGGCCCGCGCGCGAAAGTTTTTCCACCGCATCGCTAATCTCCTCCTCCAGGCAGCCTGTGCGCGCAACCATCTCCTGGAAACCCAGCCCCATGGGCGAGCGCTCCACCATTCCTGCGAGGATGTCCTCCAATTTCCCTCGCTCCAGCGTCTCCAAAAATTCCACGCGCCCGGTATCCTTTGCCAGCGGCCGCCGAGCCAGCGCCTCCAGCACCACGCCTCCGCCAATCGTAATCATCGGCGAAAACTGCCGCACGATGAAGCGGTCCCCCGGCAGCGCCAGCACATCCTTACGCAAGCGAAGATGCGCCAGCGTCCTCTGCCCCGGCGCCAGTTCGTTCCGTCCATAGAGGAAAACTTCCGCGACCGTTTCCGTGGTTCCCGCATGAAAATGCACGGACGCGCGCTGCTTGAGTTTGTGCGCCGAAGCCAGCAGCTCGAGCCGCGCGTCGATTCGCCGCGTAACGCGAAATCGTCCTGGCGCTGCAATCACCATGCCGCGTTTCACCGCGGTGTGCTCGATCCCCGCCAGATTCACCGCGGTCCTCTGCCCGGCAACTGCGCGCTCCACCGATTTCCCTCCGGACTGCACACCGCGTACTCGCAGCCGCTGGCCGCCTGGGAACAGTTCCACTTCGTCGCCTGTCCCCACACTTCCGGAAATCAGCGTGCCGGTAACCACCGTTCCAAATCCCTTCATCGCAAACACCCGGTCAATCGGCAGCCGGAAATAGTGGCTGGCATTTTTTCCAGACGCCTGCCCCGCGGCTTCGCGCAGCGCCGCTTTCAATTCAGCAAGCCCAGCGCTGGTCTTCGCGCTCACCGCCACCATCGGAGCGTTCTCTAGAAATGATCCGCGGAGATACTCTTCCACCTCCAGCCGCACTATTCCCAATGTATCCGTGTCCACCAAATCACTTTTCGTAAGAGCCACCACGCCGCACTGCACGCTCAGCATCCGGCAAATATCAAAATGCTCGCGGGTCTGCGGCTTGATCGCTTCATCCGCCGCAATCACCAGCAGCAGCACATCAATCCCCGCCGCTCCCGCCAGCATGTTGCTCACAAACCGTTCATGCCCCGGCACATCCACAAATCCAAATTGCACGCCGTCGAAATCGAGAAACGCAAATCCCAGATCAATGGTGATCCCGCGGCGCTTCTCCTCCGCCAGCCGGTCCGGGTGCGTACCCGTCAGCGCCTCGACCAACGCGGACTTCCCGTGGTCAATGTGGCCTGCCGTGCCAACAATCACGCTTTTCACTTTTGTGGTCATGAAACTCGCCAGGGCACGGCACGCGCGTGCCGCCCTTCGCACAAACGGTAGCATGGCCGCTCGCGGCTCTGCTCTTCGTTCAGCATAAAAAGAAACTCCGTAACGATGTCGCTGGAATCGTTTTCTGAAAGGAACTCTTGCTGCTACTTTGCCGCGCCAATCTCTTCCACAATCTCTTGCGCCGCCGCACGTGGATCCGCCGCCGCCAGGATGGGCCTGCCTACCACGATAAAATCCGCTCCCGCGCGAATTGCTTCCCCCGGGGTTGCCGTGCGCGCCTGATCATCCTTCTTGCCGGCAACGGTCTTGTCTTTTGAGCGCACGCCCGGCGTCACAATCAGGAATTCCCGCCCGCACGCTTTGCGAATCGCTTTCACTTCCTGAACCGACGCCACCACGCCATCCGCGCCGGCCTGCTGCGCAAGCCGCGCCAGCTTAATCACGCGTTCCTTCGGCGGCCCGCCGATACCTACTTCCCGCATGGACTTCTGGTCCATGCTCGTCAGAATGGTCACCCCCAGCAGCCGCGGCCGGTCCGCTCCCATCGGTACACCAGCGCTCACCGCCTGCGCAGCTGCTTCGATCATGGCCCTGCCGCCCAGCGCATGCACGTTCACAAGCTGTACGCCGGTCATGGCCGCCGCCGAGAGCACCGCTCCAGCAACCGAATTTGGAATGTCATGGAATTTCAGGTCGAGGAAAATGCCTGGTCCCAGCGCCGCGATTTCGCGCACTGCCGCGGGCCCCGCGCTGGTAAAAAGCTGGCTCCCGATCTTGAACATCCCTACAAGATCGGCAATCTGCTTGGCAAATTTTAGGGCTGTGGATAGAGAATCGAAATCGAGTGCGACAATCAGGCTGCTGCGTGGATGGGCGTCGAAGATCACGTTTACCTGTGACCCCGACTTTGGCGGGGTCAGCGTCTAGCTGGTAGCTGCACTAATTCGAGCCGAACCTGGCTCACTCCCGAATGGATAAGACCGATTTTCCGGGCGACGCCATAGGATACATCAATTTCGCGTCCTTCTTGATAGGGACCCCGGTCATTGATACGTACCACTTCAAACTTCCCGTTTCGTGGATTTACAACCCGCACCCAGGACCCGAACGGTAGGTTGGGATGTGCGGCCGTCAGTCCTTCGCTGTCAAACTTCTCCCCATTGGCGGTCTTCCGACCATTGAAGCCCGGCCCATACCAGCTGGCATTGCCAACCCAGGTCTTAATCGGTTTGGCAGGTTCGCTGAGATGTGCAACCAGGGGTGCCTCCATCACTGGAGCGATGAGGAACATTAGTAGCACCCAGCGTAGTGCAGCCCAGATTACAAAGAGTGGTCGTCTCATAGTGTGTTCTTTGTGCTACGACATCCAGAAAAGTGTAGCAAGAAAACGTCATTATGTCAACCATTTTCTACAAGAAATTTATCTCTTATCTCGCTCAAAGTAAATATCTTAGCTCCATAAAGTAGCTTCGAAAGCGTGCTCACAATCCGCTCACTGGCCCCAGGGTCAGCAAAGCTGGCCGTGCCGACCTGTACTGCGGAAGCCCCTACAGCCATATAATCAAGCACGTCCTTCGCCGTCTCGACGCCACCAAGCCCAATAATCGGGATTTTCACTGCCTTTCGCGTCTCCCAAACCAGCCGGAGCGAGATGGGCTTGATCGCCGGGCCTGATAGACCCCCTGTTTGGCTTCCTAACAAGGACTTCCCGGTCCGATAATCGATCGCCATGGCCGGATAGGTGTTCGCCACGGTCAGAGCGTCTGCCCCAGCGGATTCCGCCGCCCGGGCAATAAGTCCAATGTCTGTAACAAGCGGCATCAGCTTCACCCACAGAGGCCGCTTCGCTGCCTTGCGTGCGGCCCCCACCACCTCCTCTACCATGGCAGGGTTGCTCCCGAACTGCATGCCCCCCCTCTTCACATTGGGGCAGGAGATATTCAGTTCATACCCAGCCAACCCCTCGGCATCCTCCAGGACCCGGATGACTTCGACATAGTCTTCGATGGCGTAACCAAAGACATTGGCGATTATTGCGGTGTTGTACGGCCGCAACAAGGGTAGTTTTTCTGCAACAAAGGCGCGCACCCCCATGTTCTGCAAACCGACGGCGTTAAGCATTCCCGAAGGTGTCTCGCACAGGCGGGGCGCAGGGGCGCCTTCGATGGGTTCACGGGAAAGGCCTTTGACGACGAAGCCGCCAAGGCGGTTTAAGTTAACCAGGTGGGCAAACTCGATGCCGTAGGCGAAAGTTCCGCTCGCAGCGAGAATAGGATTCCGCAGGCGCAGGGCGCCAACTTGTACGCTCAGATCAACGGCAACTGCGAGAGTCACTCTGCCAAAAGCATATCATGAAGCTGCCGCCGTCATTTCTGGAAATCACAGTACAACCGGTTATGGCTTCGCTGGCGTTGCTCTCGGCAGAGTGTGCACGGCAGCGGGCTTCGCCAATGCTTCCGCGAGCACGCGTCCATCGCGTGAGGCCAGAGTTACCCCGCACAGCGACGCCAGCGTTGGCGCAATATCCGCCGGAGTAATGTTGCCGTGATACTCGCCTGGCTGAATTCCGTAGCCCATGAAAATCACCGGTACATGCTGATCGTAGTTGTACGGCGTGCCGTGCCCGGTGCCGGATTCGCGCGGCTTCCCCACCGGGGTGGAATCCATCAGCCAGTAAGCTTTTGGCGCAATGAGCAAATCTCCACTTCGCCCTGGAAAGTAGCTCGCGGCCATCGCACGGCGCAGCGGACTCTGTGTCGCTGGACGATCGCTCAATTGTTCCGCGCGGTACACCGCCGCCACACCCGGCTGCAGCAGCGCTGCGTCCAGCACCGCGCGCATCGCTGCCGGGTCTTTTTTCAATTGCTCATAGATCCCCTGCGAAAAATACACATCGCTTCCCGAGATCTTCGCAACGCCCGGCTTGGTGTAATTGAACGGCTCGAGCGCCTTCTCCATCCGCTCTTGCAGCTCCGGCAAACTTAGCACGCCCGCATCGGCTCCCGTCTTCTGCATATCTTCCGGGATCGGCACCACACCGTGATCTGCGCTGAACGCGACCACATAATTTCCGCGCCCGACTTTTTTATCCAAATGTTCCAGCAATTCACCCAGGTCTTTGTCAAGCCGCACCAGAACGTCTTGAATCTCCCGGCTCCGCGGCCCAAACGCGTGGCCCACGTAATCCACCGACGAATAGCTCACGCCGAGAAAATCCGTTCCGCCGCTCTTGCCGAGTCCGAGCGCATCCACGGCCGTCTCCGCGAACTTCGTCAAGTAGGTGTCGGCAAACGGGCTAGTCTCCCACTCTTCGATAAACGCTTCATCCGGCTGGCTTGCCCCGGCTTTCCCGCGCAGCGGATGTGGAAAGTTCAGCTCCCAGCCCTCCGCGGGCACTGCTCCGGTAGCCTTTTCGTCGTACAGATATGCGCTTTCCGGCAACGAAAGCGTCCACGTTTTCCCGTAATCCGCCTTCACCGGATGCGCTTTCCCATACTCATCGATGAACGGCAACGTTCCATAAACGCTTGACGTGGCCCACGCCCCCGTTCCGGAATCAAACCACGTGGCCGCATCCGCTTTGTGCCCCGCCAGGGTAATCGACGCGCGAGCCTTCAATGAAAACGTCACCACCCGTGTCGCCCCGCCAGTCTGAAATTTCAGCTCTTCCGCGAAGGAGGGAACTCCCATGCGCCACGCCGTATCTCCGCCTTTTACGCTCGCGCCCGCATAACCGGCATTCTTCGCCTTAGGGTCCGCCGTGCACGTGACCATCTTCCGCTGCTCGCGATCCCACCAGGCATTGGCGATTATGCCGTGCGTCGCGGGAAATGCCCCCGTAGAAATCGTCGCGTGTCCCACGCAAGTCTCCGTCGCCGCATAGGGGTACGCCGCGTCCGGGAACCACGCGCCATCCTCCACCAGCCTTTTCAGCCCGCCGCTCCATTGTCCGCGAAACTTGTCCACGTAGTCTCCGCGCATCTGGTCCACCACGATCACCACGACCAGCTTCGGCTTCGTCGGCGTTTTGCCTGCCGCTGCAGATGCGCCCGCGGGGCGATGTGCCTGCACTTTTTCTTGCGCCCCGGCTTGCGGCGTCAGCGCCAATTCCAGCAACAATCCCTGCAACAACAGCGCCGCGCAAAGACCAAAATTCCCTGGGGTCACGATTTTCTGACGCATGTTCGTCCGCTCCTTCGCTCGCCGCCGCACTCTATCACGACTTTATGAACGTTTGTTTACAGGAAAGAGGTATTCCTGCCTGGTTTGCCGCTCCGTCGGCTTCACGAGCGGCCGCCAAGCGGTCGACCGCTTCGCGGCCGCCGGCAAAAATGATAGGATTACGCGCACATGCGAATCGTCGAAAAAGCTCAATTGATGTCCGCGCCGGAAATCGACCGCACCCTGCAGCGCCTGGCCCACGAAATCGTCGAAAAAAGCGGCGGCACTAAGCATCTCGCCCTCATCGGCATCCGCCGCCGCGGCGTGCCCTTGGCCGCGCGCATCGCGCAAGCCATGCGCGGCATTGGCGGCGTTGATGTCCCTGTCGGCACGCTCGACATCACTCTTTACCGCGACGATCTTTCGAAGGTCGCTCCGCAAGCCGTCCTGCAATCCTCCGATATCTCTTTTACCGTTGATAATATGGACCTCGTCCTCGTCGACGACGTCCTGTATACCGGCCGAACCATCCGCGCGGCCATGAACGGCCTGTTCGATCTCGGGCGCCCCAAGCGCGTGAGTCTTTGCGTGCTCATCGACCGCGGCCATCGCGAAATGCCCATCGAAGCGCAATATATCGGCCGCAGCGTGCAGACTAGAGACACTGAAATCATCGAAGTCCGCCTGCGCGAAATCGACAATGAAGAACGCGTCGTGCTGGTCGACCGCGTGGATTCCTAAGGTTGCGTATCGGCCGGTTTGTAAGTTCGCACGATAGAAAAATATGTCATCCTGAAGGCATCCGATAAGGATGGCTGAAGGCTCTCAACGCAGACTGTGAGCAACCAACTGAACGTTCGTGAAGAACGCAAAAGTGTGAAGATGTGACGCACCACTTCCGCGACTTGCTGGGTCTTGAACCGCTTTCCGCGGACGAACTCACATTTATTCTCGACCAGAGCAAACCCTTTCAGGAAATCCAGCGCCATCCGCTGAAAAAACTTGCTACCCTGCGCGGCAAGACCATCGCCCTGGCTTTCTTTGAAAACTCCACGCGCACGCGCCTCAGCTTCGGCACCGCCGCTTCCCGCCTGGGCGCGGACACTATGAACCTGCAAGCCGAAGCCTCCAGCCTGAAAAAAGGCGAAACCCTTCTGGACACCGCCTTCAACCTCAACGCCATGAAGCCCGACTGCCTGGTCATGCGTCATGCCGCTTCCGGCGCTCCGCACTTCGTCGCAAAACATCTCGACATTCCGGTCATCAACGCCGGCGACGGCACGCACGAACATCCTTCGCAGGGCTTGCTCGATGCACTGACCATTCGCGATCGCAAAGGCGCCATCAACAATCTCAACGTCACCATCCTCGGGGACATCGCTCACAGCCGCGTGGCCCGCTCCAACATCCACCTGCTCGGCAAATTCGGTTGCCGCTTCACACTCTGCGGCCCGGCTATGTGGGTGCCGCGCGAACTGGAAAAAATCGGCCCGCCGGGCGCGCCCATTCGCTGCGTCTACAAAATCGAAGAGGCACTGGAAGGCGCGGACGTCATCATCGGTCTCCGCGTGCAGGCGGAACGCTTCCACGAGCCGATGTTGTCTCTCGATGACTACATTCTCTTGTATCAACTGAACGCCGCGCGCCTTCGCCGCGCCAAACCTGACGCTATCGTGCTGCATCCCGGCCCCATCAATCGCGGAATCGAAATCACTCCGGAGGTCGCGGACGGCCCGCAATCCTGCGTTCTCGATCAGGTGACTAACGGCGTCGCCGTGCGCATGGCCATTCTGTATCTGCTGGTCACCGGGGCCACCGAAGACGGCACGCATCCGGCCAGAAATCGCCGCTCTACTGATGCAAAGGACCCATCCCATGCTGCTGATTAAGAACGGCCGCGTCCTGGATCCCGCATCCAAGACCGACGCGGCGCTGGACATCCTTCTGGACGGGGAGAAAATCAAGGAACTCGCGCCCGCGGGAAAGATCGCCGCGAGCAACGCCGAACTCTTCGACGCCGCCGGGCTGATCGTCGCGCCCGGCTTCATTGACATGCACGTCCATCTTCGCGAGCCTGGTCAGGAAAATTCCGAAACTATTGAAACCGGAACGCGTTCCGCGGCGCGCGGCGGCTTCACCGCCGTCTGCTGCATGCCCAATACGAAACCCGTCAACGACAACGCCAGCATCACCCGCTTCATTCTCGATCGCGCCAAAGCAGCCGCCAGCGTGCGCGTCTGGCCCATCGGCGCTGCTTCTGTCGGCAGCCAAGGCGAAGCCATCGCCGAAATCGCGGCCATGAAAGACGCCGGCATCGTTGCCGTCTCCGACGACGGCAAACCCATCGCCACCGCAAAACTCGCGCGCCAAGTGTTGGATTATTGCCGCTCGCTCGATCTTCCGGTCATCGAGCACGCCGAAGATGTTTCTCTCGCCGCGGGAGCGGTCATGCGCGAAGGCGTTACCTCCACGCGTCTCGGCCTGGCCGGTATGCCCGCCGCCGCGGAATCCGTCTGCGTGGCGCGCGACGTGCAGCTCGCGGAATTAACCGGCGCGCGGCTGCACATCGCGCATCTCTCGACAAAAGCTTCTCTGGAGCAAGTTCGCTGGGCCAAGCAGCGCGGCTTGCAGGTCACTTGCGAAGTCACGCCGCACCACTTCACGCTCATTGATGAAGACGTCACCTACGATTCGCGCTACAAAATGAATCCACCGCTGGCGGCGCGCGAAGACCGCGACGCGTTACTCGCCGGCCTTGCCGATGGCGCCGTCGACGCCGTCGCCACCGATCACGCGCCGCACGAGCCGGCGCTGAAAGACGTCGAATTTGACCGCGCCCCGTTCGGCATTCTTGGCTTCGAAACCGCGCTCGGCCTTGCGCTCGAACAACTCGTCCACACCGGCCGCATCTCGCTCATGCGCATGGTCGAGCTGTTCACCACGGGTCCCGCCCGCGTCCTTGGCAAAGAGCGCAAACTAGCCCCAGGCCAGCCCGCGGACCTAACGATTTTTTCCACCGATCGCGCTTGGACCTACAGCGTCAAAGACTCACCCAGCAAATCCCGCAACTCTCCCTTCGATGGCCGCATTTTCAAAGGGGGCCCAGCAGCCACCATCGTCGCCGGCCGCATCGTTTATAAACATCAGTGAAAAATCTTTCTTCTTCTCTGTGTCCTCTGTATTGAAATCTGTGATCTTTCTTATGTGGCCTGCGCCCCCAACCAGTTTTCTCACTTGGTCTATCCTCGCATTGGCAGCATGCTCCACGCAGCCAGGGCGGCAAGTTTTTCTTCCGCGCGCCAGGAACCGTCATGCAAATCACCAAGTTGTGCGATGGTGCGTTTCGCCGCGGCCTCGGTCGTGCGCAGCTTTTCTGCGGCTCTTGCGTATGCGCCCTTCTCCAACAGCACTATGCAAGGAATGCCTTGTGCTCGAAACGCGTCTTCCAGCACGGTTCGAAACAATTGTCCTTCGAGGGCGTGTGCACGGATGTGTTCGTTGTGCAACGAGGCTGGATCCACGAGACTCCCCACCACCAGCGCTGCGCCGCGGACCGCGTACCCCAGGTCATCAGCTTCGTTGAGGAGGTCCCCGACGGAACGCTTGGCCGCGGCGGCCACGAGCGTCCGCAGTTTCCGCACGATAACTTTCGCATCTTTCTCGGAAAGTTCCAGCGCGGCATGGTAAGGCTGCTTCGTTTGGGGAACTTTTGGATCAGAGAGAAGTGCAGGCTCACAGCGCAACAAGGTAGGCGAAGCAGTGACGCCAGCCGCAAGCGCAGTCATGGCCCAGCCGGACTTTACGCGAAACCCCAAAGAGGCTGGGGGCAGCTTCTCGTTTCGTCGCAACGATTTTCCCTCCCCGCAGCAATCTCCCAGAGAAAGAAATTCGGCAATCGCCGAGCGTCAATGCGCGGTGGGTTCCGCGGCGGGATGCATCCCGTGTTGCGGCACTTCGTGGAGGCCGCGCGTGGGCGGCTCAATTCGCTGACGGTAAAAATGGTCGAGCGGCAAGCGGCCTTTTCCAACCGCGTAGGCTTTCTCAATCGCTTTCGTAACGTAGGCCTTGGCCAGCATGGCGGCTTCGCGCAGCGGGCGGCCCGCGGCAAGGTGCGTCGCCAGCGCCGAAGCAAACGTGCAGCCCGTCCCGTGCAGCTCTTCTTCCTGCACGCGCTCGCCGGGGAGAATCAGCATTTCCTCGCCGTCAAAAAGCACATCGGCGGGCTTCTCCATGTGGCCGCCTTTGACGATCACCGCGCGCGCCCCCATCTCCACAAACTTTCGCGCCGCCGCTTCCATGTCCGCCGGTTCTTTAATCGTCAAGCCCGTCAACGCTTCCGCTTCCGGCACATTGGGCGTGATTACGCTCGTGCGCTTCAGCAATTCCGTGGTCAGGAAGTTCTTCCCCGCTGCGTCCAGCAGGTCCGTTCCGCTGGAGGATTTCAGCACCGGGTCGAACACCACGTGCACAAATTTATTGGCGTCCAGAAATTCCGCCACCACCACGGCGTTACCTCGGTTGCCCAGCATTCCGATCTTTACCGCCGCAATTTCGCAATCCGTTGCCAGCACATCCAGTTGCGCGCGGAGAATCGCGCTGGGCGTGTTGTGCACATCCTGAACTCCCTGGGTGTTCTGCACCGTCAGCGCGGTAATCGCCGCCACGCCGTAGCAGCCGTGCGCGGCAAACGTTTTCAAGTCGGCGACGACACCGGCACCGCACGAGGGATCAAATCCCGCAATGGTAAGCAGAATCGGTGGCGCGATATTCGTATGGTTGGACATTTTTTCTTGCGTTGTCCCTCGTCAGCCCGCGAAGCGAAAAGTGTCGGTCGCGTTCCAGAAAATCCGAAACGTACCGGCACTTGCGAATGTACGCGTGTTTCTTTCTTTCACGCAAGAAAATATTTTGTAAGAGTTGGAGCGCTGGCTCGCCCTGAGTAATTCCAAAAGACGCTTCGCTCGCAACTTTGCATGAGGACGGGTCTTTAGAAAGCAATTGCCGGCAAGATGCCGGCGCTACTATTCATCACGGGAACAAGCCGCGGACGAGGGTAGCTTCGGAGACGCGGCCTACGGCAAGAATCATGGCGCCGGCGCGTGGCGGAACGTGATGCTTGCGCATGGTGTCCACCATTTCATGCAGTGCCCGCACCATTATTTTCTGCAGCCGCGCGTGCACTTCTTCGATGTCCCACAACAGGCCTTCCTGATTCTGCACCCACTCGAAATAGCTGACGGTGACTCCGCCGGCGTTGGCGAGAATGTCGGGCAGCACGGTGATGCCGCGGCGCGCAAGGATTTCATCGGCGTGCGGCGTGGTGGGCCCGTTGGCGGCTTCGGCGACGATGCGCGCTTTAATGGCTTCGGCGTTTTGCAGGGTAATGACATTTTCCAGCGCTGCCGGCACGAGGATGTCGCACTTCATGGTCAAGAGATCTTCGTTGCTGATGCGTGAAGCGCCGGGCATACCAACGACGGTTCCGGAACGTTCCTTATAACGAATCGCTTTGATGGGATCGATGCCGCGAGAATTGGTTACGCCGCCGCGCGTATCGCTTAGCGCGATAATTTTCGCTTTGCGCTCCGCAAGCAGGCGCGCCACATTCGACCCGGCATTGCCGAAGCCCTGAATGGCAACGCTCGCGCCACGCAGCGAAATCTTTTTCAGCTTGCAAGCTTCTTCCACCACATAGACCAGGCCGCGCGCGGTCGCTTCGTCGCGTCCCGCCGAGCCGCCAATCGAAATCGGCTTGCCGGTGACCACTCCTTGCGCGGAGTGCCCCACGGTCATGGCGTAGGTGTCCATAATCCAAGCCATGGTTTGCGCGTCGGTGTACACGTCCGGTGCGGGAATGTCCATGGTAGGCCCAATGATGGGCAGAATCTCGCTGGCATAGCGCCGCGTCATGCGCTCCAGCTCGCTCTTGGCCATGCGCTTGGGGTCGCAGATCACGCCGCCTTTCGCACCCCCGAAGGGCACGTTGACGACGGCGGTCTTCCAGGTCATCCAAGCCGCGAGCGCTTTAACTTCGTCGACTGTGACGTTGGGATGGTAGCGAAGGCCGCCCTTGCCGGGGCCGCGCGATACGTTGTGCTGCACGCGGTAGCCGGTGAACACTTTGACCTGTCCGTTATCCATCTTCGTCGGCAAGGACACTTCCAGGATGCGCTTCGGCGTGCGCAGGATTTGCCGCAGGCCTGGATCTAGTTTCAAAAATTCCGCGGCCATATCAAACTGAATTTGCGCGATGCGGAATGGATTCAGTTCCTCGCGCGGAGCAATCCGCGGCACCATCGGCTGCACTGTGGGTTTTACGACCGTTGCCATCGGCGTCGGTCCTTTCGTCGGCTCGGTTTGTCCAGCAACCTGTTTGCTACTTCACTTTGTCCAAGAACGAAAATTCGTTCCGAGCAAATTGTTTCTACGCATTCGCCGCAAACTTCCGCGTGCTGCCAATGTACTGATCGCGGCAAGCGGTGGAGCAGAAATGCAGCACCCCGCCATCCTCTCGCAGAGGTATGGAAAGGACTTCCGCGACGTGCACCCCACAGACCGGGTCGCGTACCAGGCGGCGCGCCGGGGCTTCACCGGATGCCGGTGCTTCGCTGGATGGCGGAGCAGCAACGGCCTTACGCAGCATCCAGGACACGGCGCGGCGCAACAGCGCCACGCTCCAGGAGAGGATGAGCAACCAGAACAAGAACCGCACGATACCGGCAAGAAAGGTCATTAGCGTGTTGTCAATTGTAACCGCAAAGCGGTCAACTGTTTCCGCTGCCCCTGGAGCCCGCAAAGCCTGACAGATGGCAGTGAGGGGAGTGTATGCAAGGGGAAAAGGGAGAGTCAAACGAAAAGGCGTAAATTCAATGGGTTGCGAGGCGAAAGAGGTGCTTCCTTTTTGTGCAATTCCCTGCAAAATGGCAGCTAAAGCTATTTATATCAATCTGTTACGGATAAGAAGGGGGTCTTGCGCCGCATTCCTAGAAATCATGCCCCCAAAGCCGGAATCCGGTCAATGCCCATATAAGAACGCAGGACTTCCGGGATGACGATGGAGCCGTCGGCCTGCTGATAATTTTCCACAATGGCGATCCAGGTGCGCCCAACCGCCAGGCCGGAACCGTTCAGGGTGTGGACAAAATCGCTCTTGCCGCCGGACTTCGGCTTGAAGCGGATGCCCGCGCGGCGCGCTTGAAACGCTTCGCAATTCGAGCACGAAGAGATTTCGCGGAATTCGTTGCTCGAGGGCAGCCAGACTTCGATGTCGTAGGTTTTTGCCGAAGCGAAGCCCATGTCCCCGCTGCAGAGCAACATGGTGCGATAGTGCAAGCCGAGTTTTTGGAGAATCGCCTCAGCATTGCTTACTAAGGATTCGTGCTCTTCGTAGCTCTTCTCCGGGTGCGTAAATTTGAAGAGCTCGACTTTTTGGAATTGGTGCTGGCGGAGGATACCACGCGTATCTTTGCCGGCCGCGCCGGCTTCCGAGCGGAAGCAGGCGGTCCACGCAGTGACGCAGATGGGGAGCTGATTTTCGGAAAGAGTTTCTTCGCGATAAAGGTTGTGCAACTCAACTTCGGAAGTGGGCGTGAGCCAGAAATCGGTGTCTTGAATTTTGAAGAGTTCCGCGGCGAATTTCGGCAATTGGCCCGCGCTCATGAGCGACGCGGTGTTCACCAGAAATGGCGGGAGAATTTCCGTGTAGCCGTGTTCGCGGGTGTGGACATCGAGGAAGAAATTTGCCAGGGCGCGTTCCAGCCGCGCGCCCCAGCCTTTGTAGACGGCAAAGCGCGCGCCGGTGATTTTCGTGGCGGCGGGAAGATCGAGAATGCCGGCGCGTTCGCCAACTTCCCAGTGGGGTTTTGCGGCGAAATCGAATTTTGGTGGCGTGCCCCAGCGGCGAACTTCCGCGTTGTCTTCCGCGCCGTGGCCCGCGGGCACGCTGGAGTGGGGAATATTGGGAATAGTGAGCAGGAGTTCCTGCTGCGTGGCGTCGAGCTTCGCGATGCTCTCATCGGACACCTTGATGTGGTCGGAGACTTTTTTCATGACCGCGATGAGTGGAAAAACGTCCTTGCTTTCCTTTTTGAGGCGGACAATTTCTTCGCTGGCTTTATTGCGCTGGGCCTTGAGCTGCTCGGTGGCGGTGATGAGTTCGCGGCGTTCCTTGTCCAGCGCGCGGAAGCCCTCCAGGTCCAGGGTAATGTGGCGCTTCTTGGCCATTTCGGCGTAAACGTCGAGGTGCTCACGGAAGTAGTTCAGGTCATGCATAAGGATAGAGGATACCGTAAGTGACGGGTTGTAGGAAAAAAGGCGCAGATAAAAACAGGAATTCACCACAGAGGGCACAGAGTACACAGAGAAAAACAGGTGGCGGGGGTGATCTAGGCCTGGAGAGAAAGAGATGCTAGGCTCTGGGGCATGAAAGGCCAACTGAAAGTATCCACACCGGCGGAATACATCGCGAAGCTCGCCGAGCCACGGAAGAGCGAAATTGCGGCACTTGACAAGCTGATTCGCAAGGTGGCTCCGAAGCTGGAGCCGTTCATCCAAATCGGGATACTCGCGTACGGTCGCTGGCATTACAAATACGCCAGCGGGCGCGAAGGCGACTGGTTCCGGATTGGCGTGGCCAGCAACAAGAACTACGTGTCCCTGTACGTTTGCGGGACGGACGGTAAAGGTTACGTCGCCGAACGCTTCAAGAAAGCGCTCCCCAAAGCCAACATCGGCAAGTGCTGCGTGCGCTTCAAGCGGCTGAGCGATCTGGATGAGGCGGTAGTCGCGAAGCTGATTCGCGAAGGCGCCGCAGCGCAGGCGGCGATGTAGCTAGCCTGGGCGGAACAAAAGTTGAGATTGCAAACCCGTTTTACGATTTGGCCGCGCGCCGAATGTGTGTCGCAGGTCACGTTGCTGGGTGACTGCGGGCACAGCAATTCTGAGCGAGTGAAGGCGAGAATATCGTGGGGGACGGAATGAACTCTTGGTCCTACGGAGCCCTGGAGGGAACGTAGGCAAATCAGCGGCATCGCCCTCCCAAGCAAAAGAGAGGAAGGATTATATGTTTGCACGGCTTGTCACATTGCAAGTGAAGCCCAGTATGGTCAGCGAGTTTCCGGTAGTGTTTGAAAAGGAGATCCTGCCCCTGCTTCGCAGGCAGAAGGGATTTCTGGATGAGCTGCTGCTCGTCACACCGGAAAAGAGGGAAGTGGTGGCACTCAGCCTGTGGGAGACGAAGGAGCATGCGGAGGCCTACAATCGGGAACTGTATCCACAGATCGAAAAGATCGTGAATAAGTTCATTGAGGGCATTCCGATAGTGAAGAAATTCGAAGCGGAATACTCCACGTTCCACAAGATTGCCCTTGGGGTAACGGTCTGATTGCGGAGTTTCCCTTGAAGGGAGGGGGCGAAGTTGGCCCCCTCTTTTTTTATTTGAGGCGCGCCAAGAAGGCAGGGTTTTGGTTTGATGTGCGGTCGGGGGGATCCCTGACATTTTAGACCGGGCACATACCTGACACTTTCTGATCCGGCTGGACCAGGGGCAGAGGTGCAGAGGAAGGGGACGAGTCCGCTTCCTCTGCAGGCACGTTAGCGAAGTCCGCGGTCTTTGGCAACGGCGTCACCGAAGGCTGCGGCACTCAGGGACATGGTCGGCTGGACGCTTAGTCGCGGCGAAAGTCTTCGAGTGTAAATCCGGCATCCTTTAGAATCTTGAGAAACAGGCCCTTCGGAAGATCTCCGGCGTGCACCGGAACTACGAGCGTTTTACGAGAGGGATGTTCCAGAATCAAATGCGAACCCGCCTGCCTGGCCTTGCGCTACCCCTGCCGCAGAAGAAAGCGAATGAGTTCGCGAGTGGGAACCATTCAGTCCATCGCGAGTGTGACGGTTTCGGCGTATACCGTACGGGTGGCAGGAACGGGCTTGCCCTTTTTGATGCAATGCTGGATGTAGAGGCGCATGGCCTCCAGAATGCTTTTCTTGACCTGCTCGATGGACTTCCCGAGACCATAGACGCCGGGGAAATCGTCGCTGTAGGCGTAGTAGCGCTTGCCCTCGCGCTCGACGGTAATGGGATAGCTGTAAAGAGTCATGCTGTAAGTAAGTTTACCATGAAGGCGTGCGCCCGAGCGGGGCACAGGTCGAAATCAAGTTGGAGGGACGAAGGCCTTTCCGACCGGGTCGGAACCTCCCCGACTAAAAATGGGCGGTCGAGGCTCCCTTCGGCTACGATCAGGGCAGGCAGGGCGAGCAGGGTAAACCGGGGCGGCGGCGAAATGGCGGGGGGAAAAGTCAAAACCCGCAGCCTTTAAACCGAAGACTGCGGCACCCGGCGTCTTACGTCTCATCCTTGCATGTAGCGCCGGGCTTTGCCCCGGTTTGTGGGGACTCCCCGCGTTCTTTGCGGGGAGAGCCCGGCATTCGCGCCTTCCATGGCGGCTGCCAAAGATTTGAATTTGCGCAGAGTCTTTTCCAATCGAGCGTTTGCGATCCGGATAGCGGATACGACGCTGCATCCTCACAGAGACCTTTACGGACCGGGTTCGCCCAGATGTAACAAGCAACCGATTCCAATTCACGTGGTTCACGCAGAATGTGGTCGTAGAATTTTGTTTGCCAGAGCGGACCTTCAGCGCGATTTTTGTGTGCGAAAGATGTGAGTTGTTTGAAGGCCGTGATGAACGGAAGAAGATTGCATTGGGGAGAGGCGCCCTCGGCCAGGAAGTGAAGATGATCGGGCATAAGGCAGAAGGCGTGGGCAGGAAAGAATGGCGGGCGGAGAGAGACATCAGATGGCCCAATACGACGTGGCCAAGAGAAGTATCGGCGAAGCACGATTTCCTGTTGTAAGAACAGATGGTGACGAAATAGATTCCGTGACCCAGATAGTTGGAAGGAGCAAGGCGGATATTTTTCCGGGTGAACGGCATGTATAAGAGAGTAACAATATAGGTGCATTATACGACAATTGTAGCGCCGGGCTTTGCCCCGGTTTGTAGGGACTCCCAGCATCGTTTGCTGGGAGAGCCCGGCACGGTTTCTTCGGCGCGGAGAAGGTCAAGGATTCATGAGACACGCGCAGGCAAAGAGCAAAGAAAGATGCCGGGCTTCCCGACAAAAACCGTCGGGACCCCCACAAACCGGGGCAAAGCCCGGCGCTACAACAGAAACACGGCGGGAGCACTCGCCGAATTTTGCTAAATGAGGCGGTAGGAGCCCCTCAGCTCCCGTCGGGGTGAACCGGAGCCGAGGAATGCGAGGAGGCCCAAGTCGCGGAGGACTTGGAGTTGTTGGCGCATTTTGTCG
>JBGOTL010000071.1:0-20440 GCA_041476465.1 Candidatus Acidiferrum sp. | reverse complement strand
TTGACCTGCTCCCCTCATTCTGCGCAGAAGTGTATATGATTTCGGATTCGCGGAGAGGGGGAACTATGTCGAAGCGGAAGTATAGCGAAGTAGAGATGATTGGTGCATTGAGGCAGATCGAGGCGGGACGAACGGCAGCGGAGGTGGGCCGGGAGATGGGAGTTTCCAAGCACACCGTTTACGCCTGGAAAGCCAAGTATGGAGGGATGAGTGTGGGCGAGGCGCAGCGGCTGCGGCAGCTGGAGGATGAAAACCAGCGGCTGAAGAAACTGGTGGCGGATCTGAGCCTGGACAAGGACATGTTGAAGGCGGTGATCTCAAAAAACGGGTGGGGCTCGTAGACCAGCGCGAGAATGGGTGCTGGCTCTGGGTACATTTTCTGGTGAGTCAGCGGCGGGTCTGCGGGCTGATGGAGCTGGCGGAATCGAGTTACCGATACCGCTCGCGGCGAGACGATGGAGAGTTGCGAAAACGATTGGTGGAGCTGGCACGGGAAGAGCCGCGCTATGGGTACCGGCGCTTGCATGTGCTGCTGCGAAAGACGGGCGAGCGCGTAAATCACAAGCGGGTGTACCGCGTGTATCGGGAGGCGGGATTGCTGATCCGCAGGAAAGCGCGGAAACGGTTAGTGCGCGAGGGTTCGGCAAAGCCTGTGCTGACGGCGGCGAACCAGGAGTGGGCGTTGGACTTCGTGCATGATGCGATGGCCAGCGGACGAGCGATGCGGGTGCTCAGTATCATGGATGTGTATACGCGGGAATGTCTGGCGCTGGAAGTGGACACGAGTTTCGCAAGCAGAAGAGTGACACGCGTGTTGGAGCAGATTGTTGTGGAGCGGGGAACGCCGCAAGCGATTCGCTGCGACAACGGGCCGGAGCTGACCAGCCGGCATTTTCTGGCCTGGTGCATCGAGAGAAAGATCGAGTTGGTGCACATTCAGCCGGGGCGGCCAATGCAGAACGGGCATGTGGAAAGTTTTAACGGCAAGCTGCGGGATGAGTGCTTGAACGCGAGCTGGTTTGAGAACCTGTGGGATGCACGGCGGAAGATCGCCGCGTGGCAGAAGGAGTTTAATGAGGAGAGGCCACACAGCAGCCTGGGGTACCGGACACCGGTGGAGTTCGCGCGGCTTGCTTCGCTCGGCTCCGTCCCGCCCGGCGGGACTCCGCCGAGCGAAGCCTCTAGCTCAGGACTGGAAGGCCTCGTATGATCTTGTGCGCGGAGCTGGGGGGCAGATCAGTGCAGGCGAAGTCGAACGACTGCGGCGACCCAAGTCACGCCAACATCTCTCGAAAGTTATCAGCGGTATTTGTTCCACTACAGGAAGAAAGACGGCCAGCCGTTGGCAGTTGCCAGCCAGCATTCCCGGCTCGCGCCACTGAAAGTATGGTTCAAGTGGCTGACCTATCGAAAGTATATACCGCGAGACCCGGCGGCCGAGTTGGAGCTGCCGCGCATTGGCTACAAGCTTCCGAACGTGATGAACAGAGATGAAGCTGAACGCGTTCTGAGTCAGCCCAATGTTGGAGAGCCACTGGGCATCCGTGATCGCGCCATGCTTGAGATTTTCTACTCCAGCGGACTGCGCCGAATGGAGCTTCTACATTTGAAGCTCTACGACGTGGACCAAAAATACGGTCTCGTAACCGTTCGACAAGGAAAAGGCAAGAGGGACCGCGTGGTGCCGATCGGTGAAAGGGCTTTGGCCTGGCTAGACATGTATCTAAATACCTTGAGACCTGAAATCGTGAGGGCACCAGACAACGGGATCGTATTCCTTACCTCGAATGGCGTCCCATTCACACCGAACCACCTGAGTTGGCTGGCTCGCCAATACGTGAAATCTGCGGGGATCGGCAAGGGTGGCGCGTGTCACATCTTCCGTCACACCATGGCCACATTGATGCTCGAAGGCGGCGCGGACATTCGCTACATCCAAGCAATGTTGGGCCATGTGCGGCTCGACACTACGCAAATTTATACGCATGTTTCAATCCGCATGCTGAAACAAGTCCACACAACTACCCACCCAGCGGCGCGGTTGAACTCGGAAAACGACCAGACCAGAAAGCTGTAGATCAGCTTCCCCCAACCAGGGGAAACCGAGGTTTTGCACAATTTGGACTGAGGTTCGATTAGAAGAGGCTGACTAGGCACATAGCGCCCGATATTACTGCACTGGTTAGTCGCCCGGAACTTACAATACGGGTGATGCCAACGACAAACCAGGAAGCTTCACAGGGAGAACCATGCCTAACCTCAAGGCCAGTCGGCTGGCTAGAGGAAACGGTCCCGGAAATTCCACAGGCATCGTACTACCGCGCCAGATACTACGACCCAAGCGGGGGACGATTCATCAGTGAAGACCCGGTGGGCTTCGACGGTGGGATCAACTTCTACGCGTATGTAGGCA
The DNA here is from genome assembly GCA_041476465.1 of Candidatus Acidiferrum sp. Classification (GTDB taxonomy): domain Bacteria; phylum Acidobacteriota; class Terriglobia; order Acidiferrales; family UBA7541; genus Acidiferrum. Next base: position 18,027 of record JBGOTL010000071.1, on the reverse strand, counting down.
ACAATCCAGTTAACTTCAGTGACCCACTCGGCCTCTTTACAACTAAGCCCGGCGTACCATGGCCAAACCTGCGGCTCCAGGCACTTCTCGAATGCATCGAGTTCAAGACTGGAATACCTCTGGTGGTTACTTCGACGAACGAGCCACCACCGGCATCTCCTCACGGCCCCAATGATCCACACATCAGGGGAGGTGGACTGGCAGTCGATATCCGTTATCCAAGCAACCCCCAGGCCATTCTGTGCGCTGCTGAGAGCTGTGGTGCTCAGTTCGCTCTTGATGAGAAGAAGAATCCCTCAAAGCATTCAACGGCTGACCATATTCACCTTCAGATTGTTCCTGGTCCAAAAAACAATCCCCAGGGCGACCTTCCGAAGGATCCAAAGTGCAAGGGGTGCTCATGAAGACTTGCCTGACAGCCGTAGTCCTGCTCGCTTCAGTTCGCCTGCTCAGTCTGAGTTCTGCGCCAGTGTCAGCCGCCCAAGCGCCAACGCCGTGTGGCGAGGCAGCCCTTCCCGCTCCCATCAACGACGTGCTGAAAGCCAAATTTCCTCAATGGAGGCCAAAGCAAACCTCGGACCTCGGCTCAGACGACCAGCAGCTTTGGTTGAAGGGACATGAGAAGGAGTGTCCGGGAATCGCCATAGGGCACTTTGAGAGCAAGGGTGTGCTTTCGTACGCCATCCTGCTTGTGCCCAAATCGGAACCGACTAGCGGGTACAAGATCGTAGTATCCAGCAAGGGACCGACCGGAGACGCTTACTCTTGGAAACTGTTGGATCATGCGGAAGGGCAGAGCGATGGGCTGGTAATCTCCAAGGCCGAGCCTGGAAAGTACTCTGACTTCGAGCGAACGAAGACAATCCAGACCAAACTAGACGGTGTTTATGTCGAGTGGATCGAGAAGGGTGCCATTCTCTACCACTGGTCGGCTGGCCGATATCACAAGCTCAGAGTCTCGGACTGACATGCTACGGGGCCGAGCGCTCGAACTGAGACTCTCGCTCCTTGTTTAGCCGTGTGCCTCTGGTTGGTGTGGAGCGCCGCTCCGAAAGACGGAAGGCAGGAACCTTACCGGGAGACTCTACCTAGAGTCCTTGATGTATCGGAGCGATTTCAAACAGGTCTCCTGCCACCCGTGATCTTTCATTCCAGAAACTCTAGAAGCGAGCGTGGTCATCAAAGCCGCATCAGACTTTACATCGTAGCTCTTGGAATTGGCCATTCTCTCAAAAATCAAAAGTATATCCCTGAGAGTTATATCGTCTGGTTTGGAATTAAGCTGATCCAGCAGAAAGGGAACGGCTGTTGCTCCTCTCTCTGCAATTGGGTTGGCCAAATCCATGAACGGAGGTTCCTTCATATCGTTTCCGTACCGGAATATCTTGTATTGATCCGCAAGAGGATATTGACGCAATCGTTCCACTCTGTTCGCTAGAGGCTGTTTAAAGAAGTTCTCTTCCAAGTCACGGCTTTCGCATCCAAGCACTAGCAGGCAAGCAAAAGCTAAGACAATTCGGATATTCATTGTTTTGGACATCCGCCGCATTTCCCCTTAGCCATGTCCTGATTGATTTCTTTTTCCTTGTCATAGGCTGGTTTTTCATAAGGATTCTTGTCGTATCCATGCCTCGACGCGATGAGGTACTTCAACCAAGTCAACCCATTCCTGTACTGCCCGACATGAACTAATTCATGGCCTAAAACCGCCAAGCCATCGATGGTCGACGAATCGTAGACGCCGGGGCGGAAATAGATGTCGTTACCCCTGGTTATGCCAGAGTAGTCCTTGCCCAAATACCAGGGCACTTCTCCGTCGTGTAGATCAGCTTTGTCCAAATCAATCTTCGGAATATACGGAGCTAACTTTTGTTTCTCACAATCTGTCAGCCGCCTCAGACCGAATGGGTCTGTGAAGTCGATAGGATCGTTCCCTACATAGGCGTAAAGATTGGCCTGACCGCCTGCAAACCCAATCGGATCTTCGCTGAGGAACCTTCCTAGTGCGGGGTCGTAGTATCTGGCGTGGTAGTAGTACAGGCCGGTTTCGGTGTCCGATTCACGGGCGACGAGGTCTTTGTCAATCTCACCCACGCTGTACATGAACTTTACTCTAAACGCGCACAGGCAAAACTGGCGTATACGGCACCCAGAATGGTCTTAAAATTAATCGCCCGTGCCACCCGCTTGTTTCAAAATCCACAAATCGTCTTGTCGCCCTACTGCGTGGCCACCTGCCGGCCCTCGAACCTGAAACCAGATGCGATGACATCCACCGTGCCCCCAGGTGGGATTAGATAGATCGAAAAGTGAAAATACCCTACCAGGGCATCACGCGAGTACTTCAGCCGCTCATCGTGCAATTTGGTCATCAGGTCCGTTTTGGCTTCGCACTTGGCGCTCGAAATGTCGTCTGAGCACTCTCGTTTCCCCTGCAGATCAATATCGCTAAAGAAGAAAACGGCGTCCTCCAGCACGATGGTCACAGGTGTGAGTTCTTGCTCCGGCATGCCCCTGAGTTCAACTTCCAAGGCAACCTCGTCCCGCTCATCCCTTCGGACTATTCGTAAGGAGCGAAGTTTCGAGTCATGCCAAAGCAAGCGATTAAAAGATTCCGACATGTTCTCACTCATATTTGTGCAGCAAACCTCTCCTTCTGTGCCGTTCTCCTAGCATCGAAATCTTAGATCGGAACCGGAACCATATCCGGGAAGACTAACGGGTCAAAAACTGGCATTGGCGGCATCGGAGGGAGCCATGGGAAAAAGGGGTTCGGCCGAGGGCGCCAATCAGGAACACAGTCGTATGGATATTCGGGTGTGCAATAGGGCACCGGGCTGGGGGGTGGTTGTGGCGTTGCCGCTTTCGGGCAGCTCGGGGGCGGCACTTTTTCGCCGGGTTTGATAGGCCGAGGCTTCCCTCTGACTGGTTTGCCATGCTTGTCCTTGCCCCAATCGTGGGCATGAGGGTCACCAGCGCCGGTATGGTCATGACCGTAATCGTAGTCCGTGACCGGCTCTCCGTTCGGTCCGTACACTCTCACGGTAACATCACCCGGGCTGTTCGGGGTTGGGAACCATCCCGTCGAATTAGGGGGGCCCGTTCGAGGAGAGTTTACTCGCTGCCAGCCCATTGGGTCGTAGAAACTGACAGGGCTATTCCCAACGTACCTATAGAAATGCATATCATCGCCGTTAATGCTGAGCGGATCTTCGTTGAGGAAACGGCCCGACGCTGGGTCGTAGTATCTGGCGCGGTAATAATATAGGCCAGTTTCCGTGTCCGATTCGCGGGCGGTGTAGTCTCCAGTTCCACCCAACGAGGCGCTTACAATGCTTGTTAAGGAAACACCCGGCGCGTCGTACGCGTAACTGGGGGTGTTGTACACGTAGTCAGGCCCCTTCCGGCTTCGTAGTAGTAAGTTCCTCGGCTCGGCGCGCTAGCCGTGTATTCCTAATGCTTGACCTCTTCGAACGGAGTCATCAAACTTTTCGCCTCAGAATCACGGAGAAAACGAGAGAACACCTCTACTCCGTTTCGCAACTTTTCCTCAGAGATCGCATAGACCCGCTCTACCTTGACGAATTGCCAGGAGATGAGTTCGCCCTTGTCGTTTTTGTAGGGCGCCTCTCGGCGGCTTGCGAGTGTCTCTGCTTCTTTATGCGCCACTTCTTCGTCATCAGCCTCGATCAGGACAAACTGTTCTTCCCACAAAGAATCAGTCCCTCTCTTGCCGTCACGTTCGGCTATCTTCATAATGCTCGCGCAGAACCACATTTGCCGGCTCCTATTTTAGGAATCTATTGCTGTTGAGAAGCTTCCATGCCTTCTTTGCTACGTCTGCAAGGTCACCCTTGCCTCGGGATAGTTGCTGAATTTCTTCAAGGGTTTTGTTTTCCATTTCACTCGGAAATTCCTGATTGATGCTCCCTTTGCATTTCTGGCCGATCCAGTCTCGGGCCTTTGTTCGAAACTTCTTGATCGCTTCGCGCCCCAACTGCTTTGCCCTGTCTGACAGAACGCTGTCGGCATCCTCAAGGATTTCTTCAATCTCCGCCGAGTTTCCTCTCGCAATAGCCTGAGTCAGGGAAGAATCAACAGAGTTTGATTGTCTGCCAAATGGATCGACACGGTTGTGCGGGTTGTTGAAAACGTACAGATAGAAATTCATGCCACCGTCGTGCTGTAATGGATCTTCGGAAAGAAACCTTGCCGCCTGCGGATCGTAGTATCTGGCGCGGTAGTAATATAGGCCGGTTTCTGTGTCCGATTCACGGGCGGTATAGCGGAACGGATTCACCAGCGAGCCCGTCGAGGCAGTCAGTTTGCCGAATGCGTCATAGGTGTAGGTATTCGCAATCGCACCAGCGGAGCTACTCAGCGATGTGACGGAGCCGAGACCGTCGGCGTGGTAGTAGCTCGTTGCACCGCCACGTAGCATGGCGAGTGGTTCGTCGATGTTCTGCGTCTGCGAATAGCGGGCAACGACGGCACCCAACGAATTCGTCTCTTCGATGAGGTTGTCTCCGTCATAGGCGAAGACGCTCGTGCCGGACGTCGATGATTTGTAGACCCGTCTCCCGAACGGGTCATACTTGAAGGTGACTGTGCCGCCGCTGCCCGGCAACTGCACGCTGGTCAGGCGATTCTCGAAATCCCACGTGTAGGTAATTGTGCCCGTGGAATCCACCTTCGTCTTCGTGTTGCCGTTGTTGTCGTAGGTGTAGGTCACGCCAGGGCGCGAAGTCAGCTCGTTTGAAGTGTTGTTATTCCAGCCGGAGCCTGCGAGATTGCTTAGCCGGTTGCCCACGGGATCGTAGGTGTAGCTTTCCGTGGTGCTGCCCTGGGTGACGGAAAGCAGCTCATAGATGTTGTCGTAGCCAAATGTACTTGCCGTGCCCGAAGGCTGCGGCGTCCGCGTCAGGCGGTTACCCGCATTGTCCACCGTGTACGCCGCGCCATCGAGCGTCGTTCCGCCCTTGGCGTGCGTCACCGACAATAACCGCGACAAATTGTCGTAGCCATATGTGGTGTTCACGGTGTTCGGCCTGGTAAGGCTCGTCCGGCGGCTCAAGGCATCGTAACCGAATCCGAAGTTCCCGCCGCCGATGGCTGCCGGTGGCGTCAACGTCTGCAACCGGTTCAGCGTGTCATACACGTAGCTCGTCGCGCTATTTTCTGGATCGGTGAAACTGGTGCGATTCGACGCAGCGTCGTAGCCGTACGCGGTGTTGAAACCACGCCCCGTGAGGAAGGCATAGTTTGTGGTCGTGTTGGTCAGCCGCCCCGTGTTGTCGAACGTGAACCCATACGTCCCCGTGGGGTCCGTCACCTGCGTCAGCCGCGAGTCGTTGTCGTAGGTGTAGTTCACCACAGTGGTATCAGGGTACGACTTCTGCATCAGCCGGTTCAACTGGTCGTAAGTGTAGGTTATTTGCTGGTTCTTGCGGTCAGTCTTGCTGATTAGATTGCCCACCGCGTCGTAGCCGTATTGCTCGATATTGCCAGATGGGAAATGCGTCACCGTCACGCGGCCAAAGGCGTCGTAGTCAAACGTGGTGGAGTTGTGGTTCGCGTCCTGAATGCTCGTGAGGTTGCTTTCCGTGTCGTAACCATAGGTGGTGACGTTGGCGGGCGTGGCGGACTGCTGGGCGCTGGATGGAATCGCGAATGATGCAACGAGGAGTAACGAAAGACCAAGAGCCTTGGCTTGAAACATACTACCTCCGAGAAAGTGACACGGTTTATACGTTGAACGGGGGGGGTAATAGTCAAGAGAATAATAGCTAGTGCTGTGGAAAAGATTGTTGGGGGAAGATAAATTCGATGATGGGGGGCAGCAAAAAGCAGATCCCTCACGTTTGTTCGGGATGACACGCGGGGGAGGGGGCGGACCGCCACCAGACTTTGATTGCGGCACGGCGCCCCGGCAGGCTAGAATAGATAGGTTTAGGAGGACTGACTTAGTGTTAACGATTCGTCTAGCAAGGATTGGCAAGAAGAAGAAACCCTTTTACCGCGTGGTGGTCATCGAGAGGACCCGGCCCCGGGATGGCCGCGTTCGCGAGCTGGTGGGAACCTACGACCCGCTCAAGAAACCCGCGGAGCTTAAGCTTGACGCCGAGCGCATCAAGTACTGGCTGGGTGTGGGCGCGCGGCCCAGCGATACCGTTCGCAGCTTTCTGAAACTGCAGAAGATCGCCTAAGGCTTGCTCACCATCCGGTTTTTGCGCCCCTCGGCTTGTATTGACCGTCCCGGCAAGACCGGGATCTTCGACTTCGCGGTCATACTTGCAATCGAGGGGCGCCTTGTTCCTGCACCCGTGGAAAACCGCTCATTATCAGGAGGTACCCGATGAAAGAACTGGTGGAAGCCATCGCCAGGGCCCTCGTGGACCATCCTGAAGAAGTGCAAGTCAGGATCGTCGAAGGCTCCCAGGTCATTGTCCTTGAACTGCGCGTGCATCACGAAGACCTCGGCAAAGTCATTGGACGGCAAGGCCGCACCGCCAAGGCCATCCGCACGCTCCTTGGCGCGGGCGGCATGAAACTTCATAAGCGCTACACGCTGGAAATCCTTGAAGACTAGCTGCTTTGTCGCTATTCCTGTAAATCCCCCTCCCGGCAAGACCGGGATCTTCGATTTTGCGGTTATGCTTAGCTCTTGAATCCCGAGCCACAACGTTGGGTCACCCTCGCGCGCATTCTCCGCGCCCGCGGCAATAGGGGCGAGGTCGCCGCCGTCATCCTCACCGATTTTCCCGAGCGCCTCACCACCATGAAGGAAGTCTATTTGGCCGACGGCAAGTCCGAACCTCTCCGCACCGCCGTAAAAAACTGCTGGCTCAGCCAGAACCATCGCGGCCAGGCCGTCTTTCATTTCGCAGGCTGCAACTCCATCAACGAAGCGGAAAAGTATCGCGGCCTAGAGGTACAGATCCCTTTCGAGCAGCGCGTCGCTCTTCCCGACGGCCACTATTTCATTGAAGACCTGATCGGCTGCAGCGTGTTTGAGAGTCCTGCGACGCAAACCGCGATCGGCCGCTTCGCGGTCGTACCCACATTTGTTCTGCTCGGAACGGTTAAGGATGTGGAAGTCCCCGGCGAAGGTGTTTACGGCACCCCCACGCTCTCCGTGGATACTCTTTCCGGCGAACTCCTGATCCCCCTCGCCGTGGATATTTGCACCCGCATTAACACCGCGGCCAAACGCATCGAAGTCACCCTCCCCGAAGGGCTCCGCGGGTTGAACGAACCGGACTAAGCTGACAGTGCATCGTGCCGGAAGTACACTGAACAAACATGCGCTTTGACCTGATTACCATCTTTCCTGAGTTCTTCAGCGGCCCGCTGGATCACGGCATCGTCCGCCGCGCCAAGGAAGCCGGTCTGGTGCAAATCCGCGTGCAGGACCTGCGCGAATTCAGCAAAGACAAACATCGCAGCGTGGACGATCGCCCATTCGGCGGCGGCGAGGGCATGGTGCTGAAGCCCGAGCCGCTATTCGAAGCCGTGGAAGCGCTCCTCGGCCGCTCCATGGGCGACGCCGCGCAGAAAACGCCGCCCGATCCGAAGACTGCCATTGTTCTTCTGTCCGCCGCCGGGAAACCGTTTACCCAGGAAGCCGCGCGCCGCTTGGCTCAGCTCCATCGCATCATTTTCATCTGCGGGCGTTATGAAGGCGTTGACGAACGCGTGGCCGAACACCTCGCCACCGAAGAACTCTCCATCGGCGATTACGTCCTGAGCGGTGGCGAACTCCCCGCCGCACTCATTCTCGATGCCGTAACCCGCCTGCTCCCCGGCGCGCTCGGCAACGAAGCCTCTTCCGAAAACGAATCCTTCAGCGCGACAGCGGAGATCGAATCCGAGACAGATCGTCGAGCGGGGGGAACGAGTCACCAGTCACGAGTCACCAGTCACGCGCTTCTGGACTTTCCTCACTACACTCGCCCCGCGGAATACCGGGGCTGGAAAGTCCCCGAAGTCCTCATCGGTGGCAACCACGCCGAAGTCGCCAAATGGCGCCGCGAGCAAGCCCTGGAAAAAACTCGCCGCAACCGCCCGGATTTGCTCAGTTAATGCTAGTAGATTAGTTTAAAGATGAACTCGCCGGCCCATTGGAGCATAATGCGGTTGAGCCAATGGCATGAGCAAGGCCATCCCAACGATTATCTTTCTGCTCTCACTTGCCATCTATGTTTCCCTGCCTGTGCTAATCATTCTAGGTTGGGTGAGATGGGCGAAGCGTTCTCAAAAAACCGTGTCCGCTATCTTGTCCCTGGTCGGTTTGTCCTTAGCCAGTGCCTCCGGCCTGTTGGGAATTCTGACGGCCGCGTATGCGATTCTGATCCGCCCGTTTCCTTTTTACGACCCGTTGCTACTCAACATTTATCGGTGGGGCATCTTGATTTCTCTCGGCGGAACTGCCTTCGCGATAGGCGGTGTTTGGCGGCGCAACCCATTGCGTTGGTATGCTCCTGCATGTGCTGTAGGAACACTCTTCTTCTGGTTTATAACGGCGTCGGGGGAATAACCACAAGCTGGTAGTGGATTTCAAACTGACCCACTTTCCAATTAACATGATCCTAGGCAAATCGTCCGTTTTCCCTTATAATTGCAGTTTGCCTTTGAACCGCTGGCCCCGCCTGAGTGGGTCTGCTAGGAAACACGAACATGAATCCCGTTATTCGTAAGCTTCACGAAGCGCAACTGCGCAAAGATCTCCCCGAGTTTGGCCCCGGCGACACCGTGCGCGTAAACGTCCGCCTCAAAGAAGGCGAAGGCGAGAAGGTGAAAGAGCGCCTGCAAGCCTATGAAGGCGTTGTGATTTCCAAGAAGGGCCGCGCTTCCGGCGCCACCTTCACCGTTCGCCGCGTCAGCTTTGGCGTGGGCATCGAGCGCATCTTCCCGCTGCACTCGCCTACCATCAGCTCCATCGAAGTGGTTGGCAAGGGCAATGTGCGCCGCGCCCGCCTTTACTACCTCCGCGACCTTAAGGGCAAGGCCGCCCGCATCAAGCGCGCCGCCCGCGAAGACGCCCCCGCCGCCGCCAAGGCGTAAAATTCCACTTTACTTTTTTGGGACAGGCAGAAACGCCTGTCCCACTTTTTTTGCTTGCACCCTTGCTTCCGCAACTTTCCACAACCCTGTTCAGACTGGCTGCTTGCTCGCTACTTCTGCGTGCTAGAATCCTATCGAGTCGACCGCTTTGCGGTCGCCAAAACCTTGACCCCGATGCAGCATCGGGGTCGCCAATAATAATGAGCCGCCTCTGCTCTTCCCGTTTCGAGCGAGCGGCGCGACAACTCGGCTGGACGCGCATCGCGGGTCTCGATGAAGCAGGCCGCGGCGCGCTGTTTGGCCCCGTCGTCGCCGCTGCCGTCATCCTCAATTCCAAGCGCCGCATTGTCGGCCTCGACGATTCCAAGAAACTCTCCGCCGACCGCCGCGCGGAGCTCGCCCCGCGCATCCGCGAACACGCCCTGGCGTGGGCGGTTGCCGAAGTCGACGCTCAGCGCATTGACGCCTGGAACATCTATCAAGCCAGCCGCCAGGCCATGACTGCCGCCATGCAGCAGCTCGCGATTCAGCCCGACTACCTGCTCATCGACGCCATGCACCTCGACGTGCTCATCGAGCAGAAATCGCTCATCAAAGGCGACGCCCGCTGCGTTTCGATCGCAGCTGCATCCATCCTCGCGAAAACCCACCGCGACGCTCGCCTCGAAGAGTGGGACCTCATCTATCCGCAATACGGCCTCGCCCGCCACAAGGGCTACGGCACACCCGATCATCTCGAAGCCCTGCGTCAATATGGCCCCACGCCGCTGCATCGCCATTCCTTCGCGCCCGTGCGCGAAGCCGCCTGCTGGGCCTCCGGCGCCGTGCAGACATCCTTTCTCCCCAATCTCGCTTTGCCCTGACACCACGCGATGCTCTTCAACAGCCTGATCTTCCTCTTCGCGTTCCTCCCCGTGGTTTATCTCGGTTTTTGGCGTTTACGCGGAAAGAATCAGCGCTATATCTGGCTCACCATCGCCAGCTATATTTTTTACGGCACCTGGAACTATAAATTCTGCGCCCTAATGGCCTTTTCCACGGCGGTCAGCTATCTCGCGGGTCTCGGCATGCTTCGCTGGAACGATCCACATCGCCGCAAGCTGTGCCTCGTTGTCCCCGTCACCGTGGACCTGCTGCTGCTCGGCTTCTTCAAGTATTTCAACTTTGCACTCTCCAGCTTCGCGGATGTCGCCGGCTGGTTGCACCGGCCCGTGCATCCTCCGGCGCTCTCCATCATTCTCCCCGTCGGTATCTCGTTTTATACCTTCCATACCATCACCTACATGGTGGACGCCTACCGCGGAGTCATTCGCCCCACGCGGAATTTCTGGGAGTTTTCGTGTTACGTCTCGCTTTTCTCGCAGCTGGTGGCAGGCCCCATCGTGCGTTTTCGCCAGGTCGAAGCCGATCTGGAAAATCTCGATCATGCCGACCGCAAGCGCTGGTTGGATCTCGGCTGGTCGTTCTTCGCCATTGGCATGATGAAAAAAGTTCTGATTGCCGACACCATTGCCGCGGTCATCACTCCTGCTTGGAACAATCCCGCGCATCTTTCCACCATGGCCGCCTGGTTTTGCGTGCTTGGCTACGCCTACCAGATCTACTTTGACTTTTCCGGCTACAGCGATATGGCCGTAGGTCTCGGCTATCTCTTTGGGATCCGCCTGCCGCAGAATTTCAATTCGCCCTACAAAGCCCTGAACATTTCTGATTTCTGGCGCCGCTGGCATATTTCTCTTTCCACCTGCCTCCGCGATTACCTCTATATCCCCCTGGGCGGGAATCGCGGCGCGGCGGGCTGGCTCACGTACCGCAATCTTCTCCTCACCATGCTGCTCGGCGGCCTGTGGCATGGCGCACATTGGACTTTTGTTTTCTGGGGCGGTTACCATGGCGCGCTGCTTTGTCTTTATAAACTTTTTGGCGATCTGTGGGATCGCCTTCCAGCTCTCCTTCAGCGCGCGGCAACGTTTTTTCTCGTGCTGCTCGGCTGGGTTTTCTTCCGCGCGGATAGTTTTGGTGTTGCGGCCATCATGTTCCGCCACATGTTTGTTTGGTCGGCGGGCTCGGTGTTTCCCGGTCTGGCCGGCTTGCTCGTTGCCCTGGCTATCGCCGCTCCCATCGCGCATCTTGCGCCCAATACATTTGAGATAAAGCACGAGTGGCCGGGATGGACCGTCGCAGCCATCGGACTGGGTTATGCGGTTTCGCTCATCGCTATTGCCGGTGGCCAGCCGTCGCCGTTCCTGTATTTTCAGTTTTGAAGGCTCACAAGGGATTGCGTTTGGAAAAAATGGAATTGCCAGAAACCAAGCCGCGCCGTCGTCTCAGCCTGGGACACTTGCTTCCCAGCCTGATGCTATTTTTCCTTGTGCTGGATCTCGTTTTTCGCTTTGTGCCGCTCGACCCGCTCACTTTCCGCGCCTGGGAAGCCATGCTCCGCCGCTATCCCAACGCCCAAGGTCCTTTCACTCCCGGCAAGCACTACCATCGGGACAATTCCTACGGCGGAGTCGCCTCCATCGGGAATCTTCCTGCGTTCCGCCACTACCATTCCGTCGATTTCACCACGGACGCCGAGGGATTTCACAATCCTCCCGCGCTGGCCCAACGCCACCCCGCCGGGGTTGTCGTGGGCGATTCCTTCACCGCCGCCAGTGAGCTGCCCGAAGATCAGTCTCTGCCCGCCCAGCTCACCCGTCTTTCTGGCGCCTATTTCTACAACGCTGGGTCTCCCCAGCCGCTTCGCTTGAGCAGTCTGCAAGCGCTGGTCCGGCGCGAGGGACTCCGCCACGGATTGGTGATTTATCAATTTCTGGAATCGCACGCTATCGATAAGCCCCCCGCGGCAACGCCCGATGGCGGCCGCGGCTGGGGCCAGACTTTTTTCCTCCGCCGGGTCGGCGCCACCTGGGCAGATCGCCTTCGCACACCGCTGAACCAGCTTCACGACTCCCCCCTACAGGGGCTCTCCATCAAATTGCAAAAACTCCTCCAGAATGATGTTTTCCTTCCCAATTCGTTCGCCAACTTTGTCATCCCGGAGCATCTCCGCAATGGCCAGCCCATTCTATTCCTCCCTGCCGAATTCAAGACTCCGGGTGACGCAAGCCAGGCCGCTGCGCGGTGGGCCGCTTATTTTTCCTGGTATTCCGGAGAGCTAAAAAAAGATGGCCTGGATTTCGTAGTTCTTCTCGTGCCCAACCGCACCACGATTTATGGAACGCTTCTCGCTCAGCCGCGTGACGTCTCTTCTTCGCGTGCTTCGCTCGACGAGCTTGCCCGCAACTTGGAGCGACGCAGCGTCCCTGCCGTCAACCTCGCTCCTCCATTTGCACGCGATGCCAGCGTTCTTCTTGACCGCAACACATATCTCTATCTCTTGGATGACACCCACTGGAGCGCTTGCGGCACCGCTGTGGCCGCCGCGCGGATTCTCTCCGAAATTGCAGCCCACAAGGACATGCTTCAACTCCCAACAACAGGCTTGGGCGAGAAGGTCTTGGATACTCTCTCTTGCTCCCCGGGCCCGGCTAGGTGAAACAAGCCGCCCTTTGAAGCCGCCGGTTCGGTTGTGGGCCGGCCGCAGAATCAGCGTCAAATGAAGTTGACAGGAAACACTAGCGCGCTTATGGTTACAAGCTGTGATAAGAAGAAAATGGTTAACTTGGAAATGACCGGGGCAAAGATTTGCGCGGGATTGAGGACTCAACGGTGACCACTCCCATGGCCAATCCAACGGGTGACGAGCGCCGCCGCATGGTCCGTAACAGGATCGTTCAGACGGTACGCGTGCGGCCTTCCGTACCTAGTCTCGACAACTTCGACGATGTGACGCGCACCATAAACGCTTCGCGCAGCGGCATCTACTTCAAAGCCTGGCGCGACTCCTACTTCAAGGAGATGCACCTGCTCGTCACCTATCCCTATTCCACCGGCCCCGGCGCACTCAATCAGGAATTCGTCGGCAGAGTCGTGCGCATCGATCCGCTCCCCGGCTTTCGCCGCGGCATCGCCGTCGAGCTTCTGATGCCCCTCCAGCTCTCAGCCTACGAACCGCCTCGCTAAGTTCGACATCACTGGCAGGATCCCAAAGGCTGCTTGAGTCCGCTTTAACTCGCTTGCCTATCTTTCGCCCGGTATTCGCCATAGAGTTTCCTACTTGCCACGGGGATAACTGCCTGCTCACACGCGGTTCTGCCTTCATTGACGCGCCTTTTCCCCCCCTGTTAGCGTAACGAAGTAGCGTTGCGGCTCACCCTGTTACCCGCAGCGCACCTGAGGAGAACCTCCGGGACGGTTTCCGCCGGAAGTGCCGGCCACTTTGTGGCCACACCTCCTGCTGTCCCTAGTTTGCGTATGGCTTATAACAAGAGCAAATTCGTCGAAGCAGCTCAGAAGCTGCTGAATCAGGGCAAAGTCCCTCAGGCTATTGCCGAATACCAGCAGATTTTGAAGTACGAGCCGCGCGATCAGGTCACCTTGATGACTGTCGGCGAGCTTTACATACGCCAGGGCGAAACCTTTCAGGCCATCGACTACTTTGAACGCCTCGCGCAGATCTTTGTCGGCGACGGTTTCCTTACCAAAGCCATCGCCGTTTACAAGCGCATCGCCAAGCTCGCTCCGGAAGAGATTCGTCCGCTGGAAAAACTTGCCGATCTCTACGTACAGCAAGGGGTGATGAGCGAAGCCCGCCCGCTCTTCCTGCAACTCGCTGAAATTCATCTAAAGAACAACCGCCAGCCGGAAGCCATTGCTCTGCTGAAAAAGCTGCTCATGGCCGAGCCCGACAATCTTCGCATCCAGGTTCGCCTCGCGGATCTTTATCAGGCCATGGGGCAAGCACGTGAAGCCATCGAAACCTATATCTCCGCTTCGCAACGATCTTTAGCCCGCGGCGACCATGCGGAATGCGAAAAACTCGCGGATAAAGCGCTGAAGCTCGAGCCCAGCAACTTGGCTGCGATAATCGTCAAAGCCCGCGCCCACTCTTCGCAGGGCAATCTAGCTCCAGCCGCGCAGCTTCTCGAGCAGGTTCCCGATCTTGAAAAGGGAGGAGAGCCCGCCGAGCTGCTTCTCGATCTCTACATCAAGAACGTCAAGTGGAAAGAAGCCACCGCCCTGGCCTTGCGTATTTTTGACGCGGACGAAAAGAATTTTGGCGCCACACAGAAGGTCACGGAAGCCTTGCTGCAGTCCGGGCAAGGCGAAAGCGCCATGACCATATTGTCGCGCACGCGCTTGCCGATGATTGACGCCGGCGAGCACGAGATCGTCGGACGTCTTTTGAACGATCTGGCCGCGCGTATGCCGGACCGCATCGAACCCCTGGAATGGTTGGTTGACACCTACGGCCGCACCAGCGACTCCTTCCTCTTGCCGGATGCTCTCGCGCATCTCGGCGATGCTCTCGTCGCGGCCGGTAAATTCGACCGCGCCAAGCAAGTTTTTGAACAGCTCGTGGACCGCCAGCCCGAAAGCGAATCGGCCAAACGTAAGCTCAATGATGTTTTGCGTAAGATGGGACTCCTCGCGCCCGAAGAAGAGCCTGCCGTTTCCGAAGAAAATCTCCAGGCCGAGCTTCCCCAAGCGCCAGCGCCCAAGGTTCGTCCTGACCTCGAATTGGAAACTCCGGAAGTCGCCGCCAAGGCCACTGAGCTTGCCGTGGAAGCCCCGCTCGATGAAGACACGCAAAAGTTCATCGCGCAGTCCCTTACCGATGTCGATCTTTTCGCCAGTTATGGCCTCACGCAGAAAGCCATCGGCCTCCTCGAAGCCATATTGCGTCGCGCTCCCCGGCATACCCCCACCCTTGAAAAGCTTCTCGATTTTGTGCTCGGCGCTGGGGACGATCGCCGCACCGCGGAACTCGCCGCGCAGCTCGAACAGATTCATCAAGAACGTGGCGATGCGCGCAGTGCTGAACGTTTTGGCGAATTGCGGCGCCGTTTCCAGCGCGCCGCTGGTCTTACCGACGAGGAAATTGCCGCAGCCGCTGCGCCCGTAGCTCTGCCGAGCGTCGCGCCGGTCAGCACCACGGAAGTCGCTCCCGAAGTTGTCGCGGAACCCGCGCCTCCCGCGGAAGAGATTGCACTCGGCCTTCCGGAAGTTAGCGCCGCCGAAGTCTCTGCGGAGACAAAAGCACCCGCTGCCCAGGTGGAAACGCATGAGGTTGATCTCTCCGACGAATGGGCTACCTTGCATGAAGAGACCAGCGGCCCAGAACCGGCAGCGCCTGTTTCGCATGCTGCGGAACCCGCCGCGCCCGCGGCAAAGATGCCCGAATTTGAAATCCCTGTCGCTCCCGCCGTAGCCGGAGAGGATGCAAATTCGTTCGCGGAAATTTCCTCGGAGATTCCATCCCATCTCGAATCTGTCCCGGAGCCCAGCAAAGAACAGCCGTTGCACATTCCCGGCGTGCCGCTCACTCTCGAGACCCCCTCGCGGCAGCCCGTCGCCGCGGATTCTGCCGGTATCCCAGTGGAAGATCCCGCGATCGAGTTTCCGAATGAGGCGCTCCACGAACCCGTGGCCAAAGAGGTTGAATTCGAACTCGAGCAGGACTACGACCTGGTCATCGATCCCGAGCCGCTCGTTCCGGCTTACGATCAGCGTCCCCCGGAGGTGCCGGTCGTCCCGCTCGAGCCGCAACGCGTCTCACAGCCGGAACCCGTTGCGCAAAGCGCCGCCCCGCCGCCGGCCGCTGGGAGTTTTGCCTCCGACCAATTCCTGGCGGACCTTGCGAAGGAAATTGACCAGCTCGGTATCGAGGAGCTGACGCCCTCGTTTTCTCAGCCTGCGCCGCAAGCCGAGACACTCGCGCCGGTCAAGACGCAAGAAAAGGTTTCCGGGCTGGGCGAAGGCGGGCAGCTGCAGGAAGTCTTTGACGAATTCCGCGCGGAACTTGGCGAAATGGGCGCGGAGGACGAGGATCTGGAGACCCATTACAATCTCGGGATCGCCTTCCGCGAGATGGGGCTTCTCGAAGAAGCCATCAGCGAATTCCAGAAAGTGGCCAAGGCCAACGACCTCGGCAAAGCATTTCGCTACGCCATGCAGTGCTGTACCCTGCTGGGACTCGCCTTCATGGAAAAGGGCGAACCGGCCATCGCCGCCATCTGGTATGAACGCGCCCTGCAGACACAAGGCCTTGATCCGGAAAGTATTCTCGCCTTGCGGTATGATTTGGGCGTTGCCCAGGAATCTTCGGGCGATCTGGACGCGGCGCGCAGGAGTTTCTCTCAAGTTTATGCCGTCAATATCGATTATCGAGATGTTGCCGAGCGCATCTCCGCTCTCCAGAAGCCGGCCCGTTGATTCCTGGCACTACCCGATGAATTGGAATTCCTTTCATTCATGAACCGGATATGGCGTGCATTGCTGGTGGTTCTCTGCTTTGAGATGGGAGCGCTGCTCCTCTATCTCCCGTGGACCGCCTACTGGGAACAAAACTATTTTCTTTCGCATTTCCCATCGCTATTGCCCATTCTCCTGCATCCCTCATTCCGCGGAGTCGTCAGCGGCATCGGCGTGCTGGACATCATTCTCGCCTTCAGTCTCATCGGCTCCCGCTCGAGCCCCACCCGTGTCTCCACTCAATAGTCCGCCCTCGCGGCCCATCCTTTGCTACGTCACGGACCGTCGCAGCTTGCAGAATTCGCTGCCCTCCGCGCCGCACGGTTTGCTCCTGGAAAAAATCGCCGCCGCTTCGCATGCTGGTGTTGATTGGATTCAGATTCGCGAGAAGGATCTTTCCGGAAAAGAATGCGCCGCGCTCACCAGGGCGGCCCTGCTCCGAGTCTCGAAAGCTCCTGCTGCTTTTGGCGCAGCACGCATTCTCGTCAACGATCGTCTCGATGTAGCGCTGGCCGAGCGCGCTGCCGGCGTCCACCTGGGAGAACAAAGCTTGCCTGTCACGGAGGCGAGGCGCCTCTTACGAGCCCAGGAACACATTCGGGAATTTCTCGTCGGTATTTCGTGTCACTCACTGGAAGCGGCGCAGGCTGCCGCTCAGGCTGGCGCGGATTACATTTTCTTCGGCCCGGTTTTTGCCACGCCATCGAAAGCAGCGTATGGCGCGCCGCAAGGGCTCACTCGCCTCGCGCAAGTTTGCCGCTCCGTGCCCGTTCCGGTTCTGGCGATTGGCGGTATCACGCTCGAGGAAGCCGCCGCGTGTCTCCAAGCCGGCGCGGCGGGCGTGGCCGCCATCCGTCTTTTTCAGGACGCCGAAAACGTGTCCCAGGTCGTGCAAACGCTCAGGGAATTATCGCGTTAGACGAACTTGAGCATCCTCCTACCCCGTCATCAACCGCCTCAGCAACCGGATCTGCCCCGCATGATAAATGTCGTGAAACGCAACGCCATAAAACGACCGCGGCAATTTCGCCCCGCGCGGCGTCCGCAGCGCTTTGCCAACCGCCCGGCGCAATAAACAGTGTTCCCGCTCCAGGAGTTTCTTGTCCGCGCCCCACGCCGCCTCGTTCCGTTTGCCCTTCTCCGGCCGCGAAAAAAAATTGCTTCCCTTGAACGCGAATGAGCCCCGTTTTCCGCCTTCGATCCGCCGCCGCACCGCATATTTCCAGTACGCTGCGTGCAACGTCACTTCCCAGATGTTGTGCCGCCCGGGGCCAGGGCGCCACGCCGCTTGCCGCGCCGTCACTCCTTTGATCGCTTGCTTCAGGTTTGGCCCGTGCCAGGTCTTCTTCCCATAACCTTCATCCAGCAGCGCGAGCACAAGTTCACCGGATTTCATCGGCAATCTCCCAGATGGCTCAACATCTATGCAAGCATTGCGCGCACTTCCGGCCCTGTCAACGTTTTGGCGCTGCCGGGAGGAACTTGCAGCAGCGGTGCCCTGGCCATTCGGAGACACCGCCGTCCGCGGCCCCTCCTCGCGGCACAAAGAATCGAATTGTTTTCTCTTGACATAAACCAAGAGTTCGCATATTAAATCGGTTTAAC
>JBGOTL010000070.1:0-20484 GCA_041476465.1 Candidatus Acidiferrum sp. | reverse complement strand
GCGAAGAGCGGGTAGAGATAGCCGCGAAAAATGGTTTCTTCCACGAGCGGGGCCACGATGACGGCCAGGGCCATGAAGCTAAGCGCGGTGCTGCGATGTTTGAAAATGTCTTGCAGCGGAAGGTGCTCGGGGGGCTGAATCCTTGCGGTGGCGAGGGCCACAAAAAGAGAAAGGCCGCAGCCGGAAAAGAAATAGAGTAACGGGTTCTTCGGTTGCGCGGGATCACGCGGCTGAATCTTTTTCCACCCGAGGGAGTGCCAGAAGGGCAAATTGCGCAAAACGGAAAGCGTGACATAGAGAAAGAGAAATAGCGCGGCATACCAGAGCACCATGCTACCGACGGCGAATTGCGGTTTGGAGAGAAGATACTGCTCGAGCTCTTTCCGGGAAAGATGCTGATGCGGCGTGTAATAGACAGCCAGGGTCGTCTGGACGATCATCAGGCTTGCAAAAGCGAACACCAGAAAAACGATTAAATGCGGCCAGGACCAAGAGACCTGCAGGTCTTCGGGAAAACCTGGTTTGGGAGTATAGGAAGCAGCGGGTGCGCCGCCGACATAAGGGATTGGATCACCGGCCAGAGAAGCCTCGGGCTCAGGCAAAGAGGGTTGCGACATGGCGGGCTCTGGAGCGGGCTCTGGAGCGGGCGGTTGTTCGGAAGCGTTCGAGGGGTTCTCGTCGAACGGGGTCATTGTTTTTTTCCGGATGAAGACCGCGGCCAGCCAGCGGCCAGGGCGGCGGCGACGAGCGGTAAGAGCAATTCGTGGTGGCCGGTGATGGCGTAACCGTGCGATTCAACGCTGGGGTGGCCACGTTCGGGCGCGGTAGGTCGCTTGACCACATTCTGCAACGGGCGGTAGTGCTGGATAAAGTCGAAATTAGCCGTGGAGATGGGACGGAGCGGGACACCGAGATTGCGCACCACGGAAACGGCCTTCAAGAAAATTTCTGGCAGGAGAACGGCGGAGCCCCAGTTGAGATACACCCCGCCGGGATGCATCTGTTGAACCAGCGCGCAGAACAAGCGGAAGTCGTGATGCGTGACATCACCGAGGGCCGCGCCGTTGGCCGCGGGATGCATGTGCGGAATGTCCGTGCCAATAGCGAGATGCACCGTGACGGGGATGCGATGTTTGTACGCCGCGATGAGCACGCTGGAATCGGCGTGTTTCGTTTCCAGAATGCCGCTGGTGAGATATTGTCCGGCGGCTTCGCCGTAGCCGATGCGCAGGCGGTGAGCCAGCTTGGCAATTTCATTGATGTACTGGCCGGTTTCCGCGGCCCTGCCGAACTGGCCCGTGCCGAGACCGGCTTCTACATCTTCAGAAGTGTTGCCCACCAGCGCGATTTCAAAATCGTGAATGAGTGCAGCGCCGTTCATGGCCACTGCCGAAACGAAGCCGCGGCGCATGAGATCAATAAGCACGGGGCCGAGGCCGACCTTGATGACGTGGCCACCGATCCCCCAAAGGATGGCTTTGCGCTGCTTGCGGGCGCGCTGCATGGCTGCAAGGAGATTGCGGAAGTCTGCAGCAGCTAGGATCCTGGGGAGCGAATCCAAAAATTTTGTAAACGACGAATGGCTGGCCGGGCGCTTAGCGAAATCCCGGACGCTGACCTTGCTCTTGCGCGAGGCGAGCGGATAGGTGTTGACGGAACCAAGCGTCAGAGGATCGATGGAATAGATGCTCATTGGAGATGCTTCACTTTAAGGGGAAGCATTGAGGCGTGCAAGCGGAAGAAGAGATAGGCGGGGATGCATGCCCTTTGCGGGGTATAGCTCACTTACTGCCCCCCGTGTGGCCGTTGCCATTCGCGGGAACGTTGAGGGAGAGGACCCGGGCAAGGGCCTGCCCGGTATGGGACTTTTTGGTGCGGGCGATGAGTTCTGGCGGGCCCTGGGCTACGATGCGGCCGCCGCCTTCGCCGCCTTCGGGGCCGAGGTCAATGATCCAGTCGGCTTGTTTGATGACGTCGAGATTGTGCTCGATGATGAGAACAGTGTTGCCGAGGCCGACGAGGCGCTGGAGAACGTCAAGGAGCTTGCGGACGTCGTCGAAGTGCAATCCCGTGGTGGGCTCGTCGAGAATATAAAGCGTGCGCCCGGTCTGACGCTTGGAAAGCTCGCGGGCCAGCTTGATGCGCTGGGCTTCGCCACCGGAAAGCGTGGTGGCGGACTGACCAAGTTGCACGTAGCCGAGGCCGACTTCCACGATGGTCGCGAGCTTCTGCTGAATCTGTGGAATGTTTTCCAGCAGCGGCAGGGCGTCGCTGGCGGGCAGATTAAGAACGTCGGATATGGTGTGGCCTTTGTAACGGACGGCAAGTGTTTCGGAATTGTACCGTTTACCGCGGCAGACCTCGCACATCACATAGACGTCCGGAAGAAAATTCATCTCGATGCGGCGCAAGCCGTCGCCCTGGCACGCTTCGCAGCGGCCGCCTTTCACATTGAAGCTGAAACGCCCGGGGCGGTAACCGCGCTCGCGCGATTCCGGAAGCATGGCGAAGAGATCGCGGATGGGCGCGAAGACGCCCGTGTAAGTCGCGGGATTCGAACGCGGCGTGCGGCCGATGGGCGCCTGATCGATCTCGATCACTTTGTCGATGTGCTCGATGCCCAGGACCATGCGGTGCGCGCCGGGCGGCTCCATGGAGCGATAAAGTTTCTGCGCGAGGGCGCGGTAAAGAATGTCGTTGACGAGCGTGGATTTTCCGGAGCCGGAAACACCGGTGACGACCGTCAGCACCCCGAGCGGCAAAGCGACGTCGAGATCCTTGAGATTGTTGGCATGCGCGCCAAGAATCTGGATAGACTTGCCATTAGGACTGCGGCGCTTCTCTGGGACGGGTATTCTCGCCGCGCCGGAAAGATACTGGCCCGTGAGCGATCCGGGCGTAGCGGCGATCTGCTCGGGTTTGCCCTGTGCGACCAGATAGCCGCCGGCATTGCCCGCACCGGGACCAAGATCAACAACAAAGTCGGCGCGGCGGATGGTCTCTTCGTCGTGCTCGACGACGAGGACGGTGTTACCAAGATTGCGCAGCTGTTCGAGCGAACCGAGGAGCCGGTCGTTGTCACGAGCGTGCAGCCCGATGCTCGGCTCGTCCAGTACATAGAGCACGCCGCGCAGGCGCGAGCCGATCTGGGTAGCAAGGCGGATGCGCTGGGCTTC
Organism: Candidatus Acidiferrum sp.; assembly: GCA_041476465.1. Taxonomy (GTDB): domain Bacteria; phylum Acidobacteriota; class Terriglobia; order Acidiferrales; family UBA7541; genus Acidiferrum. Next base: position 17,308 of record JBGOTL010000070.1, on the reverse strand, counting down.
GCCGCCGGAAAGCGTGGCGGCGGAGCGCTCCAGGCTGAGGTAGCCGAGTCCCACGGCGAGAAGAAAATCGAGGCGTTCGGCAACTTCTTCCAGCGGGCGGCCCGCGACTTCGCGGTGGCGTGCCGTGAGCTGCGCAAGGATTTTATCCACTGCCGGGCGCGCGACGCTGAGAGCCAGCGCCGTGAAATCCGCGATGGAATGGCCAGCGAGTTTTACGGCCAGCGATTCCGGGCGCAGGCGTTTGCCGCGGCAGGCGCTGCAGAGTGTGGCGGACATGTAATGCGTCATCCACTCGCGGTAGGAATCGGAATTGGATTCTTCGAAATTGCGCTCCAGAAACTTCAAGATGCCCGGAAAACGAAATCCCTTTTCTGTCTTTGCTTTCTTCCCTGCCGCTTCTTTCTCCTGGGCGCTGCCATGGGAGGGCGGATAGCCGTAGAGAAGAAGATTCTGGGTACGCGCGGGATATTTTTCAAAGGGGGTATCGAGGTGAAAGCCATGCGCGTAGGCGCCCAGCTCCAGCGTGCGCTTCAGAATGGCGGAGCCGGAGCCGGGACCCAGGCCGCCATCAAACAACGGGCGCGTCCAATCCACGACGATTTTGGCGGGATCGAAATCGTATTTGGAACCGAGACCATTGCACGCGGGGCAAGCACCATAAGGCGAATTGAAACTGAATGAACGGGGCTCGAGCTGCGGCACCGAGATGCCGCAATCGGGGCAGGCGAGTTTTTCGGAGTAGACGTGGTCCTTGCCGCCGACAATGGCCACGGTGACCAGCCCTTCCGCCAGCTTTAGGGCCGTGGAGATGGATTGCTCCAACCGCTCGGCGATTCCCTGCTTCACAAGAAGGCGGTCAATGACCACTTCGATGGTGTGATTCTTGCGTTTATCGAGGATGGGCGGAACGTCGAGCGGTACCAGCTCACCATTGATGCGTACGCGGACGTAACCGTCCTGGGCGAGCTTTTCCAGCTCTTTGCGATAAGCGCCTTTGCGCCCGCGCACAATGGGCGCAAGGATCATGATGCGATCGTCGGGCTTGCAGATCTCGCCATGAAGGATGGATTGAACGATCTGCTCGCTGGACTGGCGTGTGATCGGCTTGCCGCAATTCGGGCAGTGGGGGACGCCCACGGAAGCGTAAACGACGCGGAGGTAATCGTAGATTTCGGTGATGGTTCCGACAGTGGAACGCGGCGAGCGCGTGGTGGTTTTCTGCTCGATGGCAATGGACGGCGAGAGGCCTTCGATGACGTCAACTTCGGGGCGTTCCATCTGATCGAGAAATTGCCGGGCGTAAGCGGAAAGCGATTCCACGTAGCGGCGCTGGCCTTCGGCATAAATGGTGTCAAAAGCCAGTGAGGATTTGCCAGAGCCGGAGAGCCCGGTGATTACCGTGAGAGAGTTTCGAGGAATTTCTACGCTGATATTCTTGAGGTTGTGCTGCCGCGCGCCCCGAATCACCAGTTTTGTCAGGCCCATGGTCCGAAAGCGCCCCTCCACAGGAGCCCTGGCGCCCAGTGGTTACACTGAGCCCAAGATAACTCTCCACGATAGCAGGAGGGAAAGATTAGGGTCAAGAAGGCCCGTAGTTAGCCGGTTTTGATAAGATGTTTCTCCTTTCTTCTCCAACTTCCACGATGGCAACTCATGTTCGCAAAGGATAGTCTAAGCACGAGGCAGGAAACGAGGCATACCGTGAATGAACAAATAGAACTAACTGCGCAAGTCAAAGAGCTACGGCGACAAAATCTCAAGACTAGATGGATTGGTGGCCTGCTGATCGCGTTTCTATCGGTGCTCGTCATGTTCGGCCAAATCCGACATGCCAAGACTGTAGAAGCGACTCAGTTTCTCCTCAGAGATAGCAAGGGCATTATCATCGCCAGGCTGGGTCAAATGGATTCTGGAGGGACGTGCCTCACTTTGAATGCCAAGGCGCACGCCGCTGATGCTGAATTGTGTGTCCACGATGATGATAGCTCTGCCCTCGTCCTTCTTGACAATCACGGTGATTCGCGAGTATCGCTGTCTCCCGGATTTAATTTGTATGAGCCGCTTAAGAGAGTCCCGCCCGGTCTATACATTGGAGAAGAGCTTGGGAAAAACTACTTAAACATTAGCCTGGGAGCCGAGACAAAGTTTGTACTTGGGCATGGCTCAAACGAATCCGTCTTTATCTCCGCACCGGAAGACAAACCAGCGATCAACCTCATCGGTAGCGACGGCAAGAAGACATGGTCGACCCACTAACAAATCCAACCGATGCTAAGTTCCCGCGTACGTTTGGCGGCGGAATTGGCCGGCGCCGGGGGCGCTACAGAAATTCCAGGAATTCGGCAAGCGTAAGGCCGCACTGTTTGAGGATATCCGCGAGAGTGCCCTTGGCAACCTCGGAGTGCATCGGAACGACCGTCCTCCAATTTTTGTCGCCGATTCTTTTTTCAAGCGAGACATGACTGCCCTTTTGGCGGAGCTGCACGAAGCCGGCCCGTTTCAGGGCTTTGACCACACGCTCGCCCGAGACGCTCGGCAGCTTGGGCATGTCAGCGGGAAACTTCGACGGTAGTCCAGAACTCGGGGGCTTCTGCATGCCTGCCGTCCGGAGCACCCCAAGTTTCGAGATAGAGCTCGATGGCCTCGCGCAAGTTGGCGCGGGAAGATTCGACGTCTTTCCCTTGCGACGTGACACTGAGCTCGGGGCAGCGTGCGACATACCAATCGTCTTCCTTGGTGATGAGGGCAGAGAAGCGATAGTTCATACTGCGATGCTAACCAAAGCGACTGGCCGAGGCAAGGGGCTTCAGCAGGACTGCCAGTTTTCCATTGTCAGACACAGCGCAAAAGGCTAAAGGCCGGCGTAGGTTTGGCGGAGGAGGAATTCGCTGGCCCGGGGCGACCGACGATGGGCGGAGAGCACAAGAGAATAGGTCCACAGAGCCGCGATGGCTGGTAATTTTTCGCGGGGGGTAGAACATTTTTACCCAGCCTGAAATTGGCAATTCATTGTAAACAAACGGGTTATCGATGGCTTGCCGCGTGCATCTTCTGTGCTCGTGGGGGAGGCGAGCCGAGGATCCCTTTAGGGGATTGAGGGCTGGGCCGGTTCGCTACTCCCCCCATACTGATTCCTCCCGCGCTACCAAAACACTGCAAATACAACTGAATGCAATCCGGCGGAGTTGTCTCCACAGGAATGTACGCGGTCTAGCAGCCCATGGGTAGAGGTAGAGCTCAGCGCGCACCGAACCGAACGTGTGCGGACTAGCCTGCGATTACGTTCGAGTCAGGTAGTCACCCATGGTCATGAACAGCAGGATGGCGAGCCAGAAAATACCGGAAACGATGACCAGTTGTGTGCGCTTGGGGCTGTAGCGCGCGTGCATGAAGTAGAGCACAACGAGAGCGGCCTTGGTGGTGGCGATGGCCAAAGCAATGATGATGTTCCAGGGACCAAAGTCTCTCACCGCAGCCTCAACGGTAAGAAAGGTGCCCAATAACAGGGCAAGCAGGATAACCACATAAATTTTTGGTGATACGACGTGTTCAGACACCAGCAACTCCCTTCGCTTTGTCAGACCATATGCCGGTTAATCAGATAGAGCAATGCAAACAAGTAAATCCAGACGATATCGATAAAGTGCCAATACAAACCCACCATATCTATGGGGGTATTGTAATTGGCCGAAAATCGGCCCTTGAGCGAATCCTTGAGCACCCAAAGGAGAAGGCCGGCGCCAACAAACATGTGGATGGCATGCAGCCCGGTCATGCCGAAGTAGAGGGAGAAGTAGAGCTGTGCGTGCGCGTTGAGGGCCACCAGCCCGCCTTGAGGATTACCTGGATCTTCGGTGCGAATCGCGTCTTCAATTTCCTTTCGCTCGGCCGCGAGCTCCTTGGCATCGTCGCCCGGTGCAGGATAGTTTATGCGATAAGTGAGATCGAAAGAGTGACCCGGAATCAGGTGATGTTCGAATTTCTGTTTGTATTCGACGTACTTGATCCCGAGGAAGGCGCAACCCAAAACCAGCGTCAAGATTAAGAAGAGCGGAAGCAGTTTTTTCCGACTAGTCTGGGCCGACCATACGGACATGGCCATGGTAAAGCTGCTGGCAATGAGCACAACCGTGTTAATTGTCCCCAGCCTCAAATCCAGCATGTTCCCACCGACCCCGAAGGCTGTGAAGTAAAGGTGACGATTGACAGCGTAGGTCAGGAACAAGCCACCGAAGAACAACATCTCGGTGAGCAGAAAGACCCACATGCCCAGCGTGGCGGTATCCTTCTGCTGCTCAAGCGTTTGAAATTGTCCGTACAGTTCGCCGGAGCGATGCACTCGGTACTCCTCTTCTATTTCAGTTCGTGGCGCGCTGCTTGCCGCCACATGGGCAGGGCGATCCCCGCCCCTACAAATTCAATCATCTCCGTGTGACGGGGCCAGCGAAGGCGCAGCTAACCCAAGATCCGGGCGGTGCTCAAAGTCATACGGCTCCCAATCTACTTCCGGCGTTACGTGGAAGTTCTCGGTAACCGGCGGCGAAGCCGTTTTCCATTCAAGACCCGTGGCCGGCCAAGGGTTGGGCCCGGCAACCTTGCCGTAGCGCATGGACCAGATCAAATAGACCATCGGCAGCAAATATCCCAGCGCAAGAATCGAAGCACCCGCCGAGGACAGCACATTCAGCACCTGAAATTCCGGTGGATAGGTGTGATAGCGGCGCGGCATGCCGAGATACCCGAGAACGAATTGCGGGAAGAAGGTCAGGTTGAAACCCACAAAGAGGATGATCGCAGCCGTGCGCGCCATGTATTCAGGGTAGAGCCTTCCTGAGATCTTCGGCCACCAGAAGTGCAGCCCGCCGACATATCCCATGACGGCGCCGCCGACCATGATGTAGTGGAAGTGCGCGACAACGAAATACGTGTCGTGAATATGAATGTCCAGGCCCAGGCAGGCAAGGAATAGGCCAGTGAGGCCTCCAATCAAAAAGAGACCGATGAACCCCAGCGCGTACAGCATCGGCGTGTCATAAGAGATGGAGCCTTTGTAGAGGGTCGAGGTCCAGTTGAACACCTTCACGGCGGAAGGAATCGCCACGAGATAACTGAGCAGTGAGAAAGCCAGCGCCGCATAGACGGATTCGCCGGTAAGGAACATGTGGTGCGCCCAGACCACGAAACCAATGACCGCGATTGCGATACTCGACCCGGCGATGAAGGAATATCCAAAGATCGGCTTGCGCGCGAAGGTCGGAATGATTTCGCTGATCACACCCATCGCCGGAAGAATCATGATGTACACGGCCGGATGCGAATAGAACCAGAATAGGTGCTGGAAAAGAATGGGATCGCCGCCGAGAGCGGGATTGAAAAAACCCAGGTGAAACATGCGCTCCAGGCCCGCGAGGAGCAGCGTGATGGCGATCACCGGAGTACCCAGAATGAAGATAATGCTGGTGGCGTATTGCGCCCAGATGAAGAGCGGCAGGCGGAACCAGGTCATGCCCGGAGCGCGCATGGTGTGGATGGTCACCACGAAATTGAGGCCCGTGAGAATCGAGGAGAAACCGTTGATGAAAATGCCGATCACCGCGGGCGTGACGGCGGAGTTCGAATACACGCTGCTCAACGGCGTGTAGAAAGTCCAGCCGGTATCCAGGCCGCCGGTCGAAAAAGAATAGAGCACGAAGCAGCCGCCGATGACGTAGATGTACCAGCTGAGCAGATTCAGTTTTGGAAAGGCAAGATCCTTCGCTCCAATCATCATGGGCACAAGGAAATTACCCAGGACGGCTGGTATGGACGGGATCATAAAGAAAAAGATCATCGCTACGCCGTGCATGGTGAACAGTTTGTTGTACGTTTCCGGAGTTACCAGGAAGCCGGCCGGCGTGAGCAGGTGGATGCGAATCATGGTTGCAAAAGCGCCGCCGATGAAAAAGAAAAAGGTGATCGAGGCAAGATAGAGGAGCGCTATGCGCTTGTGATCGGTCGTGAGAAGCCACGAACGAATGCCGTAGGTGGCGTTTAGATAGTGTTCGCGCGGCATTTGGTGGCTGGGCGTTTTTGGTGTAGGGCTCATAACTTATTTCTTCCCCGTGGCCGGCGCAATTCCAGCACCCGTGGAGGGCACTGGCTGTGTCTGCAGGGACTTCACATAGGCGATAAGAGCGAGAACTTGCTCTTCCGTCAGTTGTCCCTGGAAGGTCGGCATCAACGCCGTATACCGGGCCACAATCTTGGCACTGGGTTGCAGAATGGATTCACGAATGTAAGCATCGTCCGCGGTAACCGTCGAGCCATCGGCCAGAAGAATCGTGCCGCCATACACGCCATTCAGCGAAGGGGCGCGGCCCTTGCCATCGCTGAGATGACAGGTGATGCAAGCTTTTTCGGCAAAAAGCTTTTCACCGTCCGCGACGGGACTGCTGCTGCCTGAGGAGCCGGAAAGCCAGGCAGCATAGTCCGAAGGTTCCATGACCGTGACCCAGCCGCCCATGGCGGCGTGGTTGGTGCCGCAATACTGTGAACAGAAAAAATGATAGCGCCCAGCCAGGGTGGGCCGGAACCACATGGTGTTGTACCGGCCGGGAACCACGTCCATCTTGACGCGGAAGGCAGGCACAAAGAAGTCGTGAATAACGTCTTCGCTGGCCAGAATGAGCCGTACGTTGCGTCCAACCGGAACGTGGAGTTCGTTGATCTCCTTCAGGCCATTGGGCTGTTGCGCCTTCCACATCCACTGTTTTCCGATGACATAAATATCGAGCGTGTCCTTGGGTGCGGTGCGGTAATTGACATAGACGACAGCGCCCCATCCAAACATCGCGAGCGCCAGGATTAGAGGAATAGCGATCCAGGCGGCTTCCAGGCGCATGTCCCCGTGGATATTGACGCCGATTTCAGCAGTTTTCTTTCGGTGAAATTTGAAGAAGAATACAATGATTGCCAAAGTTACGATGGTCGAGAAAAACAGGCACACAGCGGTGATAAAGACCATCAGAGCGTCCACGTGGGGCGCAAAGTTGGACGCCTGCTCTGGAAACAATGGAAATTGCATCGCCACGGCCTTAGTGTGCTCCTCGTTCAGGGCAACCGTGAATCGGTTGACGCAGGTTCGTGCTCGCCAGGGCGCTATCGCGGCGGCGGAAAAGCAAGATTCCCGCGACGATCCCGAGCACCGTCAGCACACCCCCAAAACGGATGATCCGGAGGATGGAAGCGCTATACCTGGCGGCCGTGGGATCGTAGTGGAAACAGAACAGCAAAACGTGATCGATGGGCGATCCAATTTTTCCGGCGGAAGCGTCCACCAGGCCGAGGCGCATGTCGCGGCCTGGAAATTCCACGCCGTAAAAATAGCGGGAGATGCGGCCATCGGGGGTAAGCAGGAGAATACCGCTGGCGTGAGCGAAAAGATTGGATTTGGCGTCAAAAGAATAGCGAAAATTCGCGGCGCGCGTTGCGGCGTCGATGGACTCCTGCGAACCAGTAAGAAAATGCCAGCCGGAGGCGGTTTCCGGGCGGCCAAAGTGCGCGAGCGCGGTCTTCTTCTTGGCGGCTGCCATATCCGGAGTTTCACGCGAATCAAAACTCACAAACACGACCTGGTAGTCACGCCCTGGATTAAATGAAAGCATGCGAAGAGAACCGACGACTCCTTGTTCGACTTGATTGCACAACATGGGGCAGCCGTAGTAAACGAAGGCGAGAACGACAGGCTTCTGGACAAAAGAATCGCGGAGCTGCACGTTGCTTCCGGTTTCGTCGCGGAACGTAAGATCGAGCGGCATTCGCGCGTCCAGCTGCGGCTCGAAACCAACGTTCTGCAAAGCGAGCGGCATCTTTGAGGCCGGCAAGCCGGGGTTACCCGGAATCGTTTGCGCCCGCACGGCGCATATTCCGAACAACAGCGATGAGATTGCGGCGATAGTGCGAAGTCTGTTCATTGCATTACTTCTTTTTCTCTCCCGGCGGTGCGGCAATTGCCGGAAAACCTTGTTCCACGATGATTTCCATCGCGTCTGTCACGGGAATCTGGGCGATGCCGCTGGACTTGTCGATCCACTCCAGCTTTTCATTAGCTTTGGCGTCGTCTCGGATCTTTTCGCGCAGATCGGCCTGCGCATCGGTCTCATGGCCGGGGACACCCTGCAGCATCGGCTCGGGCGGTAATTCCTTCTTATGAGCCTCGCGCGAAGGTGGCGCGGGCGCGTAAGATTCCTCGGCAAAGTTTGTGGTAACACGCAAAATAAATACACAAGCCACAAACGTTGCGATCACCGCAAGCGTCAAGACCACAAAATAGCCATACATAGCGCCGACATTGACGTCGCGTTCTTCGAACGAAACGTCGGCGTGCCTCGGCGCATCACCCGCGGCTTGCCCGGTCTTGTGTGGATCAGTGCTCATCATTCTCAATGGCCTCCGCAAGTTTCGGGTCACCCAGCGGCAAGAGCGGCTGCTGTTTCAAGTTGAAGGCGAAGAACGCGAGCCACAAACCCACAACCGCGACGGGTACGGTGAGATCAAGCGGCGTCGGCAGCGCGCGCGCCGTGAATTCCGGCCGGGTCATCCAAAAAAGATCCACCAGGCGCGCGAAGATCATCCACATGGCGACTTTCTGGAGCAGTCTATTATTGCGCTTCAGATCGCGCGAGAGCAGCAGAAAAAACGGCAGCGCAAAGTGGAAGAGCAAAACAACGACAGCCACGGCGCCCCAGCCTCCATAAAGACGCGTGCGGTAAAAGCTGATTTCTTCCGGCTGATTGCCGGACCAGATGATGAGCAGCTGCGAGAAATCGAAATAAGCCCAGAGCATAACAAAGGCCAGCAGTAGCTTGCCGAGATCGTGAAGATGCCGTGTCTGAAAGGCGCTGGAAAAAGGCTCGGAGCGCGCCATCATGACCACCACCGCGATCATCAAGGACATCGCGGAGATGATCTGACCCGCCACAAACAGGAAACCATAGATGGTGGAGGCCCAGTGCGGCGACAGAGACATCACCCAATCAATGGCCGCGAAAGTCATGGTAAAGACGTAGAGAATGATGCCGGGACCTGCAAGCATCTTGAAGTTGCGGCGCAGCGCGCGGTCATCGCGGTTGACGTCCTGTTTCCTTGACCAGTGGTTGAAAATGAGCATCAGCCCAATCCAAATGGCGAAGTAAATGATGGCGCGGGTGGTGAAGCCGCTGGAGGTCAAGTATTCCTGCTGAAATTTCGGCAGCGCCCCTTCGCCAGTTTTCGGAGCATTCCACCAGCCCGCTTCTTCTCCGTGGCCCGAATAGAGATATTTCATCCCGAAGAGGATGGGTACGAAAAGGAGTGCGACGAGCCACAGGGTTCGTGTGGCGGCTTCGGCGGGACGCCGAATGATGATGCCCCACTGTCCACCGGTGAGATGTTGCAGCATAAGCAGCCCTAGCGAGCCCAGCGCGAGCCCCAGGACCAGCAGGTAGCTCATCAAATAGGACTGGAAAAAACTCTCGGGCGACCTCATCGCCAGGAAGCTGCAGCCGAAAAGACCAAGGACGCCAGCGAAGAGCGCGCTTTTCTGGAGGCGGCCGACGCTGTCGGGCGCCCGATAGTCTTGCGCGGTCATTTCGCGGAGCCTCCGGCGCTGAGCTTTTCCTTCAGGTCCGCGGGAAGTTGCGCAAACTGCGCATGGCGGCTCAATTGCAGTGCGCGCAGGTAGGCAATGATGGCCCAGCGGTCGCGCGGAGGAATTTGCGCGGAGTAGCCGTACATGGCGCCGAAGCCGTTGGTGATCACGTCGTAGTAATAACCGTTGGGAGACTGCCGCAAACGGTCCTGGTGATAGCTCGGCGGATGCTTCATGCCGCGCAAAGCGACCATGCCGTTGCCGTCGCCCTGCAGGCCGTGGCATGGCGCACAGAAAATCTTGTAGCGCTCTGCGCCACGCTCGAGAAGCGCCTGGTTCACGGGCAGCGGGAAGTTGTTCGATTCCTTGGACACAAGGAGCTCGTCGTTTTCGATGGAGCCGTGCGCCACGGTGTTTTCCAGCAGCGGGCGTTCCGAGCGGCCATCGGTGAAAAATTCCGAGGGCGAGAGCGGCTTGGCCTTCGGCTGGTGCGCCATGTCCTGCTTGAGCTGGCAACCGGAGAAGAGCAAGGAACACATGCCAGCGCACACAGCAAGCAGATAGCGCGAGGTGTTAGTCATCGGACACCTCGGTAACGTGATGCGCCTGGAGGCCCTGCAAGAAACGCGCGGTATCCGCAAGATGGAATTTCGGGTCACGAGCTTCGATGCAAAGAAAGAAGCGGTCGGTGGACGCATGCGTAAAGCGAGGGACGTTGAAAACGGGATGATGCGGCTGCGGGAGCTTGTTCATCGCCAGCATGCCGAACACCGCGAAGGTGGAAGCGCCCAGAATGGTCAATTCGAAAGTGACCGGGATAAACGCGGGCCAGCTATTCAGCGGGCGCCCGCCGATATTCATGGGGTAGCTGTAAACATTCGCCCAATACTGAAACGCGAATCCGCTGAGACCACCCAGCAGTCCTCCGACCAGGGTCACAAACGGCACCCAGGAACGCCGCAGGCCCAGCGCTTCGGATAGACCTTCCACGGGAAAGGGCGCGTAGGCGTCGATGCGCCGGTAACCGGCCTCGCGGGTTTTTTCGGTGGCCCGGATCAACTGCTTGGCCGTCTCGAATTCACCCATCACGCCGTAAATGTGCGAGCGGTGCTCGTTCATTCGTGTTCCTCAGACGTGTGTGTAACCAACTCTCGCATTTCCGCGATCGAGATCGCGGGAAGAACGCGCACAAACAAGAAAATCAAGGTAATAAACAATCCGATGGTGCCCAGGAACGTGGACCAATCCCAGAACGTCGGTGAGTAGCGGCCCCAGGCGGAGGGCACAAAGTCGCGCGTCAAGCTGATGACCACGATCACAAAGCGTTCCAGCCACATGCCGACATTGACGACGATCGACATCACGAACAGAACCGCTACGTTGGTGCGCATTTTCTGGAACCACAGCAGTTGCGGCGTCAGGATGTTGCACAAGATCAGCGCGAAGTAATAAGGGGCATACGGACCGTGAAGCCGCTGTTGCACGAGAAACACGTCAAACTTGTTGTTGCTGTATAGCGCCATGAAAAATTCGAAGAAATACCCGTAGGCTACGATCAAGCCGGTGGCGAGCATTACCTGGGCCATGTTTTCCAGGTGGCGCATGGTGATGAACTCTTCGAGGTCGTAAAACTTACGAAGCGGAATCGCAATCGTGAGAACCATTGCAAAGCCGGAGTAAATGGCGCCGGCAACGAAGTATGGCGGAAAAATCGTGGTATGCCAGCCGGGAACGATGGAGACAGAAAAGTCGAAACTGATTACACTGTGCACGGATAGCACCAGCGGCGTGGCCAGGCCGGCGAGCAGCAAATACGCCGATTGATAGCGGTGCCAGTGCCGCGCGGAGCCACGCCAGCCCATCGATAGCATGCCGTAGATGATCTGCCTGGGTTTGGAGGTGGCGCGATCACGGAGCGTTGCCAAATCCGGGATAAGACCAACATACCAAAACAGCAGCGAAACCGTCCCGTACGTGGAAACCGCAAAAACGTCCCAGATGAGCGGGCTGCGGAACTGCGGCCAGATGCCCATGGTGCTTGGATAAGGGAACATGTAAAACGCCATCCACGGACGCCCGGTGTGGATCAGCGGGAATACGCCGGCGCAAGCGACCGCGAACAGCGTCATCGCTTCGGCGAAGCGGTTGATGGACGTTCGCCATTTCTGGTTCAGGAGGAACAGAATGGCGGAAATGAGCGTGCCCGCGTGGCCGATACCTATCCACCAGACGAAATTGACGATGGCAAAGCCCCAGCCGATGGGGGCATTGATGCCCCAGATGCCCACACCCTTGATAATCAGCCAGGCGAGGGAGATGGTCAAAACGCCCAAAAGGCTGAATCCAATCGCAAAGCCCGCATACCAGCCCAGTGACGCGGGGCGCGTGAGAACGATCGCACTGATCTTGTCCGTGACCGAGGCGTAGGTATGTCCCGGTTCAATTACCGGCGCGAGTCGGCGAATCTGGGGAGAATCGCGTGGCCGCTGCTCGGCGCTCATGCTTTCTCCAGTTCAGGGTTCGGATTGCGCACCGCAGCGAGATACGTGGTGCGCGGCCGCGCGTTCAGTTCGCCGAGCAGCGAGTAATTGCGTTGCTGCGCTTTCAATTTGGCGACGCGGCTGTTCGGATCGTTGGCGTTGCCGAAAACGATGGCTTCGGACGGGCAAGCGGATTCGCACGCGGTGACGATTTCTCCGTCACGAATCGGGCGGTTCTGCTTTTCCGCTTCAATGCGCACGTTGTTGATGCGCTGCACGCAGTAGGTGCACTTTTCCATGACGCCGCGGCTGCGTACCGTGACTTCCGGATTGCGCAGCAGCTTGTACTGCGGCGTCTCCCAATCCTGGAAGCGCAGAAAATTGAAGCGGCGAACCTTGTAAGGGCAGTTGTTCGAGCAGTAGCGCGTGCCGATGCAGCGGTTGTAGACCATGTCGTTCAGGCCTTCCGCGCTATGCACCGTGGCGCCAACCGGGCAGACCTGTTCGCAAGGCGCATTTTCGCACTGCTGGCATGGCACCGGCTGGAAAAATGTTTCCGGATTTTCCAGCGATGCGTCGTAGCTGGAAGGATCGTTGGTTGCGGATTCGGCCTTGTAGTAGCGGTCGATGCGGATCCAGTGCATTTCCCGGCCGCGCATGACCTGATCCTTGCCCACGACGGGGATGTTATTTTCCGATTGGCAGGCGACGACACAAGCATTGCATCCATTGCAGCTGGTCAGATCGATGGCCATCGCCCAGGCATAGCCGGGATACGCAAATTCCTTGTAGAGACTCAGCTCTTTCGGCGGCTGCTCGTCCCCTTCGTGCGCAAACGCAGGATTCTTCTGGTATTCCTCGAGCGTGCCAGTGGCCAGGATCTTCCGGCCTTCCATGTTGAAGTGATATTGGGTACAAGCCAGTGGATACTCTTCGCCGGTCTTTTTGATCGCATTCTTTGGTGCGGAGGCGCTCCAAAGAGCGTCCGAAGTGCGGACAACGTAAGCGTTGAAGCCTTTATTCGTGCCGGTATAACCAGCCTTCTTTCGGCCGTAACCCAGCGGAAGGACGATCACCCCATCGGCCTGGCCGGGTAGAATCCATGCCGCCGCGGTGACCTTGCTGTTCGAAAGCGAGATGTCGACGACGTTGGATAGGATCTGGCCGTGCTCGCCCCCGCGGGATGCCACGCTATGCGTGAGGCCGAGCGTCTCTGCTGTTTTCGGGCTGACCAGAGCCGCGTTGTCCCAGGTAAGTTTCGTAAGCGGCTTGGGCAATTCCTGGAGCCAGCCGTTATTGGCGAAGCGCCCGTCGTAAACACACGGATCTGGCCGGAAAATAAATTCAATTTGGCCGGCGGGCGTGACCTTTGCCGCGGGTAAGCTGGCGGGGTTGAATTTCAGTGCGACGCTGATGGCCGCGGAGGTGGTTCCAGCCACTACACCGTCATTGAGACTCTTGCGCCAGAACTTTTCGAAATCGGCGCTCGGATTTGCCGCCTTCAGGCGGTCGCGAAGAACTTCGTAGTCCGAGATACCCGGCTTGTCGCTGAAGGCGGCCAGCACTTCGCGGGCGGAGTGTGTGCGGTAGAGCGGCGCGATGAGCGGTTGAATGACGCTGAGTGTGCCGTCGAAGGCGCGCGCATCGCCCCAGGTTTCCAGGTAGTGCGATTCCGCGACATGCCACTGGCAGTATTCCGAGGTTTCCTCATAACGCGAGCTGACGTGAATGGAATTGCGAATTTTTTTCAGCTTCGAGGTGAAATCAAAATTGTGCGGTGCGGTGTAAATTGCATTGACGCCCAAAATCACGAGCGTCTGGACTTTGCCCGCGTCCATATCGGCGCACAATTCCGCCAATGATTCGAGATGATTTACAGGATGCGCTTCCACCGGTTCGGTGTAGTACAGCGTGGTCCCGACATTGCCGAGCGCGGCGTTGATGGCGTGCGCCAACGCATGAACTTCCGCGGGTTGCTGTTCGCCGGCAACTACCAGTGACGCGCCCTTATGTTTCTGCAGATCTCTTGCGACGGTGGCGAGCCACTCGCCATTCTTCCCCGGCAGCACCGCCAAGCCGCCAAGACCCAGCTTTCCCGCCAGTGCTCGCGCAAAGAGTTCCACTTCGGAAGCCCGCAACGGCAAGCGATGATCCGCGCTCGCGCCGGTCACGCTCGGTGTCGGCTCAACCACATACAGCCGGTTCATTTCGCCGCCCATGCGATCGACCTCGGCGTACTGATCAAGCTTGCGGCGGCTGTAGAACTTTTTCATGTAGCGAACGTGCCCTGGGCCGCTGGCAAGGAAATCGGAATCGAGCGAGAGGATGACCTCGGCCTTCTCAGGACGGTAAACAGTGTTGACGTAATTGCCAAAAGCGAGCTTCGCGCCCTCGCGCGGCCCGTCACCGACGGCAGGCTCCCACTGGTGCCACTTGGCCTGCGGATAAAGTGAGAGAAGCGACTGGATTTGCGCGGCGAGCGTCGGCGACGTGATGATCCCGGTCAGGATGCGGAAACCCGCGCCATTGACGCCCTTCGTTTCGGTCGCAATAGCCTGCGCGCTGCTTAGAAACGCCGACCACGTTTCAATTTCGCCGAATTTGGTCGGCGTTTGCGCGCGATCCGGGTCGTAAAGATCCAGAATCGAGGCCTGCGCGAAGGCGTTCGCAGCGCCCAGGCTCGAAGGGTGTTCCGGATTGCCTTCGATCTTCGTGGGCCGCCCTTCGTGGCTTTCCACGAGGACGCCGATGGAGTCCGCGCCAAACGGCATCGCCGTCGCGTAGAACAGCGGCTTGCCAAGGATCATGCCCTCAGGCTGCTTGACGTAGGGAACGATGTGCTCTTCGGGCTGCCGCCCGCAGCCGGAAAGACCCGCGAAAGCGAGCGATGCTCCCATGAGTTTCAGGAAGTCGCGGCGATCTACGGAATCGTCCCACTCGGAGGGAGCCTGACGCGGAAATTCGCGGTGCAGCAGCTCTTCAAACTGCGGATCGCCGGCAAGCTCTTCCAGCGAGCGCCAATACTGCTTGCCGGTTTTCGACTGCAGCTTGGCACGCACGGCAGCAAGATCCAGCGGGCGTTCGCGAAACGCCAAATCTTCCGTCCCTTCCTCCTGCTGCGCATTTGCAGCGGGTGCGGTGGGTTCGTGCAAGTGCTCGCGTTGGTGTTCGTGATCGCGCATATCGTCCGTTAGCGATGACAGGTCGAGCAGTTCGTGAGCTCGTCTGTCGTCCGAATTTTGTATTCCGTCTTCAGTTTTTCGCCGATTTCGGCTTGATTGGCAGGGGCCGTCCAATCCATGTTGAAAACCTGGTCGCGCGGGCGCAGCGCCTGCTCCGGATTGCGATGGCAACTCAGGCACCACTCCATCTGCAGCGAGCTGGCCTGGAAAACCAGCGGCATCTGATTGATCTTCCCGTGGCAGGAAGAACAACCAACCCCCTTGTTCACGTGAATGCTGTGATTGAAATACACGAAATCCCCGAGACGATGCACCTTCACCCACTGGATCGACTCATCCGTGCGATAGCTCTCGCGGATAGGTTCCAGGTAACTAGCGTTGTTGTAGAGCACTGAATGGCAGTTCATGCACGTTTTCGTCGGCGGGATGCCCGCAACCGCGGAGGTCTCGACACCCGTATGACAGTAACGGCAGTCGATGCCGTCATCCCCAACGTGATGCTTGTGGCTGAACTGCACGGGTTGTTCACGCGTCACGTTCTGGTTGGTCATGTAAGGGGAACGCGCCACCGTCAGAAGCCCAATGAGCGCAAGATTCACCAGAAAAATGGCTGAAAACACGCTGAATCGGGAGATGAAGTTCGTGCTATGGTGAAAAATCTGGGCCATGTCATTTTTTGCACTTGTGCCGTGGAGCGCACTGGAAGCAGGCGGCTGCCTGATCGTCCACCACGTTCTGACCGGGAAGTGCGTTCCCCGGGCCTTCTTTTAACGCAATAGTGTCCAACAAAACTTTTGGGAATGCAACCGCCCAGCCAAATTGCCTCTGCAAAATTTCTGCAAGGTTGAGAGCGGCAAGATGCACGAACATTCGGAAAGTTCCGAAACGGTTCACTGCTTGGTTTGCGCTTTTTTTGCGGCGCCAAGCAACGCACTAGGACCGCTCCTGCCGTGATTTTTTCTGTCCCCTCTCGGCCCATTGTGAGGCGAGCCCCGTCAAACTAAAGGAATTGGTAATGCTAAAGCTAAATTTTTTTAATGGAGAGAAAGCTGAGCGGGAGCTGCGGCCGTGGTATCTTTAGATGTACCCTTTGCCGCATTCCAAGCGGCGGAGCCTACCTCTGAGCGGCCGCCAAGTCGAAACTCCCGGCAGCGCCGGGGCGGTCGCCATCACCGCTGGGGCGTGGTCCAACTGGTAGGACACCTCACTGTTAATGAGGACGGTGAAGGTTCGAATCCTTCCGCCCCAGCCAATTTCCCCTTCTAGTATGATGGGATTGGTGGCGTCGGTTGTTTTTATACCGATTGCGCTACCTTTTCGTCAGGGCCAATTCACTGTTTCCAACCCGAAACGAAGTTTCAAATAAGGGTGAAGGCGAGTCAAGCAGCGCTTCTTCTGATTTCCTTAATCCCATGCCCAAGGTGACGCCGCAGAAGAGTCCTGAGAGTTACGCCATCGGCGTATCCGACTCGCGCAGCGATCTCTTCTACACTCTCGTCGGTCGTCTTCAGCAGATGCACGGCGCGCTCCACACGCAACTCCTGGAAATAAGATAATGGTGACTTCCCCAGCACGGCTTGCATGCGTCGAGCCAGGGTTCTCTTACTCGATCCGGCTGCTGTCGCGGCATCGTCGAGCGAAAACCCATCCGTAAGCCTCCCTCGCGCCCAGCGCTCGAACCGCTCTACGAGTGGGTCAGAGTGGGCTAAGTGATCGGCAAGGATATAGGCAGACTGTGACGGCCTTGAATCCACAACCAGATACTTCGCTGTCAATGCGGCAAGCCGTGGGCTCTTCTGGCGGATGAGCCATAAGGCCAAGTCCATGTGGCTTAGGGCCGCTCCAGCCGTAACGAACTTCCCGGATTTTACGATCATCCGCGATTCATCCAGGCGCACCTTTGGATATCTCTGGCGAAATAATGGAGCGAGCCACCAGGTTGTGGTCGAGTCTTGGTTATCGAGTAGTCCCGATTCAGCCACGACAAATGTCCCGATGCAGGCAGCCGCCGTGGCTGCGCCTCGCTCCGCCCACGAGCG
>JBGOTL010000069.1:0-20607 GCA_041476465.1 Candidatus Acidiferrum sp. | reverse complement strand
CCCGCCCCGATACCGCAGATCAAGTAGAAAACCAGGTACCCTGCGTGGCCGAATTGGTCTTCGACGTTGTCTCCAAAAACATAGAGGAAAAGCATGTTGCCTAGCAGGTGCGCGATGCCGGCGTGAAGGAACATGCTTGTCAACAAAGGTAAGAATGTCACCGCGAAGAGCCCATGTCCGGCCAACAGAGCCGGGAATCGCGCCGGAATGGTGGCATTGGCCATGACGAAAACTTTGTACGCTTGTGGCGGAAGCGATAGTTGATAAAGAAACACCGCGACGTTGCTCAAAATAAGGAGAACGTTGACCACCGGGAAACTACGGCGTGGGTTAAGGTCTTTAAGGGGGATAAACATGGGATTTGATGAACGCTTCCTTGGTTTCTTAAACGCGCTCTCAGCTGAACCAAGAAAAGCTCGCAGGGCAGGGTAACGGAAAGACCGGGAATTGGAAAGCCTTCGCAGTAAAATTGCGTGTCCGATAACAAAAAGAGGGTGCTGGAGCTGGTTAACAGAATCCAGAACGGTTGGGAATCACTCGCCCTGCGGTGGATTTGTGGTGAATTGCGATGTACTTGTCGTCCGGACAGGAAGAGCTGCGGCCGCGTGAAATACCATCGCCGAGATTATGTTGCGCAGTTTTTTGTGCCCTTCCCGGAGATTTTTGTAAGTGAATTTCATTAATCGCCACGGAATCATTGCGAAGTCCGTGCGTGTGTGGTAATTAATCTAGTCTCGCGTGTGCGCGCGATTCGGACATGATTCCGCAGTAGGTTCGAAGCAGCGTCGGCGCGCCGACCACCGATGCCAGCACGCGAAACGGAAGCGATCATCCTGAAGACTTTTCCGCTGGGTGAAGCGGACCGGCTGGTCAGTTTCTTTGGTCGCACCTCTGGGCGCATGCGCGGTGTGGCTGCCGGAGCCCGGCGAATCAACAATCGCTATGGCTCGACACTGCAACTGCTGTCCCATGTGCAACTGTGGTACATCGAGAAGGAAACGCGCGACCTCGTCAGGATTCAGCAATGCGAACCGCTGGAATCCTTCAACAAGGCGCAAAGCGACTACGAGCTTACGACTGGACTCGCTCTCGTCAGCGAAATCACCGAACTGGTTCTGCCCGAGCACGAAGTCGCCGAGTCCATGTTTCGCTTGATTCTTCTGACCGTGCGTGAAGTGGAGCGGACCGGCAATTGGACCTTGCCGGTGAGTTATTTCGCCTTTTGGACGGTGCGGCTTGGCGGCTGGTTGCCGAAGTTTGATCGCTGCGCGCAATGCGCTACACCATTCGGGGCGCTTCCGGCGTTTCATTCCAGCTGGAGTCCTGGGCTGCTTTGCGAGAAGTGCCGTGGCTCCGGAATGAAACCATTGCACGCCGAAGCGCGGCAAGTGGCTGCACGATTTATCCGCGAGAAGCTGGACGCATTGAAGATCGCTTCGGTGCCAAAGCCTCTTGCGCGGGAGTTGCGGGAGGCCGCATTGAGTTGGATCGAGCATCACACCGAGCGGCAACTGAGGGCTCGCGAATTCTTGGAGACACCTTGAAAGCTAAAGTAAAACCTGAGAAAAAAAACGTTGGCCTCACCTTTCAGGATTTGATCCTAAAGCTCTCGCATTTCTGGGCCAAGCAAGGCTGTGTCCTGCAGCAGCCTTACGACACGGAAGTTGGCGCAGGCACCATGCACCCGGAAACCTTCCTTCGTGTGCTGGGACCTGCGCCGTATCGCGTGGGCTACGTCCAGCCGAGTCGCCGTCCGTCCGACGGACGCTACGGCGAGAATCCGAACCGCCTCTATAAGCACACACAGTTTCAAGTAATCCTTAAACCTTCCCCGGTCGATGTGCAGGACATTTACCTCGTGAGTCTGGCCGCGATTGGCATCGATTTGAAAGAGCACGACATCCGTTTCGAGGAAGACAATTGGGAGTCGCCCACTCTCGGAGCTTGGGGCATTGGCTGGCAGGTTTTGCTCGACGGTCTGGAGATTACCCAGTTCACCTATTTTCAGCAGAGTGGTGGTATCGATTTGGACCCCATTTCCGTGGAACTTACCTACGGCCTGGAACGCATTTGCGCGTTTCTCCAGGGAGTCGGGAGTGTGTATGACATCCGCTGGTCCGATGACAAAACCTACGGTGAAATTCGCCTCGCAGAAGAACAACAACTTTCCGAATACAGCTTCGACCGCAGCGACGCGAAAGCTATCCGCGCAGAATTCGAGTTGCATGAAAAGCAAGCCAAGGAACTCCTCGAGGGGTTCGCGGGCACGGAGGGGAAGGGTCGCCTGCGCTATCCGCTGTTGGCTGCCTATGACCACTGCTTGAAATGCTCGCATCTGTTTAACCTGTTGGATGCGCGCGGTGTGATCTCCACAACAGAGCGCGCGGCTTTGATGGCCCGCGTGCGAACTGTAGCTTGCCGCACGGCCGCCGCATACCTAGCCCAGATTGGCGGCCCGGCGCTGCGCCGAATGGATCGTCCTTCCGACGCGCACGGTGAGGTGCATAAATGAGCACGTCTGCTAAGAAGGACAAAAGAATAGAGTTATTGTTCGAGATTGGCTGTGAGGAGATTCCTGCCGGGATGCTGCCGCGTGCTGAGGAAGAGTTAAAGGCCAGCCTTGAAAAATTACTCGCAGCGGAAAGTCTATTGGATGGCCTCAGCGTGGAGACCTTTGGCGGACCAAGGCGGCTCACGGCTTGGGTCAAAGGCTTGCCCGCCAGACAAGCGGATGCGGAAAATGAGATCCTGGGTCCGCCAAAATCCATCGCATACGATGCTGTCGGCGCGCCGACACGCGCGGCCCTGAGCTTCGCGGACAAACACGGAGTCTCCCTCGACAAGATTTATTTTGTACAGAGTCCCAAGGGTGAGTACCTCGCCGCAAAACTTATCAAGAGCGGACGCACCGCGGAACACTTGCTGAACGAAATTCTTCCGCGGGCGATTCACGATTTGTCTTGGCCCAAAACCATGACCTGGACCGGATTGGATGGCGCGCGTTTCATCCGGCCCATTCGCTGGATCGTCGCCCTACTCGACGGGCAACGTTTGAATTTTTCCTTCGGTGGAGTGCCCGCCAGCGACAAGACCGCTGGCCATCGCTTTCTGGGCGCGCCGGGAATTCGCGTCAAGAATTTTGCCGATTACGAAAAAAAACTCCGCGCCAACGGCGTTATCGTTCGCCCCGCCGAACGTCGCGCTAAGATCGAGAAAGGGCTCGCTGCTCACGCCAACCGCGGTGGCCACCGGATCCACGATGACGCCGAGTTGCTCAAACTGGTGAGCTACCTCAATGAGTACCCTACGGTCATCGAAGGTTGCTTCGATCCGGAGTTTCTTAATCTGCCCGACGAAATTCTTATTACCGTGATGCGCGACCACCAGAAATACTTCGCGGTGGGCAAGCGCGGCGGGGAGCTGGCCGCGCACTTTCTAGCGGTCATCAATCTGGCGAAGGATGCGAAGGGTCTGGTGCGGGCGGGCCACGAGCGTGTGCTGCGCGCGCGCTTCGCCGATGCTCAGTTTTTCTGGCAGTCGGATCAAAAATGTCGGCTCGCCGACTATCTGCCAAAGCTCGAACGCGTCACCTACGAATCTCGCCTCGGCAGTTACCGCGATAAAGTCGAACGCGTGCGCACCATTGCTCGCTGGCTGTCCGAGCAGTGGTTCAACACCGGAATTCTCCAAGCCCATGTCGCCGAGGCCGATCGTGCCGCGGAACTCTCCAAGTGCGACCTCGCCACCGAGATGGTTCGTGAATTCACCGAACTCCAGGGCGTTGTTGGAGGTCTCTATGCGCGGGCACAGGGCGAACCCGCCGATGTGGCCGACGCCATTTATGACCATTACCGACCGGTGGGTTTGGATGATCCGGTCCCGCGAAACTTGACCGGCTGCGCTGTGGCCCTGGCCGATAAACTGGACTCCGTAGTGGGCTGTTTCACCGTTGGCGTGGTGCCCACGGGATCCAGCGACCCCTACGCCCTCCGGCGGGCAGCACTCGGCATTGTCAAAATCATTCTCGACAAGAAACTCCCGGTATCACTTTCACTGGCGGTAGGTGCCGCCGCGAAGGCGCTCCTCACCCAAGCGCCAAAACGTGGCGTGACTCCCCAGCAGGAGTCCCAAGTTGTCGATTTCGTTCTCGACCGCGCCCGCTTCGTTTTCCGCGAACGCGCAGGATACGCCTACGACGAAGTGAATGCTGTGTTCCGTGCCGGTGCCGACGATCTTGTGGATGCGGAGAAGCGCCTCCGGGCTTTAAAGGCCATTCGCAAGTCCAAAAACTTTGAGCCACTGGCGGTTTCCTTCAAACGCATTCGGAAAATCGTCGAGAAGGCGAACCTCACCGCTGAGGATGCGCGCAGTGTGCGCACCGAGCTCTTCGAAAACAACGCCGAAAAAGAGTTGTTCTCGGCGGTGCGCGCGACTGCAGCAAAAGTGGGGCTTGAGAAAAGGGCTGGCCGCTACCAGGAAGCGCTGGAAGGAATTGCCGGGCTGCGTAAGGCCGTTGATCGCTTCTTCGAAGAAGTCATGGTCATGGCCGAAAACGAAGCGGTACGGAAAAATCGCTTGGCGCTGCTCTCTGAATTGTTGCGGGAGTTTACGACCGTGGCGGATTTCTCGGAGATCGGCGGGGAAGAACGTCGTTAGACAGCCACTGCTATATATAAAGTGTTACTTTAAGTATATTCCAGCCGCTTTTGCGCAGGAATCGGTCGGCGTGCCGACCAGCGCTGCAAAAAGTAAAATGCAAGGTTGCTGTCGGCAAGTGATCAGCAGGACAAAAAATCGCAAGCGAGGCGAACAGTGAAAAAATGGGTTTATTCTTTTGGGGCAGGTAACGCAGAGGGTAAGGGAGAATGGCGCGATCTTCTCGGCGGAAAAGGTGCTGGCCTCGCCGAGATGACCAGGATTGGTCTGCCGGTTCCCGCCGGATTCACAATTACCACCGAGGCTTGCGACCACTTCTACAAGAACGGCAAGAAGTATCCTTCAGAATTAAAGAAACAGGTTAAGGATAACGTCGCGAAGCTGGAGAAGGCCACCAAGAAGGACCTTGGCGATCCCAAGCGACCACTCCTGGTCAGTGTGCGCTCCGGCTCAGCGCGCTCCATGCCGGGCATGATGGAAACCATTCTCAACCTGGGCTTGAACGACCGCTCGGTCGTCGGTCTCGCGGCGGTAACCAGGAACGAGCGCTTTGCTTACGACGCCTACCGCCGCTTCGTGCAGATGTATTCGACCGTGGTCATGGAAATGTCCAAGGAAGACCTGGAACATCGGCTGCGCGGAATGAAACAGCGCCTCGGCGTCAAGGAAGACACTGCAGTCCCGGCCAGTGGCTGGAAGGAACTCGTTGGCGAGTACAAGGCGCTCTTTCGGGAAAAGACCGGCAGGGATTTCCCGGATGACCCCATGGAGCAGCTTTGGGGTGCGGTTGGCGCGGTATTCGGTTCATGGATGGCGGAGAAAGCGGTCACCTATCGCCGCGTGGAAAGAATTACTGGTCTGCTAGGCACCGCCGTAAATGTTCAACAAATGGTCTTCGGAAACACAGGAGACACGTCAGGAACGGGCGTATGTTTCACGCGTGACCCTAGTTCCGGCGGGAAAACCTTTTACGGCGACTATCTGTCGAACGCACAGGGTGAAGACGTGGTCGCGGGAATTCGCACCCCAATGCACCTTGGTGAGATGGCTAAGATTATGCCTAAGGTTTACGGGCAACTCGAAAAAGTTCGAGTAAGACTTGAGAAGCACTACAAAGATATGCAGGACATGGAGTTCACCGTAGAAGAAGGCAAGCTCTATATGCTGCAGACGCGCACCGGGAAGCGCACTCCGGCAGCGGCTTTTCATATCGCCGTGGACATGGCGAATGAAAAGCTGATCACCAAGGGAGAAGCCATTCTCCGCATTAAGCCCGAAGACATCGAGCGGCTGTTCTATCCGGTGATCGATGCCAAGGTCGATAAGAAATCCCTGCAAGCGAGAATCCTCGCGCATGGCATCAATGCCGTGCCCGGCGCGGCTGTGGGCAGGGTGGTTTTCTCGGCTCTGGAAGCCGAGGAGTGGGCGGCGAAAGGGGAGAAGGTCATCCTCGTTCGACGCGAAACCAGTCCCGAAGATGTTGGCGGCATGGCGGTCGCGCAAGGCATCTTGACGGCCACCGGTGGCAAGACCAGTCATGCCGCAGTGGTTGCCCGCGGATGGGGCAAGTGCTGCATCGTTGGCGCGGAAGCCATCAACATCGACTACAAGAACAAGACCATGATCGCGAAGGGTAAGGTGGTCAAAGAGGGTGATTGGCTGACACTCGATGGCAGCGAGGGCACTGTGTATTCCGATGCCATGCCGCTGGTGAACCCGGAACTCCCAAAGGCATACAGCACACTTATGAAGTGGGCCGACGATGTGCGCCGTTTGCGCGTCCGCACCAACGCGGATACTCCCCAGGACGCGCGCAAAGCCATAGAGTTCGGCGCCGAAGGTATCGGGCTTTGCCGCACGGAGCACATGTTCTTCACCGACTTCGAACAACCGGAGAAGAGCCATGAGCGGCAGCGCGCCATTCAGGAAATGATCCTGGCCGACACCAGGGAAGCCCGCGTGAAGGCGCTGGACAAGCTCTTGCCATTCCAGCGGCGAGACTTCATTGGCATCTTCCAGGCCATGGACGGCTTTCCAGTCACCATCCGCTTGATCGACCCGCCATTGCACGAGTTTGTTCCCCACGAGCGGGCCAAGCAGGAAGAGCTCGCTAAAGATCTTGGCATCAGCGTGGAAATCGTGGCGCGGCGTGTGGAGCAATTACACGAAGCCAACCCCATGCTGGGACATCGCGGATGTCGACTGGCGATTACCTACCCGGAAATTCTCGAGATGCAGGTACGGGCGATCATTGAAGCAGCCATCGAATGCCAGCGTGGCCGAGTTAAAGTATTACCCGAGATCATGATCCCGCTCGTTCTCGACCGCAAAGAACTCTTCATCCTGGAACAGGCTACCCGCCGTGTTGCCGACGACCTCATCAGGAAATCAGGGTGCAAGCTGCCCTATCTCGTCGGCACGATGATTGAATTGCCGCGCGCGGCGTTGCTCGCCGATGAGATCGCCGAGGTTGCGGAATTCTTCTCCTTCGGCACCAACGATCTGACGCAAACCACTATGGGCCTCTCGCGCGATGACGCGGGCCGCTTCCTTCCCGATTATGTGGACGAGAAGAAGGCCGGGGTATTTGCCGCGGACCCCTTCCAGTCGCTAGACGTCAAGGGCGTGGGTATGCTGATGCGCTGGGGTATCGAGCGCGGCCGCGCGACCCGCTCCAAGCTGAAGATCGGAATTTGTGGCGAGCACGGCGGAGATGCGGACAGTGTGAAGTTCTGCCATCAGATTGGCATGGACTATGTCAGCGCCTCGCCCTTCCGCGTGCCGATCTCGCGGCTTGCCGCAGCTCAGGCGGTCATTGAAGGAAAGCTTGAGGCTAAGGGAAAGCGGAAGTAATGGGCACGATGCTGCCGGGTAGGGGCGTAGCATGCTGCGCCCCTACCGGGCAACGATCCCTCATCTTTGTTAGCAATTAAACTATTACTTGAAGCCGTCGGCGCGCAGACATCTGCTTTGCCTTCGGGTGCGGCGGCCCTTCCCTTATGTCGGCATCTTAAAGAAAAAGTAGAGGCCAAGAAAAAAGAAGATCAGGTCGGGTGACCAGCCGGCAAACAGCGTCGGGAGCTGGCCCACTCCTCCCATAGCTTCCAGCAGGGCGGCTACAGACCAGTACACGATGCCAATCCCCACACCCAGTGCGACCCCGCCGACGGCGCCTCGAGTTCCTACGAGGATTGCGAACGGGATCGCCAGGAGCATGCTAATCGGTGCGATGAGCGGGTAGGCGAACTTCTTGTGCCATTGCACGGTGAGCGTGGAAACGTCAAAGCCCGCCCGGTGCAGCCCGTCGATATACCGGCCCAGCTCTCGCCAGTTCATCTGAAACGCCTGGCGGACTTCGCGATTGAAGTAGGTGGGCGGCTCGGTAAGTTCCGGCAGCGCGATAACCTTGAATTGATCGTATTTCGCGACCGTGCCGCCGGAAAAATCGCGGGCCCATCCGGACTCCAGATGCCACATTTTCTGAGAATCCGACCACTGGGCGCGGGAAGCGAAAACGCGCCGGCGTATTTCAAACGTGGCGGGGTCGAGCTCGATGACGTTCAAGCCACCGAATAGATTCTGCTCCGGATCGAAAAGGTCGTAATTATAGATTTTGGAGTTTTCCCCGAAAATCCAGCGTTGCGGGCGTGTGTAGGTTTGCGCAGGGCGCCCCTTGATCTGGTTGCGCAGGGCGTCCTGGCGCTGGTTGGCGTAGGGCAAATAGGTATCGTCAAGCAGAACCATGGCGCCGGTGAGCGCCACCCCTGCCAGCAGCAAGGGTAGAGCGATACGGTAAAGGCTGATCCCGCTGGCCTTGAAGGCCACAAGCTCGTTGTTCTTGCTCATTACCCCAAGCGTGACGAGTACCGCCACCAGCGCTGCCAACGGCGTGAGTTGGTACAAGAGGTAGGGCACCAGATACCGGAAATAGTCGATCACGATAAGGAAAGGTACGCGCTGCCGCGCGATGTCATCCAGCAGCTCAAAGAACGTAAAGGTCTCGAAGAGAAAAACGAATGCTGCCATCAATACGCCGAAATGGAATGAAAAACGGCGCAGCACATAGATGTCCATCAACTGCGGAAAGCTGCCGGCCGAGGGAATGAAGGCTTCACGTGAAGGCCCGGAACCGTTTTCCGTCTGCAGGGCCGCCGCACGGGCGCGGGACTTGCGCCGCCGCAGGAGACGTGCCCAGGTTTTCAGACGGCCGAGCGGCCGTATCCATCGGCTTTCTCCCCGGAATTGCTCCATGCGCGGAAGCAGCACCGCCCCCAACAGACCGAGAAGAGCGTTGGCAATCCAGATTCCAACCGCGGGCGACAAGCTCCCTTGACGGGCGAGACCCACACCCATCACAAAGAGTAAGTAGTAAGCCGCGATCAGCATGATCGCGAGGAGCGTGGCCGCCGCGCGGCCGCCTCGGCGGGGCTGCGCGCCGAGGGGCACTGCGAGCAGCGCAAACACCAGGCAGGCGACCGGGAACGCGAACCGTCGATGCAACTCCACGCGGGCTTCCCGCCAGCCACGGCCATTTTCTGCCCAGAGCGCCTGCACAGAGCGCTCGGGATTGCTTAAAGCACGCGTTTGCGTGGGTAACAACCCATTCACTTCCAGGGGCCAGTCACTCTGGCCGAACGAGGTCACCGAGTACCGGTCAGGTTCCTCGCGTGAGAATTCGTGGGTCGCGCCGCCCTTTAGGTGCAGCTCCAGCTTGCCCTGCTTCGGTTCGGCTATTACAATCGCGTTCTCCGCCAGGGTGAGTCGCGAGCCGTTCTCGCCGCCGGCTTCCGCGAGGAACACACCGTGCCACTGGGTGCCGCTGGCTGAAACGTCGTTGATGTAGAGGACCAAGCGCGGGAAGCGTTCGTCGAAAACGCGCGGCTGCACTTGGAATGATATTTGCGACGTGATCAGTTCGGTTTCGATGGCGCGAAATGTTCGCAGCGCCAGCGGGCCGATCCACACCGTCATCAGCAAAGTGAGCACCGTGCCCGTCAGCGCCAGCACACCCACGGGCAAGAGAATGCGGCGGCGGCCGATGCCCAGTGCGGTAAGAGCAATGATCTCGCTGTCCGCCGACATGCGGCCGATGCCCAGCAACACGCCGATCAAGACGGCCATGGGCAGAGTGAAGGTAAAAACACCGGGGAATACGCAGAGGAATAGTTTCAAAATTTGCCCGCTGGAGCCGGCATGACGGACAAAAAGCTCCATGAGGCGGACGAGTTGCGGCACAAAGAAGACAAACGTGAAGACGGCAAGTCCCAGGAGTGCGTAGCGAAATACTTCGCGAACGATGTAACGGTCCAGGATGCGCATGGCGCGAAGGCTGAGTGTAGCACGGGCGTGGTGGCGTTCACCTAAGACGGAAGGAAAGAGGCCCGTGATATTCGCAGGCCTCCTGCTCGTAGAATTATTAAGGTTTCAAACGCATGCCGAACACATCCGGGTTGGTGTTGGTTTGGATTTGGAAGGTGCTGAAGAAACCGGCATTTACGCCAGTGGCGTCGACACTCACCGCATCGTAGTCGCCCATATATACGGGATTGAGGAAGACATCCTCCAAATGACCAGGCGACCAGCTAAAAGGTGTTTCTCGAACGTCTTTGAAGCTGCGGCCTTGGTCGGTCGAAAGTGAGCAGAAATGATCGATGGCTAGATTGTTCGGATCATTCCGCCGGTCCGAGTAACAGACCGCCAAATGGCCGCGGCCATCGACCGCGACCCCCGGCATGAACTGGTCGCGTCCCGCACCCTTGAAGCCCGCGGGAGTGAGGCTTACCAGCTTGGGGGCCGACCAGGTATTGCCTCCGTCGCGAGAGACACTGAGCACAATGTCTCCGAATGAGTAGACCGGATCAGAAAAGAATAAATTGGCGAGAATATCCGGGACTTGGTTGAGAGTGGCGTCGGTCCATGCCATGTAGAGGGTCCCGCGATGGGCATCGCCGAAGGAGTCGACGGCCAAGGTTGGGAAGGGATTCGTACGGAAATTTCCCTCTAAATTGAAGATGGCCAGCGAAGATGCGGTGGTCGCCTGCCCGGCCACCACGGTTGGCGCAAAGGTTGCCCCACCGTCTTGCGAGCTGCGAATGCGCATTTCGGCACCCTTCTGATCGATGAAAGCATAGGCGACGTACACTTCTCCCTTTGGACCTACCACCACCTGGCTTCCGGAGAGATTCTGCTCCAGACCGATGTTACATTGGCGGTCAAGCAGTACCGGTGCGCTCCAGGAATTGCCCCCATCTTTGGACGAGACCATCTCAATGTGGACATCCGGCCCGCCATCACCCATACCGGGGGTTATATGGTCGTCGCAGACGAGATCGCTGCCGAACGCGCCAAAGTCGGTGTACGTCACATAAAGATTATTCGGGTTGCGTGGGTCGATGGCCAGCCATTCCTTGTCCAAGAAATGAATCGGGGAGCCAAAGGAATCCACTAAATCTTTGGTGACCGCCGGGATGGGATTGTCCCACACCAGCCCGCTGCTTGAGGACCGGCTGATGGAAATGCCCGTCAATGCCTGGACCAAATTTCCTTGCGAGTCGAAATTGATTTGGCTCAGCAGCGACGCGTATACGAAGTGCCGGGAGTCGCTGCAAACCACGACGGGATCGCCTCCCAGGAATGTGCCAGGGTCGGGGCCAGGATTCAAGAACGGCAGCCCCGTAAAGCTTCGCCCGCGATTTTGAGAAACGCCGACGCTTGTAAACGACGCGCCGCCCACGTTTTCTACCACAGTGCGTACGAAGGCGCCGGAATCGTTAAAACCCGCGACCACGGTGTCACCGCACCAGGCACTGGAGGTTTCGCTCTGGGTGAATCCCCCGAGGCGCGTGAATTGGTAGTCGAGGTCCGCGTCATTGACCGGTACGGCCGCTGGCTTATGGCCTTCCGCCGCTTCCTCACCGGCTACTTGCGGAATCGCTCGCCGCTTCGATTGAAACCTGGTCATGGCTTTCTCGATGGCCATCCTCCCTTGCGGAGTGGCCGTACCAGCCATCACCGACGGATCGGAGAGTACCTTCGCCAAATGAAACATCGAGGCGCCGCCGGAAGAGAGCTTATTCGTGAAGCTTGGACCGAACTTGCTCTCAAAACTCAACAGTTGGCCTAGACGATTTTGTCCATTGGATTTGCCTTGCGGCTTGGCTTGGGCCCTTAGCGTACCGCCGGGCAGCAACACAGGAGCCAAAACGGCAAACCACAAAACAAAGATAAATTGATTTCGATGGTTACTCTTCACGGCGGATTTTCCTCCCATGAACGCCCGGCACTGCATTGTTGATAATTTGGAAGCTGCCAAAAAAACTGTCATCCTCTTCCGAGGCGAGGTGCGGCGCAACCGTGTCATAGAGGCCAAGACCCCGGCGGTCGACAAAAATGTCCGAATCGTGGATGGGAGCCCAGCTCGCGGCCGTCTGCCTGAAATCTTGAAAAGAACGGCCATGATCCCTGGATAGAGAACAGAAACGATCTACGGCATTATTCTGTGGATCATTGCGCTTGTCGTAGTAGCAAACCGCAAGGGCGCCGTCGCGATTCACGGCAACGGCGGGCTGGAATTGATCCCGTCCGATTCCAGCAAAGTCGTCGGGGGTAGGGCTTACTGGCTTCGGGGTGCTCCAAGTGGAACCACCGTCCGTAGACTTGGCAATAAGTATGTCCCCAAAGTTGTAACTTCCAGATCCAAGTACATCCACTTGTGGATTGTCGCGGCCATCGGTCCAGGCAATATAAAGGGTGTCCTTGCCGCCACGCTTCGAAGAATCTGCGGCCATCGCTGGGGCGGGAAGGTCCACGATATCGCCTTGCAGGCGGCCAACGTCGCCGCTCAGCACGATGTTGGAGACGCTTACCTCGGGATCGAAGGACTTGCCCTGGTCCGAGGATCGCCGGAAATTCAAGGTAACGGTTCCAGCTTGAGCGCCCAAGCCCAGGAACACGGTGTAGGAGAGGAATACCTTCCCGCCGGCTCCGACGGCAACCTGTGGCGCAAATGGTTGATTCCTGCCAATAAACTTTCCTGTATTGGGATCAATTACGTCGCAATCCTCGCGAACGATGCTGGGTGAACTCCACGTTTGGCCGCCATCGCTAGAACTCACCAATTCGATGGCCTGCCGGAGTACGTTGGGGCACCTAGCGGTCGCCGCTGTCTCTGCGAAAAGTCCATCCAGGTCAAAATCGAAGTATGTGACATACAGACGCTTGGGCTGGTGCGGGTCAACTGTGAGCCACGCCCGGTCCAAAATATGAAGGCCGCCCTTTTGGAGGATTGAAACAGGATCGGCCCACTGTCTGCCCCCGTCCGTGGAAACGCTCAGCCCAACGGCGGCGACGCTTGTGGCTGAGCTGTCGCTGACAAAAAACGGGCTCGTGAGATAGTAAAATTTATTGGGGCTCGAGCAGGCGACAACGGGATTTCCTAGCATGACGGTATTTATGTTGGTGGTCGTGGGACCAGGGTTCAGAAACCCAAGATCGGTGAAGGATTCGCCATCGTTGGTCGAAAACGCCACCCCCAGCGAGCTCGCGGAATTGACCAAGAGATTGGGGTCTTGTTCAAAGGGGAGCACACTGGTCACCAGGCTGGCGAGAGTGCTCTGAAATCCCGTAACCACATTGTGGCCGCACCAGGCGCTGGACGACGTGTTCTGAGTAAAACCTGTAAAGCGGCTGAGTTGAAAATTCAACCGGGGGTCGGAGATCTGCTCGGCGTCGCCATTCTCTTCCTCTCCACGAGAACGGGCTTGGGGATTGTTCAAAAGAATGGTCAGCTTGGCCAAGGCTTTTGAGGTTCCTCCGGAGAGAGTTTGCGAGAGCGTAAATGGGGGCTTCCTGCCATCGTCGTCCGGCCCCGCTGTTTGCGGATCGAAAACGGAATGGGCGAATGCCAGGTAGTTGGCGACTCCTCCGGACAAGTGCTCTATCTGCTCGGGAGACAACTTTTGTTCGAGTTCGAGTAGGCGCCGTAAGAGCTTTTCCTGAGGCACCTTGCGCTGTTGCGCTGCCGCGCCTTGCACTTGGAGAAACGCCAGAAATAGGAACATGAGGAATGGATAAAATCTGCCCTTTGTACCCAAGATGATTGTTCCCCCTAACTTCGAGTTAAGTTTTATGGAACTAAGAACCCAGGAAGACTCGCGAACGGTATTCTTGCAGGCGTTGGCAGCTCCCAACTTCATTGGCCCAAGCAGCCTACTATTTCAAGAAGGGTTCCCGTCAAGCCCTATGTTGACCGCTTGCAGTCCAATTTGGTATGGGGCGAGTTCCGAGACGCCTGTCGAGATGACTAGCAGGAGTTGAACCAGTCACCATGAGCGCTTTAAGGCCAGAGAAGATCGCATGGCGCCGCCCTTTCACTTGCCGTCGATTACGTGATAGTTTTTCTCACGGCGGTTTTTTTCGGAGAGGATTAGCGGGCTCGAATCAAAGGGAACGAACCTGAATCGCCAGTCAACCTTTGACTGTTTGGCGGACGTCCTTCGGCCACGGGACTAGCACGGGAGAGACGCGGACAATGAAGCCGGTTCACTTGGTTGTGTTGTGGCACATGCATCAACCGCAGTACCGCGATCCGGAAACCGGGCGCTACGTGCTGCCCTGGACGCGGCTGCACGCCACCAAGGATTACTGGGGAATGGTCAAAGTGCTCGGCGAGTTCCCCGGTTTTCACGCCACGATAAATGTGGTGCCGTCGCTGGGGATGCAGTTGGAAGAATATGCCAGCGGCAATTTTAATGAACCTTGGTTTACGCTGGCGTTCAAGAATGCCGATGAGTTGACGCGCGAAGACAAGGCGGAAATTTTAGCGCGAGCATTTCAGCTGAATCTCGAGCGGTTGATGTCGCGCTGGCCGCGGTTTGTGGAATTGCATGAGTGGTCCAGGCCGGCGGGCGGAGCGCAAGCGCTGGTCACCTTCACGCCGCGCGACTGGCGCGACCTGCAATTGCTCTCGCAACTCGCCTGGATGGATGAGGAATGGTTCGCCAAAGATGAAGTGGTGAGCCGTTTGGCGGGCAAAGGAAAAGAGTATTCGGAAAAAGACAAAGCCGCGCTGAAAGCAAAACAACTCGAGCTCTTGGGCATGGTTTTGCCGGCGTACCGCGAAACGGCGCAGCGGGGCCAGATTGAAATCAGCACCACCCCGTTTTATCACCCGATTCTCCCGCTGCTCTGCGATTCCGACATTGCGCGGGTAGCGAATCCCGGCACACCGCTGCCGCGGCGCGCATACCGCCGCCCGGAAGACGCGCGGGAACAATTGCGGCGCGCGAGGGAATTTCACGAGCGGGTGTTTGGAGTTAAGCCCGCTGGACTGTGGCCGTCGGAAGGCTCGGTTTCTGATCAAGCATTGACCATCGCCGCAGAAGAAGGCTTCCAGTGGTTTGGAACGGATGAAGGCGTCTTGGGGCGAACCCTGAATGTGGGTTTTTTCCGTGATGCGAGCGGAATCCCCGCGAGTGCGGATCGGCTGTACAAACCGTGGCGTGTGCAGATGGGTGCAAACGCGATCACCGGGTTGTTCCGCGATCATCATTTGTCGGACCTGATCGGATTTGTTTATAGCCGGATGGACGGGAAAGCCGCCGCCGCGGATTTGCACGGGCGGCTGCGGCATCTCGGCGAAAGTGCAAAGAGTGCGCAGCCTCTCACTGTTTGTCTATTTCTCGACGGTGAAAATGCCTGGGAATACTACCCGGGGAATGGGCGGGAATTTTTGCGCGAGTTTTACGGACGCATTCAGAGCGATCAGGATTTCCGCGCGCTGACGGCGAGCGAGGCGATTGCGGCTGCCGGGGAGGTTCCGTCGACGGGAGGAATTTTTCCCGCTTCGTGGATAAACGCTAATTTTGATGTGTGGATCGGGCACAGCGAAGACGTGGCGGCATGGGAACTGCTGTGGGATGCGCGCGAGGCGTTTGCTCGCGGCCTCGAGGCGCGCGAAAAGGGCCGCGCCGACGCGCCTACCGAAACAGCGCTGGCAACCGCTCGGGAATCGATGCTGGCCGCCGAGGGCAGTGACTGGTGCTGGTGGTTTGGCCCTGAACACAGCACCGCTAACGATGCGGAGTTTGACGCGTTGTTTCGGAAACATTTAACGGCCATCTATCTGGCGCTCGGCCTGGTTGCTCCAGAGGAGCTGGCCAAACCCATCAAGCGCCAGCCCGAGCATGCGTTCCAGCTAGCGCCATCGGCCTTTCTTAGCATCAAAGTGGATGGACGCGACACTTCGTATTTTGAATGGCTGGGGGCGGGCCTCTACTCTCCGGAGCGGCGCGGAGGGGCTATGCACGGCCGCACGTTTTATCTGCATGAGCTGCGCTACGGATTTGAAGAAGAGCGATTCTGCGTGCGCATCGATTTATTTGCCGGAATCCTGGCCGAGCTGGAAGACCCGGAGTTTCGCATAACAATTTCGGGTGCGGAAGAAGTCGCGGTGGTCGTGAAATTGCAGCGCGGGCATTTGCGCGAATTTGCGGTGGAGAAAGGCCGCGTGTGCTTGCTGAATCCGAAAAATGTGGCCGAGGCGGCGTTTGACGGGATTCTCGAAATTTCCATCCAGAAAGAGCTGATCGACTTGAAGGAACAGAATAATCTGCGATTGGGCGTCGCGCTGTGGCATGGCGGCCTGCCCGTGGATGTCTTACCCGCCGAAGGGTTTCTGTATGTGCAACTCGGGGAAGAGCATTCGGCGTGGGAGCCGGAGTAGGAATGTTCGGTCCGCATCGAAAAGCAGATTCCTCGCTCCGCTCGGAATGACAACTCAAGGGACATGGTCATAAATTCCTAAAACAACTTCACCGCCAGGTCTTGCGGGTGAGCTCCGACCGGAATCATGGTCACCAGGCTGTCGGTACGCGTGCGAATTACGGCGAGGTCCCCAGAATCTTGATCGACCACCAGGAGCAGATTGGGCTTTTCGCCAGGGTCCACCGGATCGAAGCGCAATGCGCCGGGGGCTTGTCCCACGGAAGCGGGCCGGTTGACGCGGCGATTGACGATATCAACCGGTGTGACACGATTCGCGGCGGTATCGGAAATATAGAGCTGGCTGGCATCGTCGCTGAGAATGCCGCGCGTCGGCGCAGAGCCGAGCAAAATGTAGTCGCCTACCTCATGGGTCCAGGTATTAATGGCCTGCAATCCGTGCGATTCGGGAGAAATGACGTACAGTTCGCCGCCGTCTGGCTTAAGCAGCATTTGCGAGGGGTGGCCGGCGAGCTCGAGATTGGTGAGCAGGACTCCCCGGTGGAGGTCCACGACCGAGAGGCGCTTTTCCGCGCGGCTGAGCACATACGCCAGGGAACTGTCCGGCGAGATGACGACGTCTTCCGGCTGGGCCACGACGTTGATGGAAGCGCGCAGCGCGAGTGTGGCGGCGTCGTGAATACCGAGGGAGGCGCCGCGACGGTTGACGACCAGGACCGTTTTGTCGTCCGGCGTTACGTGCGCGAGCACGGGCTCGGCTCCGGTCCTGGAGCGAGCGAGGATGGCGTGCGTTTCGCAATCGATCGCGAGGAGCGTGTCGCTGCCGGAGGATGTGGTATAGACGCGGCTGCCATCTCGTGAAAAATCGAGCGCGTAGGGAAGCGGGCCGACCGGGATGCGCGCGGTGATCTGATTGACGCGTGCATTGAGTACCCAGGCGTAGCCTCCGGCGGAGCTGAGGCCCCAGACCTCCGTGCGCGTGGGATGTTCACGCATGCCGGAGACTCCCGGACCGACGGGGATGCGCCCCGCGGCATGCAGGCGAACGAGATCCACCACGGTTATATTGCCGTCGGCAGTGCTCACGTAAGCGTTGAGCTTCAGGCCAGGGCGAAGAAACGAGGGCCGATGTTCCAGGAGAATGACGACCATACCCGCGATGAGCAGGACGCCCAGCAGGAAGTAGACCCGAAAATGGCTGATGCGTTTCATAAGGTGAATTGGAATTGTTGCATGAGATGAAGAGGTAAGGAAGTAAGGAGGAAATGAAATGCCGCACAGCAGTCTGGGGTACCGGCGCCCCGCGCGGAAATTTTGCACACCCTTCCACAGAAATGCACAGAGCTCCGATCACAATTTGATTGACGGAGCGGACGGGAAGCACTATCTTGCGCGCCAGATTGAACCGGGAAGCTTAAGAACTTTACGGCTCGGTTTAGAAGGCGCAGCAAGCTTAACAGCGGTTGCGCCGCGAACTTGGACTGCGAAGCTCGAAGCCTTTTCGGCTCCGTTTGGAGGGCGCGACAAGCCTAACGGCGATTCCGCTGCCAGATGGAATCGGGAAGGTTGGAAACTGAACGGCTCAGTTTAGAGGGCGCGCACGCTTAACGGCGGTTGCGTCCTCATTTTTTTTGCCTGGCCCTTCCGCGCCTCCTCTTAGCGGCGGGCGCCCTGTTCGGAGGGCCAACGTGACGGATTGGGGGAGTACCGTCCCTCGGAGCGCTCGACGGCTCCTGAACAGCATGGCGTACTAGGCGCAGAGGCCAAAGGCGTGCCTCCCTGGAGTAAACAATGAAGAAACCATGGATGGTTGTGGCAATCGTGGCGATCAGTGTGTCCGCAGGCGCGGGGCGAGCGGCGGCGCAAGGACCCGCGGGCACGGGTGCAGTGACAGCGGCGGATACCTCATCCCATGCGCCGCACTCTTACAACCCGATCAAGTGGGTGAAGAAAAGCCCGAAGACAGGCGGCGATTGGCATGATGCGAACAGCGAACTGGACAAGAAGTTGACGGCCAAGCTGCAAGGGACGGGCCTGCTGGCAGCCAACACGAACACTGCGGAGGCCTGCGCTACCTTCAAAGCGCTGAGTGATTGCCTGGAGGCGCTGCACGCGAGCCACAGTCTTGCCCTGGATTTCAACTGCGTAAAATCCGACATGACTGGTGTCCAGACTGGCGCCGATATGTCCGCTTGCAAAGAGCCGAAAGGCGACAAAGGAGTGAGCCTGAGCAAAGCGATCCAGTTGCTGAAGCCGGGTGCCGATGCCAAGGCCGAAGTTAAGAATGCGGAAAAGCAAGCGAAACAAGATTTGCAGGAGGCAGGATCATAGGCAAAGTGGAATAGCAGGGTTTCAGACTGTGGCGGGCCGGTTGTGCCTGCGTTTGCGGCGCCGGCCTAAAGTAGTTGTGCATCGGTCTTCCTGAAAAAAATGAAAGCAATGCCGGGTCTTCGCGCAAGTACAGCAAATTCTTCAATTCTCGAGGGATCAGGGATTCTTCGCGCGCAACAAGCGGAATCCGATCTGCAGGATGTCGGTCGGCGCGAGTGGTGGCTCTGGCTCTCGGCGTTTTTCGTGACCGCGCTTTCGGCGCTGGTTTTGTTGCTCTCCTCGTTCCATTCTCTCTTCCCTGTGATTGATCATTTTTACGAGATCCGTTCAGATCAGGCCAGGTGGGCGACCATGTGCCTGCTGCTTCTTTTCAACGCCTGGCTGGTCTACCGGCAGTGGTTTTTCCGCCGTGCGCGAAAGCAAGCAAGTGAGCGGGTTACCAACGCACAGCCAAACGCACAACAAGATTCTGAGGCGGGCGGCCTCGATCCGGTCAGTGGTCTGCATACCAGAACCGCCATTGAGCAACAGCTTGGGAAGGAGATCGCCCGCGCCCGGCGGCAGAACACTTCGCTGAGCCTTGCTACGGTTCATCTCGATGAGTTCGCACAACTCAACCAGCGTTATGGCAGCGCGGCGGGTGACCAGGCGTTGAGAGAGTTTGCCAGACGTCTAAAAGAAGTGAGTCGCGGCTCCGATCTTGCCGCGCGTTTGGGAAGCTGCGATTTTGTACTGGTGCTGCCAAAATGTGGTTTAGGCGAAGTCAATCGGGTATTAAATCGGCTGGGCCCTTTGGAGCTGAACTGCTCCGGCCAGAAAATTGATGTGGCCTACACGACCGGATGGGTGGACTACCAGCCCGGCGACCTGCCCTCGGATTTGCTGAAGCGTGCGGCGCAACTGCTGCGCCTCTACGACAACGCCGCCAAAGATAGTCTCGCAACGACAATCGCATCCCACTAAACGTTCCAGCTCCACAGAAGATTGCGGGGCGCATGAGGCGTTTCTGACTGGCGCACGAGTTTTCCGTGTTACGTCACGGAACGGTGGATGACGGCGGCGATTTGGCGAACTTCTTCGACGAGGGTGGCGAATTCATCCGGGAGAAGGGACTGCATGCCGTCGGAGAGCGCATTTTCCGGCTGGTGATGCACTTCCACGAGCAGGCCATCGGCGCCGACGGCGACGGCGGCGCGAGAAAGCGGGAGAACCTTGTGGCGGCGTCCGGTGCCGTGGCTGGGATCGACGAGGATGGGTAGATGGCTGCGCTTCTTTACCGCCGGCACGATGCTGAGGTCCAGGGTATTGCGGGAGTGGTCGGCGAAGGTGCGCACGCCGCGTTCGCAGAGCATGACGTTGTAGTTGCCTTCGCTGAGGATGTACTCGGCGGCCATGAGGAATTCATCGAGGGTGGCGGACATGCCGCGCTTGAGGAGCACAGGCTTTTTGGCGCGGCCAGCGCGCTTAAGCAGCGAGAAATTTTGCATGTTGCGCGCGCCGATCTGGATGACGTCGGCGTATTCCTCGACGAGGTCGAGGCTTTCGTTGTCAATGGCTTCGGTGATGATGCCGAAGCCGAATTTCTTGCGAACTTTAGCGAGGAATTTCAGGCCGGTTTCGCCCAGACCCTGAAAGCTGTAAGGGGAAGTACGCGGCTTGTAGGCCCCGCCACGGAAGAGTTTGATGCCGGTCTTTTTCAGGTGCCCGGCTATGGCCAGGACTTGTTCTTCGCTTTCCACCGCGCAGGGCCCGGCGACCAGGGCGATGTTATTTCCCCCGACCAGTACATCCCCGGAAGGCGTGGCGATGTGCACGACGGAGTCTTCCGCCTTGGCGTCGCGGCTGACCAGTTTGTAGGGCTTGCTGACGGGGATGCATTCGACGACGCCGGGGAGCGAT
>JBGOTL010000068.1:0-21148 GCA_041476465.1 Candidatus Acidiferrum sp. | reverse complement strand
GCGCTCTATACCGGGAATGATGACAACATCGCGATGGATCTTCTCACGCCTTTTGTCTTCCGCGTGAATAGACATGAGCAGAAGCGGCGTATCGTGGGAGGCCTATTGGGCCACTGGGCGGTATGGACCCGGCGAGCGGTCGACCTGTTACAAGAGTGCCATGCCGTTGCGTCCAGGACAGGGGGCGTTCCGAAAGATTTAGTTCGAAAGAACATCGAAATAACGGACAGCAACGCGGCATTTTTCGACGCCGCACACAATTTCGCCGGTTGCATCGCCGGGCTGCATGAGGTCTTGCGAAGGCAGGGGTTACTGGAAGGAATCTGGTGTTTGAATCCACAGGAGACGCTTAGCCCCGGGCAGCAAGAAGAGATCAACCGGGTCTATGAGGCATATCCTCATTTAAATGATGACGAGTTTGTCCGCGAAGGGCGAGATCAATGGCTCAAGCAGTGATGGCGCTTGCCGGTGACGCCTAACCTAAGACGGAATAAAATCGCTGGAGTGAGTGCATCCGTTGAACCAACTACATTTGCGCGTCACTTGGATGTCACTGGTTTGCTCGGGGGAATGTACCCTTCGTTGCATGTTCGGCTTCCATACTTCGGTGAATGCTCGAGGATTTCACGATTGAGCGGCAACGATCGCGATCTCAATGTTGAAGTCCGGAGACGCCAAGCGAGGGCTCGCAACCGTCGCGCGCGCTGGGGTCGCACCCGGCACCACCCAGGCTTCCCAGATGCCGTTCATTTCCGAGAACGTAGACATGTCTGTGAGCCAGATGGTTGCTGACAGAATTCTGCTCTTGTCGGTTTTCGCTTCTGCCAGAAGGACGTCAATCTTCGACAATATGTCTTTCGTTTGTTCCGCCACGCTTCCACCCGGCGCGCCAGAAGCAACCTGGCCCGCCAAGTAAACGGTTTGATTGTGTATCACTGCCTGGGACATACGCGGTCCAGTTTGAATACGTTCGATCGACATGGTCAGCCCTCTCTAGAGATTCACTCCTCGTTCTTGTTCGCCTTGCTTGGTCAACGGCCGAAATCAACAGCGACGGTATTTCCACCGCAAATGAGAACACCCACCCGCTCCTGTGGGCGAGTCAAATAGCGGCCAGAGATGAGTGCCGCGAACGCCGCTGCGCCTCCGGGCTCGGCGACTACTCGCATCACTTTCCAAAGCAGTCGCTGAGCTTCTCGTATGGCGTCGTCTGTTACCAGCACGGTCCGAGTCACATAACGCTGGACGATAGGAAATACCAATTCCCCCACACGACGTGGCGCCAGTGAGTCGGCGGCGATGCCACCAGCCTCCGCATCAACCGGGTGGCCAGCCTCCAGTGCGCGAGTGAGTGTAGGAGCCTCTTCGGGCTCAACACCTACAACACTTATCTTTCCTCTATACCAGGCGGCAATCCCGGCAATTAACCCCCCGCCTCCAACGGATACGAGAAGCGTGTCGAGTCTGCTCATTTGTTGCTCGAACTCCAGGCCGACCGTGCCCTGACCGAGCAATGTCTCGGCCTGATCGAAAGCGTGGATGGGCATAGCGCCCGACTTGGCGACCCATGATTCACTCGCAGCCAGAGCATCTGCATAGCGCTCTCCCGCGATTACAAGTTCGGCGCCATACTCAGTGATTTGCTGAATCTTGGCAGGGGACGCTACGCTGGGCACAAAAATCTTCGCTGGTATACCGAGTTTCATCGCCGCAAATGCCACGGCAGCACCGTGGTTGCCGCCGGTGGCCGCAACGACTCCCACTGGGGGAACCTTTCTGGTGAGCAAGTTGGTGAATGCGCCGCGTGACTTGAACGAACCGGCATGCTGAAGCGATTCCAATTTCAGGCTCAAGCTGCCCAAATTCAAGTTGAAATCGGCGCCATCAACCTCAATCACAGGCGTGCAGCGAATGTGTGGCGCAATGAGAGTATAGGTCGATCGAATCTGGTCGGCTGAAATCATGGTCCGTTCTTTCCTCCGCCGGTGCCGGGGCATTTAGCCACGCTGGGCAGTCGCTCCCTCTTGATAAGTACTTCGTCGTTTGGCAAAC
Organism: Candidatus Acidiferrum sp.; assembly: GCA_041476465.1. Taxonomy (GTDB): domain Bacteria; phylum Acidobacteriota; class Terriglobia; order Acidiferrales; family UBA7541; genus Acidiferrum. The sequence goes on along the minus strand of JBGOTL010000068.1, from coordinate 19,096 downwards.
TAACTATATGCTGAATCTGCGAGCATTGCAAGCTCTTGCCAACGACCGGAGGCTTCAGATTCTTGAGTGGCTGAAAGATCCGGAAGCCCACTTCTGCCCGCAGGTTGATGGAGACCTCGTGAAGGATGGTGTATGCGCGGTCTTGATCGCTGAAAAACTCGGCGTCTCCCAACCGACGTTAAGCGAACACATGAGAGTTCTGTGTCAGGCTAAACTCGTGCAATCGAAGCGAATCAAACGATGGACTTTCTACAAACGCGACGAGCGCCGCATCAGAGACATCAAGAGATCGATAGCATCGGGCTTGTAGGTTCGACGACGAAGAGACCTGCGCCCCCAGAAGCACTCGGAGGATTCATCATGTCCAATTCGCTGATTATTCGTTCTGTGGCTCCCACAGATTTCGCCCAGTGGCAGCCACTATGGGAAGGGTACAACCGCTTTTACGGGCGCGACGCGCTTCCGACTGAGATTACGCAGATGACCTGGTCGCGTTTCTTTGACGCCTATGAGCCGGTTCATGCGGTGGTTGCTGAGAAAGATGGACAACTTCTCGGCTTGGTTCATTATCTTTTTCATCGCAGCACCATTCAGATTGAACCGACCTGCTATTTGCAGGATCTGTTCACGAATGAGGCAGTACGGGGCAAGGGAATCGGTCGCGCACTGATCGAGGCTGTCTATGAACGGGCAAGAATTGCCGGATCTCCGCGCGTCTACTGGCAAACACACGAAAGCAACTTGACGGCGATGAAGCTCTACGACAAGGTCGCAGAGCGCGCAGGCTTCATCGTATACAGCAAGCAAATTTGATCTTTGTAGACTGGATCGAAACGCTGGAAGTTCGCTGATTCTCTGCCCACTCCTTGCCCAATCTAGTGAAGCCGTTCGGGTTACGAAATTCTGAAGTTCTTGCCTTTAACTTGCCCGCTCTCTGTTCAAATCTTTAACTCGCGCGTGCCATCTCGTCTCGGACAACGGAATGGTCTCTCCCACGGTTCGTGAAACCAATTGCAGGTCAGAAATCAGTCAGCGAACGCGTGGGTAGGGCAACGCGCACAGCGTTCAGGACCGCGGCGAGGTCGATGATTTCTTGCGCGATGGCGCCTCCGATTGGCGGCAGGTATCCGAACGCGGCAGCGAACATTCCTAAAATACTCAGCGCCATCCCGCCGATGGCGGATTGCAGAGCAATGCGGCGCATGCGCCGCGCGATATGAATCAGTTCGTCCACGCGACCCAGGGAAGTCTCCAGGATAACGGCATCGGCGGCCTCGGAGGTAATATCGCTCTGCACTCCAAAGGCAACGCCGACGGTCGCTGCTTGCATCGCCGGGGCGTCGTTAATGCCATCCCCAAGGAACAGGGTCGGGGCCAGAGCCGCCTCCTTGCGGACGATGGCGACCTTTTCCTCCGGGCTCTTGGCAGAGTGCAGTTCGGTGATGCCCACTTGCTTGGCCAGATGCCGCACCTCCTGGTCGCGATCGCCAGAGACGATTAAGACCCGGCTGACCGCATGGCGGGGTCTTAAATGCTTAATAAACGTACGGCTTTCCTGGCGAGGCATGTCCTGGAATCGAAAGGTCGCGGCGTATACATCATCGAGGAAGACCAAGCACTCTAGTCCGGGCGTGACCGGCGGTAAGGCAAGGTGTCTTTCGATCACCTTCTTGCGGCTGGTAATCCAGATACTCCTCGGGCCAACCTTTCCTGTTAGACCCTCACCGGGGCGTTCGCTGATTTCCGAAACAAGTTCGACAGGAAGGTTTGCGTTTTGAGCCGCCTCCAGAATCGCCTGGGAAAGCGGATGCTTTGAGTAACGCTCAAGGCTTGCCGTCACTCGCAGGACTTCCTCCTTCGTGAATCCGGGAGCACAAAGTATTTCCGACACCGCCGGTTTGCCGTACGTCAGTGTTCCGGTCTTATCGAAAATGAGGGTACGGCAGCGGTCGATTTGCTCGAGCACAGCTGGATTCTTAATGATGATGCCGCGCCGCGCGGAAAGAGAAATTGCGCCAATGACTGCCACGGGAATGGAAATTAGAAGCGGGCAAGGTGTTGCTACCACCAGGACAGCCAGGAAGCGGTGGGATTCGCCGGTCGCCGCCCAAGCGATTCCCGCGAGCGTGAGTGCTATGGGCGTGTACCACGCGCCGAGTTTGTCTCCCAGCCGGCGGATGCGCGGGCGATGTTGTTCCGCGTCTTGCATTACTTGCATGATTCTCGCGTAACGCGAATCTACGGCCAGTTTTTCAGCGCGAATGTGCAAGGCGGCGTCGCCGTTTACGGAGCCTGAAAGCACCTCGGACCCTGGTGTCTTTGCAATCTCAAACGGTTCGCCTGTGAGGTAAGCTTCATTCATCTTTCCGTGGCCCTCGACGACGACTCCATCGACGGGGCAAATTTCGTGGGGAAATACCACCAGCGTGTCCCCAATGGCTATGTCTTTGAGCTTTACATCCGATAGACCGTTCGCCCATTTTCGGTGGGCGACCTGTGGCATCCGTTTGGCGAGCGCGTCAAGAACCGAGGAAGCACGGCGGCTTGCGAAATCTTCGAGGGCGGTTCCCCCAGAGAGCATCAAGATCACGATCGCGCCGACAAGAAATTCGCCGAGAATGACCGATGTGATGATGGAGATCCCGGCGAGGTGGTCGGATCCGAATTCCCGCGCGAGGAGTTTTTGCGTCAGGGGCAGGAGAAGAGGCAAGCCGCCGGCGACCAGGACTACGATGAGGGGAGCTTGCCAGGCGATTCTTGGAAAATTGAAAAGATATCGAAGAAGGAGATGAAGAAAAATGCCTGCGATCGTCAGGAGCGCGATGTTGCTGGGTTCCGTTGCGGCGGAAAGCAGCCAGCTTCGTTCCACCCGAGCCGTGTCTCCAGCGGCTACTACGGGTAAAGGCCTTTGTATCTCAGACCTCATTTGAGGCTTCTCCACGCGAGCTGTAGCAGTAGTGCTCTTGGTTGTTCGGAGACGGCAATCCGGGGCGAGTGGAGAGCGCTACCATTTTTCAGAATACTCCCATCCCGGATCATTCCAGAACGCAACTACAAGGCGTGATTCACTTTATGCCAGCCGAACATATGGCCCAGCAAGATCACGGAAATTGCCAGCAGCATCAACATCGCTGAGTGAATCCAGAAGCTGTAGAGCAGAACTGCGAAGCCAAACGATTGCAGCAGTACGTTCACTGGATGAAGATGGAGCAGCAGAATCTTGCCGAGCATCGTCCCTGCCAGCTCTTCTACATGCATTCCCATAGTGGCCAGCGCGCCCAATGGTACACCCACGACCAAAGCCAGCGTGGCCCAGGCCCAAAGGTGAAACCACAAGGAATAGAGCACCCACATCAACGTAACCACTCCCACGATCATTCTCCTCGGGTGTCCGCTCCGTACGATACTCCTTTCAAAGAAAGTCATTTTGCTTCCCTCCTTCAGCGGGTCGCGGTATTCCGCTCACCGCTCGAGCCAAACCTGTTTGTAGGGTCGCTCGCTCTGACTGTCTTCGACGGTAACGCGCGTCACGGCCCGAGGTGACTTGGGTCACAGCGTTTTCCCTTTGCTTGAGTTAAGCAGGAGGCGGGGTGAATTGAACAGCAGCAAGCGCCAGGCGTGAAGAAGGAGAAGTCCAATGAAAGTTAAAGAAGTGATGATGGGAACTCCGTATTACTGTCAACCGGAGACAAATCTCGGTTCAGCAACAGAGCTTATGTGGAATGCAAATTGCGGATTCCTTCCCGTCGGGGAACAGGATGGGAAGGTGATCGGCGTGATCACGGACCGCGACATTTGTATCGCACTTGGAACGCGGAACCGGCTTCCCGGCGATATCGCCGTGGGTGAAGTCATGTCGGGCAAGCTTTACTCTTGTGCCCCGGATGATGATATCCATGTGGCGTTACAAACCAGGAAAGAATGGAAAGTGCGCCGACTCCCAGTGATTGCTAAGAAAGGGTCCCTAGTGGGCGTTATTTCGATGGATGACATACTGCTGCGGACGGAACCCGTAAGCATGGGAAAAGAACCGGAACTGTCTAGTGATGAGGTTGTTAGAGCCTACCGGGCGATCAATCAACGCCAGGTTCCGCAAGTCGTCCCGAAGAAAGCTGCCGCCGCATGATTGACGTTACATCGAACCCTGCGCCGCGTAAGAAGCGGGCAGCACGAAACGGCCCGGGACTCCAACGGTTCCGGGCCGTTTTCCTTTGCACCGGCGCCGCTTGCATTTTTCAACCTGGACGTGAGGGCGCTTGAGAGTTGCAGGGCTGCAGATTGACGGCACTCAGATGCGCGATTCATCCCGTCCATCCGGTCCGCAGCATGTTGACTCCAATGGCAAGACCGTTACAATTAGACCAGATGCGTGCCTCTCCCCTCGGACCGAAATCAACTCGGTTCTTCTAGTTCAGGAGGATGAAGTGATCGATGAACTGTATGACCTCATCGGTGGAAGGCAAACAGTCTGGGCTGCTACCGAATCCTTCTATCGAAAAGTCTTCGCGGATGACACACTCCGTCCCTTTTTTGAAACTACCGATATGCCGCAGCTGCGAGCTCGGCAAAGCATGTTTATCTCCATGCTTCTCGGCGGGCGAGTTGTGTATACGGGCAAGGATATCCATGCTGCTCACGCGCATGCGCGGGAGCAAGGGTTGAACGATGGGCATTTTGACAGATTTCTTACGCACTTTCGCGAAGCGTTGAATGAACTCGGCATCGAGGCTGATAAAGTGGACAAGGTAACGAAACTTATTGAAAGTAGACGCAACGCTGTGGTGCATCGCTGAGGTAGCCTGGGAAGATTCTAAAATCGTCCCTTTGGGCCCGCCAGTCATATTTACTTTTCTTCTTTCACCCCTGCTCTAGGTTTTTCGCCTAGGAAAACCCCAGTTTGTAGATGTGTCCGGAACTGTGCCCATCGAGTTGAAAAGGGCCGCGATGACAGCGCCGCCCGGGAAATGAGTGACCAGCGTCACGCAGGAGAGTGAGTCCCGTCACAGCTAAACGCAGAGCCGAGGATGTAATTGTCAAAGCGTGGAAACAGCACAGGGAAGCGCTCCGGGACCGAGCTAAGTGGATAATCTTACGCTTGCCGCGGAATTCTCTCGGGTCGCTGAGAGGGCGCTATTTCGGGCTTGGGCCCTGGTTGTCCTGGGGACGGCGCCGGAAAGGAACGGCCCATGAAATACATCCTTCTTACGTTAATGATCGCGGCAGGCGTTTTTTTGGCTCTAGAGCTGCGCCGCGCGCTGCGGACGTATCTAAAATTTCGTGGAAAGAGGCTTGTGTCCTGTCCAGAGACGCACCAGCCTGCCGCCGTACGCGTTGCCGCTGGGAAGGCAGCCTTGGATGCAACACTCGGGAAAGAACAGCTGAGGTTGAGTGAATGTTCGCGTTGGCCTGAAAAGGAAGCCTGCGGGCAAGAATGCCTGGCGCAAATCCAAGAGGCGCCGAAGGCCTGCCTGGTTCGAATAATCATAAACCGGTGGTATCGGGGACAGAACTGCGCGTATTGCCACAAACCGTTCGGAGAAATCCACTGGCACGATCACCCACCGGCGCTACTGGATTCCGAGCGCAAGACTGTCGAATGGAACGAGATCCCTGCCGAAAAGTTACAGGAAGCGTTGAAGACGCACTGGCCCATCTGCTGGAGTTGTCACATTACCGAAACCTTTCGGCGTGAACATCCCGATTTGGTGGTGGATCGGCCCGAGGATCCGCTGCGCATGAGCATCTTGAAGTAGATGAAACAGCTTCTCTCTGGATGGTGAAACTCGCGCCGAGCGATGGCCCCAGCGACAGAAGCTCGAGTCAAGCACTGGTCAGATCACAAGGGAAAGGAGGAGCCCATGCCAAGGGATAATCGCGATGTCTTGGAGGTTTTGAAGTCTGAGTTGCGCTTCCTGGAAAATGGCGGGTATAGGGTGTCGCCGAGCACGCCGCGGAGACCACAATTCATTCTTGAAGACTCACCGACCTGCCCGAATTGCGGCAGCAAAGAAGATATGCTTCCGTGCAGCGAATGTGTCTTGATGCGCTTCGTCCCGCGGGATTGCCGTGGTGAGAGGATTCCGTGCCGGCATATCCCTCTCAATGTTGAAGGATACACGATTGACACGTTCTATCGCCTGGGCACACAGGAAGAGCTGGAAGCTGCCGTTGCAGGTTGGCTTCGCAAGACTATCCAGCGGCTCGAAGGTGAAAGTGCGCAACAGCAAGGGGAATCTCGCGCACCCAAACCTGGCCATTCGGCTGCGGCCGCAGGTGGGTAGCTCCCACGACTGGATGAGGGGGAGTCGAAGGGTTTCAGAGCGCTCATCCTCAATGTGCGGCCCGTCGCATTGGGAAATTGAACCTAACAACGGAAGTTTCGCCCCCTGGTGATCCGAGTCACGATTGGAAGTGATGGCCGTCACGGCGAGATGAAGTTCTGAAGATGTATGCAAGAGTTCAGAGGGAGGTGGCCCATGAAAGCAGTTCAAGTAAGAACGAGAATCGCACTGAAGAATATGTTGTTCGCTACTGACTTTTCGCCGCCGGCGGACGCAGCTGGGCTGATTGCGAAGCAAATCGCGCAGCGTTACGGAGCGAGAATTTATGGGGTGCACGTGAAAGCGTTCGACAATTACCTGAATTACGCGGCTGCGGCGCCCGAGACTTGGGCAGCGATGACGGAGGCGTCGGAAAGGGAAACCAAGGAACAGGAGCAGCGCCTGAATGAGCACCTCAAGGGCGTGGAACACGAAGTCGTGATCGCTGAAGGCAAGATTTGGGAAGTACTGTCCAATCTGATCGAACAGAAGCAAATCGATCTGGTTGTGCTGGGGACCCGCGGGCGCACAGGTTTCGGAAAGGCGTTTCTCGGTTCGGTGGCCGAACAGATTCTGCGGCAAGCGCCGTGCCCGGTGCTCACGGTCGGCCCCCACGTGAACCTTTGGTCCGACGAATACGCGAAGATGCACGAAATCCTGTACGCCACGGATCTGGCGGCGGACTTCCCAGTAGCGGCTCCCTATGCGGTATCCCTGGCGCAGGAGAACCAGGCGCATCTGGTGTTGCTGCACGTGATCGAGGATGCGAAGGCAGGGGAATTGGTGAACAGCCCGGAGGTTGCGAATTTCAAGGAGCGAAAGCTGCAGCAATTGGTTCCTGAGCAAGCCGGATTGTGGTGCGACCCCACCTACATCGTCGAACAAGGAACCGCGGCAGAGAAAATCCTGGACGTTGCGAACCGGCGGCACACGGATGTGATCGTGCTGGGAGCCCGAGCGGCAAGGGGGATCGCCACGCATCTGAACGCAGGGACTGTTCACAAGGTTATCTCGGAGGCGAAGTGCCCGGTTCTTACGGTTCGTGGCTGAGCCTGGTGGCACGCAGATAGGATTCTTGAGCAGAGGACCGTGTTGGTGAGACGTTCCGTTTTGGGAAGAGATACCCCCACCCCCCACCAATTTGCATGAATATCAAAAGAAACGAGTTGCGAAAAAAGCAATTCGTAAGAATATGAAAACAAAGGGGGCACCAAACCTTTTGTAAACGGGGAAGAGAATAACGCAGAGATGCGGAGTGCGCAGAGAAGAGCGGCATTTGGCTTGAAGGATGTGCCCCTCCTCCCCCCTGTTTTGCGTAAGTATGGATTCTAAAGGGGTTATAAACGTGCTTTTCGTAAGTATTCATTCCACTCGGTTTAGCGTTCATGTGAGGCCCTTCGGCTCCCGATCCCTCGGCTGCGCTCTGGACAAGTGGTCGCTCCCCTCGAAGCTCGGGGCAAGCAGGGTGCGCATCCTTCATCGGATGCGCAGAATAGTATCGTGAAGAGCAACATAAATAAAGGGTAAAGAAGGACAGGGATAAAGGGACAGTTCTAGGACTGGACTAGTTAAAGTTAGGAACTGGTGCGCCGGGAGAGTCGCCAAGAGAAGAGCGGCCCACCCTTTCAAAACCCGAAAGGGTAGGCCACCCAGGAGGTTTCCACTGCTTTAAGGATGCGCCACCCGCCACCATCATTTCCAAACCGCGAATTTCCCGTCGCACTGCCCCGCGATCTGCGAAACATATCTCCGTTTAGGCATCAGGCACACTTCGCCAGCAACGGCAGACTCCTGAGGAGTGGGTGGCGCATATCCAGAAATGATAACCGTTTGTCGGAATTGATGAGTACCTGGCACATAGCTGGGCAACCAACGGGGATCATGAGTGAAGGCAAACTCTGTCGCATGTATTTGGTTTGACGACTTGCAGGTGATCCATGCCTTGAAAACGAGACCGCGCTGCTTTCGCTCGTTTTCCAGGTATTTCACCATTTGGTCCGCAGGAGCGTCCGTGGTCAGTATGCAGTTCACGGGCAAGGGGATGACAACCTCGCTGTCTGGATGTGCGAGTAAGGTGAGACATCGGGGATCTGCTGGATCTGCCGAGTAGAGATAGTAGACCAGAAGAATAGCAATTGGGACAACGCCGGCCAGGAACCAACCGAGGAAACGATGACCCTTTGGCCTTGGGTGCTCCGGTTGGCTTGCGTTGCCGACATTCCCCATATATTCCCTCGGTCCTTGTCCTAGTCGAAATTATGGGCGGGTGGCCCGGGCTTTTTTTTGTTCTTTCCTCTTGACTGCACTCATTGAAGAGAGGATACCACTGTTGTAATTCACCGTGAAGTGAAGAGAAATGGGTGCCCCAGGTGTCGGCGTTACACGTGGGGTCTTTGAATTTCGAAGAATGAAGACCACGGAAGAGCTAAACCAAAAGCCCCACATGTAGACCCGACGTGTGGGGCACCCGAGTCATCCTCGGATTTTTCGACCGGGCCACCCGCCACCGATACAAGACCAAGAAACGCCGGACTGAAGTCCGGCGTCTACAAAAACAGAAACAGAAACAGAAACAGAAACAGAAACAGAAACAGAAACAAAAACAAAAGCGAAAGGGAAAGGGAAAGGTGCCGGCCTGGGGAGGCCGCCGCTACAGTAGCAAGACACCGGTCTTCCCGGTGGGAACCGGGACGCACACGAGCGCGGTGCGGGCGCGATGGGCCGAAGGGGCTAAGCTGCCGATAACTTCTTGTGAGCTTCCGCGGCGGGGAGTTCAGGCCAGAGCGCTTTGAGCATGACGCCGCATTCTTCCTCGTACACCAGAGTGAAAATGTGTGAGCAACTCTCGCAGAGCCAATAATGCCTTACGCCGTGGATTCCGCGTGGCGCATCAGCTGTTGAATTACTCCCGCTTGGGAGAACCGGATCAGGCCGAAATCGGAAAAACTTGCCGCCCCCGGTCCAATGAAAGGCCGTCGGACACGCGGGGTTCGCACACTTCGGATGAAGGCTCTGATATAGCGGAGTTCCTTTCATGGTCTCCCCGCGGAGCGTTGCGTGCTTATTCCGTTCCCGCTGGACAGCCATGCGCTCTTCTTCCAAACGCTGAATGGTGGTCCGCAGCCAGCTTCCAACTGCTTCTTCGATCTCGTTCTGATCACTGTAGCGGTACAGGGAATCCAGGGTTTCACCAAATTGATTGAACGGAATGTGGCGGCAGGGAATCTGTTCGGAGCGGCGCTCGGGTGGCACCAAGTGCATCAAAGCACAATCACTGCAAGGACCGCGATGCTCTTTCGCATCGAAATTCATGCAAGTGGGAGAGTCTTCGAAAACATACTGAGGCCTCCAAGGAGCTCTCGGCGAACGCCCATAGCCGCCGTCTTCGAGGAATTGAAGTTCAAACCTTAGAACTTCCAAGAGGTCGCGTTCATCTTTTTGCATTTTGCGCCTCCTACTCACGTCAAAATATGGACTGGGGTGAAAGGGGCTGCTGTAACCCTCGTCACATGGCAGCGTGACGGCCATCACAGCAGGAAACCTTCGATTCCAGTAGAAGCATGGGAGTTGGTTGTCATGTACCGGGCGGAGGCGTATGCCCAGCAGGTTTCATCTTGTGGCGAACAGGCAGGGGGTTATACTGCGTGGTGGTGAATTTATGCGCGCCCCCTACGGCTTAGAAATTATTGAGAGCTGCTTGTCCTGTCCGCATCGTGAGGATCGGCTCTTCTGCAACCTTTCCCCTCCCGCGGTGCAAAGGTTGGCAGCCATCACCTCGGCTGCGGCTTATCCGAAGGGGGCGACTCTGTTTGTAGAAGGGCAGTCACCACGTGGAGTCTTCGTTTTATGCAGCGGCCGGGTCAAGCTCTCAACCTCGTCTGCCGATGGGAGGACACTCATTCTAAGGATCTCGGAAGCGGGAGAAGTTCTGGGCTTGCCCGCGACGGTCACCGGGAAACCTTATGAGCTGACGGCCGATGTAATCGAACCCGCGCAGGCGAATTTCATCTCCAGGGAGGATTTCCTGCGCTTCTTGCGCGAGCACGGCGAAGCAGCGCTCCGCGTGGCGCAGCAGCTCGGTGAAACGTATCATTCCGCAATCTCGGAAATGCGAACCATTGGTCTGTCTCATTCCGCAAGCGAGAAGCTGGCCCACTTCTTACTGGATCTCTCCGCGGGGCATGAAGAAGGAAAGGGCGAGGTAAGACTCACGCTCACCCTCACACACGAAGAAATCGCCCAGATGATCGGAGCCTCGCGTGAGACGGTGACGCGGCTGTTTGCCGATTTCAAGAAGAAACAGCTCTTGCAAGTAAAGGGTTCGACCCTTATCATTAAAAATAAGGCGGGGCTTGAAAATCTCTTGGGCTCTTAGCTCGCTTTTTCCCCTTCCCGAAAATTCTTCCGTTCACGGTTAGACCTGTGACGTCCGTCACCCGAACTGGTGACCCGCGTCACTGACGAGGAGCAGTTTAAGTATCAGTAATGTAGGTAAGTTTGATCGATGTAGCGGACCGCACAACGTCCTCGATCGATCGCGGGGGGAGGAATCATCCATGCGCGTTACAGGAGTTCCCAAAAGCCATCTCCTCACAGTTCTTGTACTTCTTATCTTGCTGGGCGTGACGGCAATGGCCGGCGCGGACAAGGCAAAGTCCAAGGACCAGGAGAAAAAGTATGTGCGGCCCACGGATGCATCTCTGTACGTTGGTACGGAAACCTGCAAAACCTGCCACGAAGACATGCCTTCCAAGGGTTTCTACAAGAGCTATGAAGATTCACCGCACTATGTGACGACCCTGGACACGAAAAAAGGTCCGGAGTGGCATGGCTGCGAAGCATGCCACGGGCCAGGCAAGGCCCACGTCGAGGGTGGCGGCGATAAGACGAAGATCTTTACGTTCAAGGGCGTTTCGGCAAAAGAGATCAGCGATCGTTGCCTCGATTGTCACCAATACGGCGCCGAACACGGCAACTTCGCGCGCTCGCAGCACATGGCGAACGGCGTGGCCTGCACGGACTGCCACGATCCGCACCACGCCAAGGAAAGCCAGTATCTGCTGAAGGAAAAGCAACCGCAACTCTGCTATGGGTGCCATCTGGAAACCAAGCAGCAGTTTTTACGGACGTTCCATCACAAGGTAAACGAAGGCCTGGTGAAGTGCACCGATTGCCACAACCAGCACGGCGGCTTCCTGACGCGCCAGTTGCGGGCCACGGCCACGGAGGACACGGTGTGCTTCAAGTGCCACTCCGACAAAGCAGGGCCTTTCGTCTATCAGCACCACGCCCTGGTGGAGGGGTGTGTCGCTTGCCATACGCCGCACGGTTCATCGAACGCCCGTTTGCTGAAGCGGAGCCAGGTCAACCTATTGTGCCTCGAATGCCATTCGTTCACGGTGGATCCGAATGGGCCGGTGACCCCCACTTTCCACAATGAGGCGCAAAAGTATCAGGCTTGCACGATGTGCCACACACAGATTCACGGGTCGAACTTCGATAAGGATTTCTTCAAGTAGGAGGCGGCGATGCGAGAGCTCAACAGAACACGGGAGATCCCTAGCAACGGATGGAAAACATCGAAGTGCGTGTTCCTGGCAGCCGCCCTGCTCTTGTTTTTGCTTCCTGCCGCAAGAGCGCAGCAGGATGAGGAACAGAAGGGCGTGGACCAGGGGAATTACAACATTAAACAGTCCATTGAATTTGGCGGCCGGCTGACCAGTCTGTCCGGGGATTCCCAGACTTACGACACGTTTGTCAACCTGCAGCAAGGACCGCGTCTGCTGGGCTTCACGACGGAGATGCGCTCGCTGGACCATCACGCAACACTGTTGGATCGGCTGTATTTCACCAACTTTGGTTACGGCGGAGACCCCAACAACGTGTCGCGGCTGCGCGCGAGCAAGAACAAGTGGTACAACTTCGACGCGCTGTTCCGCAAGGACCAAAACGTCTGGAACTATTCGCTGCTGGCAAACCCGATCAATCCGACGACGCCCGCGTTTGCCAACGCGCCCGCGGGGTTCTCGCCAATCATCTCGAGCTCACCGCATCTTTACAACACGCGGCGAAAACTGGGGGATTACAACCTGCTGGTGCTGCCCGAATCCAGGGTGCGAATCCGGCTGGGATATTCGCGCAACATCGCTGAAGGGCCCGCGTTCACGACTCTTCACGAAGGCACGGAAGCGCTTCTGCTTCAGGACATAAAAACGACGGTTAACGCCTATCGGCTTGGCGTGGACTTCCGACTTCTGCCCAGGACGAACATCAGCTACGACCAGATCTGGAACTACTACAAGGGCGACACCGGCGTAGTGGATAACAACCAGCTTTTTGCGCTGGCCAACGGGACGCCCGTGGACATCGGCGTTTCGCTCAACGCGGGAGCAAATCAGCCTTGTGGCGGGACATTTCTCGTACCGCCTCCCGTTGCCGTAAAAGCAAATTGCAATGGATATCTCTCCTACGGGACGCATGGACGCACTCGGACCAGCGGGCCCACCGAGCAACTAAACATGCAGTCGAACTACTGGCAAAACTTGGATCTGACTGGACGTCTAAGTTACACGGGCGGAGACATGATCGTCGCGGACTGGAGCGAAGCATTCAACGGGCTTGCGACACGTACCAGCCTGCGAGACAGGAACTTGACTGGCCCAGCCAGCGGCAGGAGAGTCAACGCATCGGCCGATTTTGGCGCAACCTGGCACGTGACGAATAAGTTCAGCATTCTCGACTCTTTTCATTTTGGAAATTATCACAACCCCTCGGTGTGGGATTTCTCGTTCTGCAATTTCTTCGCAGGATCGATGGCGGTAGGGCCGACGGTGTTCTCGCCGACATCCACGGTGCCTCTGAACTGCACCACCCCCACTGGTTTCGTAGCGGGCACTCCGGTACACACGACGTCCTCGCCCGCGGACATCGCCGTTGGGACCGCGAGCACTCTCCTCAAAGTGGACGAGAAGACAAATCTTTTTGAGCTTGAGTACCAATTCACACCACGATTCGGCGCACGACTCGGGTATCGATACCGGAGCCGCACGGAAGTGGAGTCGAACTCTGAATACGGCACCTTCGTATTCTTCCCAGACAATCAGAACAGCCGGTCTCCCCTAGCGCCGTTCAATGTCGACGACAACGGTAACCCGGTGACCTGTCCGGTGGCCAACAATCAGCCGGACGGTACCTGTATCCTGACGCCGGAGCCCAGTCTGGATGTGTCTTCCACACCGATCCATCAACATGCCGGAGTCTTCGGAATCTGGGCGAGGCCCACGAACAACTGGCGGATCAGCTTCGACGCAGAATTGATGAGCGCTGACGCTTCGTTCACCAGAATCAGCCCGCGGCAGGCCCAGGAATACCGCGTACGGACGGCGTATAAGCCGGTGAGTTGGCTGAATCTGAACGGATCGATGACTGTGTGGGAAGGGCGAAATAATGTGCCCACGATCAACAATCTGCAGCACAGCCGAACCTATGGATTCTCGGCACAGTTCCAGCCGAATGAAAAGTTCGGTTTGGATCTGGGATACGATTACAATGACGTGTACTCCCAAATCATAATCTGCTTCGTGAGCAGCGCAGCGCCTGCGAACCTGGCCGTATGCCCCGGGTCCGGGTCGCCCTTGCTCGTGTCGCAGCTTTCTACCTACACGAACAAATCGCACTACGGGTTTTTTGATTTCACTCTGACACCCATCCATCGGCTGACGGCACGCGTAGGCGCGAACCTGACGGGCACGAGTGGAAGCGCACTGCTGGTCATAACTCCGTCCGTGCCGACAGGCCCGCTGAACTCGAAGTGGCTGCATCCCTTCGGCGGGCTGGACTACCATTTCGCCAAAAACTGGACTGGGAAAGCCTATTGGGACTTTTACGGATATCACGAAGACTCGAGTGCGGTGCCGCAGGATTTGTCCGCGCCGCGCAATTTCCGGGGCAATCTGGTCACTCTTTCTGTAAGATACGCATTCTGAGAGAACTCTCGGACAAATCAAAAAGCATTCCAGCAGGAACACTGTGGAGGAAACCTTGGTCGAAACAATCTGTCTCAAGAAACTAATGCTTGGCGCCGGAGCATTGGGAATGCTTCTATTGCTCGGCTTGCCCGCGAGGGCGGAAGAGACTGGCGAAAACCTCTTTAAGGGTAAATGCGCCATGTGCCACGGCCCCGACGGCTCTGGCAAGACGATGATGGGAGAAAAGCTCAAGATCCCGGACCTTCGTTCCGCCGACGTTCAGAAAAAGACCGATGCCGATCTGAAAGCAATTATCATCAAGGGCAAGGACAAGATGCCGGCGTACGAAACAAAATTGAACAAGGAACAAATCGATAAGCTGGTGGTGTACACCCGAGATTTAGCGAAAAAGCATTGATCCCCCATTGGGTTCTCTCATTCCGCAGCTGAGAAGTTGGCCCGCTTTCTGCTGGATCTCTCCGCAGGCCATGATGAAGGAAAAGGCGAGGTAAGGCTCACGCTTCCCCTCACGCACGAAGAGATCGCCCAGATGATCGGAGCTTCGCGAGAGACCGTGACGCGGCTCTTCTCCGACTTCAAGAAAAAGCAGCTCTTGCAAGTAAAAGGTTCGACGCTTATCATTAAGAATATGGCGGGGCTTGAAAACCTCTTGGGCTCATAGCTCGCAGTTTCCCCTTCCTGGAAATCCCCCCTCTTCAAAGTTTGATGTGTGACATGTGTCACGTCAATTCGTGACGCGAATCACTGCCATAGCGCTTGAACTCCCGCAGGATGCGGTTGTTGGCCACTGATGCCAGCAACCGTTACCCATAGCGGATAGCGCGACAATGTTTTGAATACCAAGGAGGATTCATGTTAAAGCGACTTGTGTTTTGTTTATTCGGTCTGGTGATGCTCGCGTGCCTGGCAGGCATTAAGTCAAGCCCATTGACGGTGGTTGTGGGGGGCTCGAACGCATACGCGATGCCGATGTTTTCCCGCAAGCTCGGCGTACCTTGCGAAACCTGCCATAGCACCATCCCGCGGCTTAACGAAACCGGATACAAATTCCGCGCCGCTGGCTTCCGCTTCCCAGAACAGATCGGCAAGGTTGACGAAAAGAAATTCGAGCTCGGCGATTTTTTTGCCGCCCGCATCCAGGCGCGCTACGACGCCCAGCTGACCAACCAGCCCAATGGCGCCGCCGTCGCTAATGTCATCGGCGGTGTTCCCGGCACACGCACCCGCACCAATGCCTTCAGCTATATGGAAACCACCCTCTACCCCTTGACCGGGTCTTGGGGGAAGTATTTCGGCTCGCTGTCCGAGCTGTCATTTTCGCCAGAAGATTTCTTCGAAGTCGAAAACGCCTACGTCCGGTTTGCAAAGGGCAACGCGGACGGGTTCTTCACCGCACGCGCGGGCATTTTCCACCCGTGGGAAGGCTTTGGAGCGTCGGACCGCCCGTTCTCCAACGCACGCACGTTGTTCCAGACCAGTCCGATTTCGGCTGGAGGCCGGGGCGTCCCCTACGTGTTCCAGCCCTGGGGCTTGGATGAAGTGGGCCTCGAAGTTGGCGGTGAATTCAAGAAGCTCTCGGTACGCGCGGCCATTTTAGGCGGCAATTTCATGCGCTGGGACAACGAGGCCAGGGCTTTTCTTCCGTTCCCGGCACAGACTGGCCCGTGGAAGGGCGCAAACCAGGCGGTGTCCGCACTGGGCAAGCCCTTCAATTCGATTGCGCACAACACGCCGGATTTCTCGGCGATTGCTACTTACATTCTGCATACGGACGGCGGCGCCATCTCACTTCTTTATTACCGGGGCAACATCGCAACGCCGACGGCATGCACCGACGGCACCAGGATCAGCAAAACGGACGAAAGCGGCCTAGTCTGCGGTGTCACCGCTGCCTCCTCCGCTTCTCCTTTCGGCACGGTGGGCAACACCGATTTCGATTTCTCATCGAGCACCGCGTTCCGCAACAATCTTGACCGGTTCGCGGCGTATGCGTCCTATCCTATCGGCAAGCGATTCCTCCCGATGGCTGGATTCCAATACGGTCGTGATACAGCACCCGTCAATCCCCTCACCTTCCCGACCGGTGGTCTGCTGAAATTCGACAGCAAGGGTGCCTTTGTTGAAGGCGCCTATACCATCAACCAGTACGTCACGGCAGGGGCTCGCTATGACTGGTTCCGCCCGAGGTATCCGGCGCCCAATACGCAGTGGGCCATCACTCCCTATGTGAACATCCCGTTGCAGAACGGTCTTCAATTTATCGCTGAATACCAGCACCGGGATTTCCAGCTTACTCCCACCGCGCTTCTCCCCAACCCTCATCGGCAAAACGATACGTTGCAGATTAGACTTATCTTTATAAAGTAGAACTTCAGGCGAGGATTACCCCCTCCTCGCCAAGGACTCACGGGCAGGGCAAATTGCCCTGCCCGTGAGTTGTTCGTCCTGCGATTTGATTCCAAAGCAGGAAAGGGGCCGATGAGGCCATGGAAAGACTTCTCACATCGGTTGCAATCTTTTCAACACTCTTGCCCGGCGCTGCTTTTTGCCAGACCGGGGGACGGGACCTCTACATCGCCAGATGCTCTGCGTGCCATGCCCCTGACGGGAGTGGCAGCAACACCATCGGGCGAAGCCTGAAGCTCAGCGACATTCGTCCCTCGATCAAAAGCATGAAGGATGAGCAATTGCGGCAGATCATGCTGGAGGGCAAAGGCAAGATGCCGCCCAACAAGAAGTTTGATGACGAAAAGGTCCGCAGTCTGACTCTTTTCCTGCGTGACCTCGCCGTAGGTAATCCCGACGCCGGACAAGCGGTGCGGGAAGCCCAGGCCCAACCGTTGCCCAATGTGGACCAGATTTTTCAAAATAAATGTTCCGCATGCCATGCTCCGGACGGTACCGGGCGGACCACCATCGGCAAAAGCCTGAAGATTCCGGACTTGACCTCAGCGGTTGTGCAAAGCCAAAACGATGAGGAACTGACAGTGATAATTAGCCAAGGCAAAGGCAGAATGCCGGGCTATGCGAAGGCTTTCAATCCCGTGCAAGTCGGCCAATTCGTATCGCACATACGTGCGTTGACCAAGAGCGGCGACGTGCGCGCGCCTATCGAAGCCGCAAAGAGCCCTGAACCACCTCCGAAACCGGCGCCTTCGCTTCCCACTCAAATAACCGCACAGCCGGAATCAACTCCGCTGTCTCCCAACTCGGCAAGCACCACGATCTCTCGGAAGCTGCCGGCAGCGGAAGACAGAAAGATAGCGGAAGCAAAAGAGACGACCGCCCCGACCGCCGCGAAAGCACCCAAGAGTGGACGGCAAATTTACATTGCCAAATGTTCCGCCTGTCACTCGAGTGACGGTTCGGGCACGGGCACTATCGGCAGGAGCATGCGAATTCCCAGCCTAACCTTGCCGGAAGTCCAGGGACAGAGCGATGAAAGTATGGCAAGCGTAATCAGCAATGGTGTTGGTAAGATGCCGGCATACAAGAAGAAGTACAATCCGGAACAGATTCAGCTATTGGTTGTCTACATTCGAGAGCTAGGCAAGAAGCACTGATCCGTGTCCAAGCCGTTTGTCAGGAAAGATATAAAGCGGCAGGTCGAGAGGCATGAAGATGCCAGAGACCGCTTTAATTAGACGACGAGGGAGGAAAGACCCATGATGCACTCGATGAAGGAGGGATGGAAGCTGGTGCTGGCAGCCGCGATGTTGGTGACGGCCTGTTTTACAGCGCCCCCCTCAGTTGCTCAAGCAAGTCCAGGCGAAGATATCTTCAAAGCGAAATGCGTCTCGTGTCACGGTCCGGACGGTGCCGGAAAGACGGCCATGGGCGCGGTGCTTAAGATTCGCGATCTCCGTTCGGACGATGTTCAGAAGCAATCGGATGCCGATCTCAACCGGATCATTGCGAAGGGGAAGAACAAGATGCCAGCCTTTGACGGCAAATTGAAGAAGGAGCAGATCGAACAGTTGGTGGGCTATATTCGGGAGATTGGTAAGAAGCATTGATCCCCCACTGGCTTCCGAATACAGAAATTACAACTCCTATGGCTACTCCAGAACCTACGAGGATTCAGCGTGCGCGGCGCCGCTTGGTGGAGTTACTTCTAAAGGGCGGCGTGCTGGGCTCGATCGCCGCCTTCGTGTACCCCGTGGTGCGCTATCTCGTTCCGCCGCCCGTAGCAGATCTTGGCGGCGATGAAGTGGTGGCATCCAAGGTTGGAGACCTGAGGCGCAACGGCTCCAAGGTTTTTAGATTTGGAACTCGCCCCGCGTTACTGCTGATGACTGCCGAAGGCGAATATCGGGCCTTGTCGGCTGTCTGCACGCATTTGAGCTGCACTGTTCAGTATCGCAACGACCTACACGAAATCTGGTGCGCATGCCACAACGGTCTGTACGACCTTAATGGACGAAATATCTCTGGCCCGCCTCCGCGTCCCCTGGAAATTTTCCAAGTTCACGTGCGCGGAGACGAAATCGTCGTCAGCCGCAAGCGGGAGGCTTGAGGTGAGTTTATTTACCCGCGTCCAAGATTGGCTGGATGAGCGCTTTCACTGGGCCGAACTCATCGGGCCCTTGAAAAAAAAGACTGTCCCCATACACAAACTCTCTTATTGGTATTTTTTGGGCGGCATCACCCTCTTTCTGTTCATGATCCAGGTCGGCACGGGAATCCTGCTGCTGCTCTATTAACGGCCGGGAGCCAATGAGGCTTTCGAGAGCGTGCAGTACATCATGACGCGGGTGCAGTTCGGCTGGCTGGTGCGCTCGATTCATT
>JBGOTL010000067.1:0-21470 GCA_041476465.1 Candidatus Acidiferrum sp. | reverse complement strand
TGCTGTACTTCGCGATTGTCTATTCCTTCGTCATGCGCCGGGAAGAGCGTGAGCTTCGGCAGCGGCATGGTACATCGTTCGATGAATATGCTCGCAGGGTGCCGCTGTTCTTCCCTCGCTTATTTCCGGCAAAACCTCCTTCGGCAAGTCCAGGCGCGTTTTCCTTTTCGCAGTACAAGAAGAACCACGAGTATGAGGCTGCCATCGGTTTTTTATTTCTTCTCGTTGTCCTGCTGATGATCTGGAAATTGCGCTTGCCCTGAACTCATGCCTGCGTGTTCTTCCGGGCATGCGACGTAGCAGCTCACTTCGATGCGCTTCCCGTCCGTCAGAATATGCACCGCGCCATCGCGATCCGTTCGCAATACCCGGACACCAGCCTGTTTCAGCCGCGCGAGGAGCTCGGGGCTGGGATGTCCGTAGGGGTTGTCCAAGCCCGCGGAGATAATCGCCACACTTGGTTGGATCGCCGCCAGAAACTCCGGCATCGTGGAGTTTTTGCTGCCGTGATGCCCGACTTTAAGCACATCCGCATGCAGGGCATCTCCGCTGTTTTCGGAAAGCATGCTGTACTCCGCCTGCTTCTCGGCGTCGCCGGGCAGCAATATGCTGCGTTCTCCATAATGCAGGCGCAGAACCAGGGAGTCGTTATTTTTCGCCGAAGACACGGCTTCTGAAGGCGAAATCTCCGGCCATAGAAACGCCCCATCGGCTCCATCCCAAGAAAAGGCCGGCCCCTTGATTTCATGTTCTATCGAAATATTTTTCCTGTGCGCGATCTCCTCCAGCCGCGCAAGTGCAGGCGAAGCAATTTCTCTCCCGATCCAGAGTCTCCCCACTGGAAAGTTTTCCAGAATTGCGGCCAAGCCGCCGATATGATCCTGATGTGCGTGAGTCAGCGCCACAACGTCGAGTTTCTTGAACCCGCGTGACCAGAGATACGGCGATACGGCATCCTCCCCCGGATCCGGGCCGAGATGTTCTTCGCGGTCAGGAAAGCCCTGAAACGCGCCGCCACCGTCGATCAACATCGTCCGGCCGGCCGGGGATACCACAAAAAGTGAGTCACCCTGTCCGACATCCAGAATCGTCACCTCCAGATGCCCCGGTGAGCGCTTGGGAGAAAATGGATAGCCTGCAACGAGCAAAGACGTTGCCATCAACAGTCCGCCTGCTGCGGGGGCGAACCACTTTCCTGCGGGAAGTCTCATGCGCAGCGCAGCCGCAAGAAGCACTGCCGCAATAAAGAACGAAAGAATCAGCCAGGGCGGAGGGCCGGGTATCCGATAGCTCGCACGCGAAAAGTGCGCGAACCATTGGACGAAGTGCAACTCCGCGAGCGCAAGCCAACCCAGCGGCACGGCCAGTATCTTGCCCAAAGCAGGCAAGAGCAGCCCTGCGCCAACGGCAAAAAACCCGAGTGGCACGATGACCACCGTAAGCGGGACCACCACGAGGTTTGCGATCGCGCCTGCGAGCGGGATGCGATGAAAATCGCGCGCCATCAGCGGCAGCATTCCGAATTGCAGGACCAGCGTCAGGACAAATAATTCCCAAACCCGAAAACTCAAACCAATTCCCGCGACAAGCAGGTCCTCCAGATCTCTGGCGGCTCGCCCGCGCATGCGCGAGAAGACGTAGGCACAGAGGTCGCGAAGATCGATGCGAAATTGCGCGCGGTATCTCTCATGAGCGGCATCGCGCGTCACATCGCGCCAGCCGCGCAGCGCGCGCACGTACGGTTGCACCGTTCGCTCCAGCCAGGGCATGGCCAGTCCTGCGATGCATCCAATGGCCACGAAGGAAAGTTGGAAGCTCGTATCGCGCAGGGCCAGCGGTCGCGCGATGAGCAGCAGCAGTGCCGCCAAAGCCGCGGAATTCAGAAGCTCCAGCCTGCGATAAAAAAACGAGCCCATTACGACGATGGCGGTCGTCACCGCGGCGCGCAAGACCGGCGGGCGCTGTTCGACAACCGCCACATACGAAAAAAGTAGCACCAGCATCAAAAGCGTTGCCCAGCCATGCGGGAGCCGGAGTTTGCGCCCGAGCCAGAAAAGAAAAACTGCCAGCGCTCCAACGTGCAAGCCGGCGACAACCAGCACGTGAAACACTCCGGTTTTTTGAAAGTCCACCGATTCGCCGCGATCGATAAAGCTCCGGTCGCCGAGCAGCATGGCGCGAAGGATTCCCGCAACTTGCGGCGTGCCGCCAAAAAGAAAATCAACTTCATCGCGCAAGAGCTTGCGCCATCGCGCGAGCCTTGTCGACATCGTTGGCGTGGCTATGGCAACGCGCTCCAGCAGCTCCGGTGCGCGCAGTGTCGCGATCAGGTGGATATTCTGCTGTGCGAGATACCCGCGCCGGTCGAATGCCCCATCGTCTTTGTATATTTGTGGCAGCTTTGCTTGCGTTAAGACGGAAATTTCATCCCCCGCGTGTGCCTCGGGTATTTGCGTGTCGTCTGGCTTTGGGGTAAAGGCCAGCCGCATGCCGCCACGCGTTGCCAGTGTTCTCCCTTCGAATTCCACCGCGGACAGTTCTAAGTCGTATCCGTAGCCCCAGGGAACTCGCGCCGGCTCGTCGCGCAGGCGGGCATGCCACCGCAAGGGCGTTCGCAATTCCAGCTGGTTCGCGGCCAGCATGGATAACACATGGTCTGCTGGAAGAGGTTGCTGGGCACTGCACGCTGCCAAAAATCCGGCGGCCAGCCAACTAAGCATGGAGGCCGCGGCAGCAGGAAACAGGCGCCCCAAAAACGCCAGAATGAATCCTGCGAACAGAAAAAACGCGGCGCAAACAAATGCTAAGGCTAGAAATTTGTAAGATGCCGCTTGTCCGGGATGGAAAACTTGCAGGCCGAGAACGATTCCGCCCGAGAATGCAGCGGTGATCGCCACAGCCGGCAGCTTCATGACACCTTTTTCAACCTCACGAGGGTTTCAATGTGGAAAGTTTGCGGAAAAAGGTCGAAGAGATGCATTTCAGTTATCTCGTATTTATGCCCAGGCACAACCGCGGCGCTTTCCTTCCTGGAAGATCCGGTTAGCATGGCCAGGTCTCGCGCCAGCGTCGAGGGATCGCATGAAAGGTAAGAAATCTCTGGCGCGCCCAAGGCAGCCAGCTTCGCGGCAGCCTCCGCGCCCAGTCCAGAACGCGGTGGGTCAAGTACCACGAAATCCGGCGTTTCTTCGGTTTTCTTCAAGAAGTCTTCCGCATGCTCGTTGTGCGTGGTGATTTCCACGCCTGCGATCTCCGCGTTGGCATACAAATCGCGCGTCGCGGCCAGATTGGCGTCCACGCCCACCACTCGCTTGAATGCGCGTGCCAGCGGAAGAGTAAAGAAGCCCACGCCTGCGTAAAGGTCCAGCGCATAGTCGCCTCTGGCGCCTGCGATTACCGTTGCTAGAAGTTCCTCGGTCAGAAAGCGGTTCACCTGAAAAAAAGAAAGATGACTGACGCGGTAGCGATAGCCGCCTGCTTCATGAAACAAAAAGCCGGGGCCGGTTAATTCGAATTTGTCCCGGCTCTGGTCCAGAAGCAGCAGGCTCTCCAATTCGGGAAGCGCTTCTCGAATCGCCGCGGCCAATTCCTTGGCGGGCTTTGTAAAGCGTTCGAAGGCCACATTGAGAGAAATTCGTGTGTCGGAGGAATCCGCGAAGGCTTCGATCTCCAGAATGTGGAGCGGCAAGGTTGCGGCGCGCGCCATCTCCTGAAGCCGGGCAAACGTGCGCGCCAGGAGCGGTGATAGCACAGGGCACTTGTCAATCGGCGTGATCGTCGAGCTCTCCGGGAGAAAATAGCCGAGGGACCGGGGCATGGCGTTGCGCGCCGCCCACTGCGCGCGATTGCGGTAGCCGTAAGGCTCCCCGGCGTGCTCCTGGATGGGGCCGTCCCAGGTAATTCTGCCCAGCCGCGACAACGTTTCTAGGAGAATTTCCTTCTTCAGCCGCGATTGCGCCGCGGCGGGAATGTGCTGGTAGTGACACCCGCCGCAAACCTGGAAATGCGGGCAGCTTGGCTTCTCGCGTTCCTTGGAAGGAGTCAACACCTCCAACAATCGCGTATGGATTAGTTTCTTTTTCCTTGTCTTGATCTCTGTGCGCACTTCCTCGCCCGGCAAAACGTAAGGCACAAACACCGTATTCCCGTCGGCATGCGCAAGGCCATCGCCGCCGTACACCAGCTTCTCAATCTTTAAACGTAACTCTTCAGCCATAATCTCGCGGGTCCATTCTGCGATGATTCGCAAAGAAAGAAAAGAAGTAACAATGCAGGTCGTTCAGGA
Source organism: Candidatus Acidiferrum sp. (assembly GCA_041476465.1). GTDB lineage: Bacteria > Acidobacteriota > Terriglobia > Acidiferrales > UBA7541 > Acidiferrum. The sequence goes on along the minus strand of JBGOTL010000067.1, from coordinate 17,185 downwards.
AAAGTAGTAAAGACTCAGCCGAGGCAAGCCATATTCCTCGAGCAGCCGCTTCTGCATGTATTGCCTTTCCACCAGCGCCAGTTGCTCGGCTTTCATCTTGCGGCGGTACACGGCGAGCTGCCCGTCCACCTCGCGCCGGATCTTCAGCATCAGCTCCTCGCTTGCATCGCTCATCAGCGCCGCATGTATCTTCTCGTCGAGAATCGTCAGGCGTCGCTCCACATCTTCCAGATCGAGCGTGCCTGGAATCTCGAGTAGTGGCAAAGCCGCTTCCAGGGATTGTGCGAGCGCTTTCAAGCGCGCGGCAAGTTCGGGCTGTTTTGCATCGATCTTATCCGAGCCACTTGCAACCTGTGCCGCGTTTTTCTTGATGTACGCTTTCAGCTCATCCCGGGAAAATGGTTCGGCCACTCCAGTGTGCCCGTTCTTGGGCGCGCTGCCTGCCGCCGCTTCCTGGCTCTCTTCCGCCGCTTCCAGGACCGCGTCGGTGCAGTACGCCAGGCTCTTCAGTGGTTTGCCCGCGCCGCGCCGGGATCGCTGGTAACTCTCGAAAGCTTTGTCGATCCCTGTGAGCGCGGCCCCCAACGGCACACCCGCCTTCTGCCACGTCTCCATGATGGCCCAATCCAGCGGAGAGACAAGCAGATGCGCCCCGCGTTTCTTCCAAAAGTATTCTTCGATTTCCGTGAAATAATTGAAGTAATTCCAGTTGTCCATGATGATCATCCGCGAAGAGCGGTCAGCGCCGCTTGCGATCACGCGTCAAGCTTTCTTTGCCGTTGCTGATCCGCGATTTGACGAAGGTGATTTCGCTGGCTCGCCGTCCTGGTTCTTCTCCCAGATCAGCCGAAGCCCTGTTAGTGTCAGAAATTCATCAATATGCTGAATGTGCTTCGACCCGCGGGCGACCAGCTTCGCCTGTCCTCCGGTAGCCACGACGGTTGCGTTGCCGCCAAGCTCGGCCTTGATGCGAGTCAGCATCCCATCCACCATGTCCACCGCGCCGTAATAGAGTCCCGCCTGTATGTGCGTGATGGTGTTCGTGCCGATCACCTTTCCCGGATCCTTGATTTCCACGCGGGGCAGCTTGGCCGTTCGCGCAAATAGCGCTTCGGATGAAATCCCAATTCCCGGAGCGATCACCCCTCCAAGATATTCTCCCTTCGCTGAAATGGCATCGAACGTAATCGCCGTGCCAAAGTCCACCACGATGCATGGCCCGCCATATTTGCGAAAAGCGGCCACTCCATTCACGATGCGGTCGGCCCCGACCTCCAACGGGTTATCAACGAGAATGGCCATTCCCGTTTTTACTCCAGCCTCGACGAACAGCGCCTTCTTACCCAGATAGATGCGTGCCATTTCCGCCAGCGTCCAATTCACGGGAGGCACCACGGAACTGATAATCACGCCGCTGATGGCGTCGCGGTCCAGCCCTGCGTACAAAAAAAGATTGCGCGTGAGTACCCCGTATTCATCCACGGTCTGTTCCCGCGCCGTGGTCAGCCGCCAGTTGGCGACCAGCTCCTCGCCGCGGAACACACCCAATACTGAATTTGAGTTGCCAACATCGATGGTCAGCAGCATCTACCGCGCCTCCGCCACGTCGCCCGCAATTACCGTAACCACTTGTCCGTCGTCAAGTTTCACCTGTAGCAGGCCTTCCGGACCAAGCCCCGCCGTGATTCCCGTGAAGCTTTCGCTGCCGTTCGTCACTCGCACGCGTTTGCCCTGCGCGAAACTCGACACCGTCGTGAAGCGTTCAATGATGCTTGCCGGCCCTTCTCGCAAAAAACGATTGTAGTCGTTCTCGAATTCGCGCAGCAACTGAACCAGCAATTCCAGCCGGGAATGCTGCCGCCCTGTTTCTGCGCGCAGGGAAGTGGCGATGGTCGCCAGCTCTCCCGGAAACTTCTCCTGGTTCACATTCAAGCCCATCCCAATAATCACAAACCGGATAGCATTCGGCTCCGCGTGCATTTCGGTAAGTATCCCGCCGGCTTTTTTCCCGTTAATCAACAGATCGTTCGGCCATTTCAAGTCCACGGACAGGCCCGTTTGCGTTTGGATGGCTGCCCGCGCGGAGAGCCCCGCCATCATGGTAAGAATCGGCGCCTGCACCGGAGCAAGTCGCGGCCGCAACAGCAGCGTCGCGTAAATGCCGCTGGCGCGTTCCGAGTGCCACGCCCGCCCAACGCGCCCGCGCCCGGCCGTCTGTTCTTCGGCGATGACCACCGCGCCTTCCGGCTCTCCGGCGTGGCCCAATTCCAGAGCCACGCGGCTGGTCGAATCCGTCTTGAAAAAATGATAAATGCGCTTGCCGAAAAGGCTTCCCTTCAGATGTTGCCGGAGCATGTTTGGCGTGAGAATATCCGCCACTTTTTCCAGAAAATAGCCCGTGTGTGGCTGACCTTTTACGCGTACCCCGAGCTCTCGCAGCCGCTCCACCCAGCGCCACACGGTCGAGCGCGATACGCCGATTTCATTCGCGATCCGCGTGCCGCTGATCACGATCGTCGCATTTTCCGCTAGCAGCGTCAGCAACGCCGCCAATCGCCGGTCCGTCGTGCCGGGTAGCGTTTCCGTTGTCATTTTCTTGCGTCGCGCCATGTATCGCGGTTCCCGTCGAGGACGCCGTTACTTGTCATCCTGCCTGCCCCGAGCTTCTCGGGGAGCGAAGCGATCGAAGATTCCAGCCCTGCCGGAAAGGATCTCAGGCGTGTGCGCCATCTCTGCTCGCTATCAGAAGCAGTATCCCTTCATCGCTCGCAAACGGTCACTAGCTTACTTTTCCTCGATGTTGTCCACAAGCAGGCTCAGGTTGGCCGCGGAGGCCGAGTGCGTCAGCATGCCAGACGACAAAAAGTCCGCGCCGGCCTCGCCATACAGGCGTGCATTCTCCAGCGTGATTCCGCCGGAAATCTCCACGACGCAGTCCGCGCGCAGGCTCTTCGCGAGCGCGACACACCGCTGCGCTTTCTCCGGCGTCATGTTGTCCAGCAATACGGACTCAGCACCCGCATCCAGCGCCTCCCGCAGCTCGCGTTCGTCGCGAACTTCGATCTGTACCGGCAGCGGCCCCGGTCCCACGACCTCCGGGTCCAATCCAGCCGCGTCGTAGGCGCTTGCCATGCGCGGTGGCGGCAACTTTGGCGACACCCAACTGTGCGCCTTGTCCAGCGCCGGTTTAATACCCCCAGCCAATGCGATGTGATTCTCCTTCAGAAGAATCGCGTCATAAAGTCCGAAGCGGTGATTGGCGCCGCCGCCAGTATTCACCGCGTATTTCTCCAGCAGTCGCAGTCCGGGCGTCGTCTTTCGCGTATCCCGAATCCGCGTTCGCGTGGTTGCCAGTTGTTCCACGAAGCGCTTTGTCAGCGTGGCGATCCCGCAAAGATGCGCCAGAAAATTAAGGGCTGTTCGCTCGCCCGTCAGGATCGCCCTGGCATTTCCCCGCACCTGAACGATTTTCGTGCCGGGTTCCACAAACGATCCTTCGTTGTGCAAGCAGGTGACCTGGATTTCTGGATCGAGCGCCCGGAAAACCTTTTCCGCAATCGGCAATCCTGCGCAGACCAGCGTCTGCCGGGCAAGAATGTGCGCCATCGCTGTCGCTCCCGGGGCTACCGTGGCCAGCGTCGTCGCATCGCCCGCGCCGACATCTTCTTCCAGCGCCCGCCGGATCAATTGTGTGATGTATCCTGAATCCCAGTTCATTTCAGTTGCCGTGAGGAATCAAAGCTAGTATCGGGTAACGTAAATAAGTGCCCCACCATAGCCAACATGTCATGCTGAGCGGAGCGAAGCATCCCAGCCTAAACGCAGGGCTTGGTTGCGCTCACGCTCAGAGGCATGTTCGCCACTGCGTTTCACTTTCTTAAGCAACACCACACTAGTTCGTTCCATGGCCTATGAGCCTTTTTCCAGTTGCGCCACCCGCTCTGTCAGCTTCTTTAACTCCACGCGCCGCTCTTCCAGCGTCGCTTCCATCCCATGGATAATTTTCTCTGGCGCTCGGCCGCGGAATGTTTCGTCTCCCAACTGTTTTTCTTTGGACGCGATGTCCTTCTTGATTCGCTCGATCTCCTTTCGCACGCGGGGAAGTTCCGTGGCTGCATCTACTGTCTCGGCGGCGTAAGTGATTCGCACATCAAATTGCGCTGCCGAACGCACTGCGCCACCAGCCTCCGGAAGCCGTTCCGCGGAAACGCGCAGCTCAGAGAGGATGCCCAGCCGCAGAATGGCTTCGCGATTGGCATCAATAACACTCCGCGCGGGCGCATCTAAGCTTGAAAACTCCGCCGTCACTTTCTTTTTAGGGTCGAGTTTCATCTCCGCACGAAGAGTTCTTATAGCGCCGATTACTTCCTGGACTAAGCCAAACTGCTCTTGCGCTTTTGCATTCTTCCACGTCGCTTGTGCCACCGGAAACTCGCCCAGCGCAATTGATCTTGCACCAGCGCGCTGCGGCAACTGATGCCATAGTTCTTCGGTCAGAAATGGCATGAACGGGTGGAGAAGTCGCAGCGCGGTATCAAAGCCCGCGAAGAGATTCTTCCATGCAACTATGGCGCGCTCGCGGTCTGCGCTCAAGAGTTCCGGCTTCACCCACTCGATATACCAGTCGCAGAAATCGCCCCAGAAAAATTGGTAGACGCTCTGCGCCGCCTCGTGGAAGCGGTAATTGGCCAGTGCATCGTTGACCGTTTCAATCGTCGCCGCAAGTTGCGCAAATAGCCATGCGTCTATCAGCGGCACGCTCCCGCCCGCCGCGTAAGGCGCTTTTTCGCGAACTTCCGGCGCTGCCAACTCCTCAATACTTGTTCCGCCCTGTTCGAACTTGTCGAGATTCATGAACAAGAAGCGCGCGGCGTTCCAAATCTTGTTCGCGAAAGCTCGCGCGCCGAGCAACCGGTCATCCGATAAAACGATGTCCGTTCCGGGCGCGGCCATGGAAGCCAGGCAGAAACGCATGGCATCCGTGCCGTATTGCAGGTTCAGCGCAACAGGGTCCATCCCCGTGCCTTTGGACTTGGACATTTTCTCGCCGCTTGTTGTGCGCACCAGCGAGTGCAGGTACACGGCGCGGAAGGGCGCTTGTCCCGTGAAGTGCAAGCCCAGCATGATCATCCGCGCTACCCAGAAAAACAGGATGTCGTAGCCCGTAATCAGCAGGCTCGTTGGGTAGTAGGTCTTGAAGTCGGCGGTTTTCTCCGGCCAGCCCAGGGTGGAAAACGGCCAAAGCCCCGAGCTAAACCAGGTGTCCAGCACATCGGGGTCTTGCGTTAGCTTTGCCGACCCGCATTTCCCGCACTTTCCTGGCGTCTCGCGCGCGACCATGATCTCCTTGCAATCGCCGCAGTGCCACGCCGGGATCCGGTGGCCCCACCAGAGTTGCCGCGATATCGTCCAGTCGCGGATATTTCGCATCCAGTTGAGATATTCTTCCCGCCGGTTTTCAGGAATAATCTTAATTCTGTTTTCTTCCACCGCTTCGATGGCGGGTTTCGCCAGGTCCTTCATCCTGCAAAACCATTGCGTGGACGCGCGCGGCTCCACAATCGTCTTGCTCCGCTCGCACAACCCGATGGCGTGCGTGTGGTCACTCACCTTCTCGAGCAATCCCTGCGCCTTCAAATCTTCGATGATCTTTTTTCGCGCCTCGAAACGGTCCAGCCCTGCGTATGCCCCGGCTGCCGCGTTCATGTGGCCGTCATCCGTCATCACGTCAATTTCCGCCAGGCCATGGCGCCGGCCCACCTCGAAGTCGTTGGGATCGTGTGCGGGCGTAATCTTCACCGCGCCCGTGCCGAATTCGCGGTCCACCATTTCATCCGTGATAATCGGAATCTCGCGATTCATCAGCGGCAGCAAAACTTTCTTCCCGACCAGCTGCTTGTAGCGTTCGTCTCCGGGATGCACCGCCACGGCGGTATCGCCGAGCATCGTCTCCGGCCTGGTTGTCGCCACGACCAGAAATTCCTTCGTTCCCGGCAACGGATACCGGACATGCCACAAGTGCCCTTGCCGCTCCTCGTGAGTCACTTCCAGGTCACTCAGCACTGTCAAACAAACTGGACACCAGTTCGTCAGGTAATGCCCCCGGTAGATCAGCCCCTCTTCATACAGCCGGACGAACACCTCCCGCACCACGCGGGTCATTTCCGGAGAAAGTGTGAATCTCTCCCGCGACCAATCGCAGCTTTCGCCAATGCCTTTCATCTGCTCCACAATCTGCCCGCCCGCTTCCTCCTTCCACTTCCACACTCGTCTCTCAAATTCTTCGCGGCCCAGCTTTTTGTAATCGATGCCCTGGTCTGCGAGGTACTTCACTACCACGCGCTGCGTTGAGATCCCCGCGTGGTCCGTACCCGGCAGGTACAGCGTGTTGTAGCCTCGCATGCGATGCCAACGCGTCAAAATGTCGATCTCGGTGTGCTCCAGCATGTGGCCGATGTGCAGCGAGCCGGTTACGTTTGGAGGAGGAATGACGATGGAAAACACCGGGCCCGGCGCATCCGCGCTCGCCTTAAACAGCGCTTCCTTGACCCAATAGTCCCCCCAGCGCGGCTCGATCTGCTGCGGTTCATAGGCCTTGGCGATTTCGCGGGGCATCCGGTCTGATTCTCCTGACGGTCATTGCGGCGGCAGAAATACATGCGCGCTATTTTGCTTCAGATGAATCTTCGACTATACGAGGAGGCAAGCAGCGCCGTCAATTCGGCCGCGCCTGTTATGGCAGGTATAGATTTATGGGAAGAAAGAGATTTACGGTTTTTTCGCGTTGATCTCGTCGCGGACCATGGCTTCCACGACCGGTTTCAAAATCTCGCGCGTCACCGCTTGCAGCATTTCCGGGCTCATCTTTGCCAGCACCTTAGCCACCAGCGCGTCCATATCCGCTTGGGCAGACTTTGCTGGTTCCTGCGCGGAGGGAGTTACTTGACCCTCTTCCGGCTTGCTCTCTAGAACGGAAGCGGCCTCTTCGCGAATCGCCTCAACTGTTGCTGAAGGGAGAGCGCCCACCGACGCAACTTCGGGCAAGGTTGCGTGAAGGCCGGACCCCGCCGGGTCCGTGTGTGGCTCCTCTTCTGCTGCTACTGGTGCGTGAATTGTTTCGTGAGCCTCGACAGTTGCAGTCTCGGCCAGCGGTTTTGACTCTTTGTGGACGACCGGCGCCACTATCGCAGGAGCATCCCACGCCGCGGCAAGTTGATTGGCTTTTTGCGCTTCTGCTTCCCAGGGACTACGCGCAACGGAAAACCACGCACTCGGCTGTGCTGTTTTCTCTGGTTCGTCCGCAGGCGCGTCAACCACAGAAATGCTCGGAACCACGAACGGTCCAGCCGATGCAGGTTCCTGTCTCGCCGAAGTTTCCGCTGCATCCCCCGTGAAGGGAACTCCCGGCGTTCCAATTTTGGTCTCGGCCACCACAGCCGAAGTCTGGTCTTCGGTCTCATCAGCTTCAGAAATTTGGCGCTTCGTTACAATGGGCGGCCACAGGGCTTCCTCTTGCGCTGTTTCGGCTGGCTTTTTTCCCGAAGCAGTTTCCCGCCAGTCGCGCGCGCCGCTGACAGCGGCATTGTCCTCCAGCGCTTCATCCCCTGCGTCACGCCGCCAGGAGGCCTTGGGTGTCTCTTCTTCCTCTTCTTCGGCTTCTTCGTCGACATCCGCTGAGCGCCAGTCGCGTTCCGTGGATAGTCCTGAATGCACTGGAGGCATAAAAGCAGGATCATCTTCTTCCTGCACCATGGGTGTCTCCAGCAAATTGCCAAACGCCAGTGGTTGGTCGCCAGATCCGAATTTCACCATCCCTGGGCGCGTCGAGGTCTCTTCGACCAATGGCTCGCCTTCGACCTCCGGCAAGGATTCCTTCGCAGAATGTGCAAGTGACGCAACGCTGGCCTGTGCTGAGGCCGCGGCGAGCATTTCCGCGGTCTTCTTGGATGTCGCTTCCGCGAGCTTCTCATCCGCTGTTCCAGCAAGGCTTACACCTGCTCGTGCCAGGGCAGACTTCACCATTGAAATCAGCGGATCCGGAGGAACAAATGGTTTCTTCAGAACACCGTCCGCGCCCACGCGCTGTGCTTCCTGCTCATCCAGGGGATCAAACGCTCCGACCAGCAAAATAACCGGAATGTGCGCCAGGGAAGGGTCTTGCTTCACGTACTGGCAGACTTCATAGCCGTTGCGTACCGGCATAAACACGTCGGCGAGCACCAGGTCCGGGCGAATGTCGGAAATCTTGCGCACCGCCGCTTCGCCATTGCCGACGGCAACAACGTCGATGCCTTGATCTTTCAGAGCAAGGCCGACCATTTTCTGAATATTACTGTTGTCGTCCGCCACCAGAATCTTGGCCACCGAACGTCCTCCGCAAAATCCCGTTGACCGCTTGGCGGTCACCTATCCCACTGCTTCTCCACAGGGAGACCCAAATCGTATTGGAGCATCCGGCGCGTGGGGCGTCAACGTAAACGGGGAATGGTGTGTCGGAAGTGAATATGGCGTTTTAGAATTAGCAATCTGCTGCTGCTGACCCTGTACCAAAGTACAGGGGGGTCGACCTCTGTTGCACCCCCCTTATTCACGCGAAACCTCGATGGTCGGCCTTGCCGCACCCGCTACCAGGGAATGATCTTCTTGATCCCCTTTTTCTTCTTGCTGCTCGATTCTTTCTTCTTATCCGCAGCAGTGCCAGTCTGGGACGCATCAGGAGTCCCGTCTGCCTTCGCCGCCCCATCCGTCGCGGGGGCCGTTGCATCCGTCGTCGCTCCGCCGGCCGGGCTAGTAGTTCCATCTGTCGAATCGGTTGTTGCGGGAGCCGAATCAGCGGAAGCAGCCGCTGGGTTCGTGCCGGTGTTGGAATCCGTCGCTGCGGGCGGGTTTCCCGTGTTGTTCTCTTCCGGCGAGGCCGTAGTCTCGGCTCCGGCAGTTGCGCCAGCCGAGTCACTCTTACCGGGGGTGATCGTGGCTACGATGCCCGTAGTTCCTGCACCGCTGCCGCCGCCAATCGTCGAGTGATTCCCGCCGGAGAGAACGTCTGTCGCGGACGCCGTCTCGGCTTCTGGCTCCAGGTTGGGTGGTCCAATGCGCGCGGCCATGCGCACATCGGGGCCGCTATGAAGAATGCCCAACGACTTGCGCACCATGCTCCGCCGTGGGTGCGGCATATTCTGCTCGGCTAGCATCCTGGCCTGCGCCCTTGGGTCGGGCTGCGGCACCGGTATTTTCAATGCGATAAGTTTTGCCTTGGCATCCGCCGTCCGCTGGGAGAGCGGGTAATTGCGCGCCAGCATCGCGTAGTAATACCCGGCTACGTCTTTGCGCTCGCTCTTTTCAAATATGTTTCCAAGCATCCAGATGGCTGTGTCGGCTTTGCTATACAGCGGATAACGCCGCGCCACGGAGATGAGCCGCGCGGCTGCGGCGCGGGAGTCGCCTTTGACGGAATAGTAGTAGCCTACGCGGAAGTCGCCTTCCGCCAAAACTTCCTGAACTTCTCGCAAGTGCTGCTCGGCTTTCGGCGCCAGTGCATCCTTCGGATATTTCTGCAAAAACGTCTGGAACTCGTCCTCCGCTAATTTTGCCTGCGTGCGGTCGCGATCCGGTTTGGCCATCTCCCGGTAGTGCACCATCGCTACCTGGATCTGCGCATAGGCTGCTTCCGGCAGGAACGGGAAGAAAACAATAAAGTCTTTATATCCGGCCACGGCCTGCGTCATGTTGGCCGTTCCGCCTTCCTTAAAATAAGAATCGGCAATCGCGAGTTTTGCCTTGGCCAGATATTCGCTGTCGGGATACGTGTTGATCAGCGTCTGCAGCCCCAGGCGTCCCACCTCGTGCCGCCCGCGCTTGACGTCTGCCATCGCGCGGTTGTAGAGAATCTTGTCCGGTTCGGCGGTATTGCTGGCATCCGTCGACTGGTTTTGTTTCTTCTTCTTATGAAAAATTTGCGCGTCGCTGGGCACCGCACTCAGCAGCACCAACAGTGAAGCCAGCAAAAGAGTCAGCCGCCTCGCGGCTGCGCCTGAAAGAGACCATTTCGCAGTTGCACATGACAAAATTCGGCGCAAACTTCACCTCTCCGTAAGACTTTTGGGTTCCTTGCCTTGAAGCTCCGTGAGTTTCCCCCAGCCCCGAGGCTTGGAACAACTGAGTATAACCTGAACCCGTGGCCAGCCCGAGCAGGAACTTTCCTCTCCCCGCAAGGGAAGGGAAGCCAGCTCCCCCCGTACTGGGATGCAGCCGCGGTCGGTTTTGGGTTGCCTTGCTCCTGTCGTTGGCCCGCGCCCCTACACAGGGAGAGGGGCAGGAAGGGACAGGCGGACTAAAGTCCGCCCGCTACAAAACCGGTCAGAGAAACGCGCATAGCCATCCCCAGGACTCGCTCCCCTCGAAGATCGGGGTAAACGGGACAAGGGAATTGACGTGCCACAGAAGCGTAATTCACAGACAGTTGCGAATACCTTCCTCCAGGCAAATGAGTGCAAGAGCCGCGAGGATGATACCAACTAGTTTAAGGCACCCCACGAAGATCGCGACAAACGCTGCCAAAGCACCTGGGCCCGACCAGGCCGTAATCCCGGCAGCGATGGCTCCTGCTACAAGGCATGCCACCAGCCCTGCCAGTGCTATCCAGCCCAAATCGGGGAGGAAGGATCCCATAAAAGCGATTACACAATTAATGAACTTGCGCATGATTAGGCTCTCCTCTCTCTCCGGCTCAGGACAAGAACGGTTACAAGGGAGAAGAAAATCAGGAGGGGTTGATGTTCAGGTCCGGCCATTCTGAACAAGAGAGCGTACAAAGCGCCGATTACTCCGACCAATAGGGGCAAGATTAAGTATTTGGCAATCATTAGGTCTCCTCCACAGTTAAGATGAGGCCCGCTGAACCCGTGAATTGCGCCCAGTTTTTCGAGCAAGTCGCCTGGTCAAGGGCGTGTTGCTGCGTATTAAACATCGCTCCCATCAACAAGTCAATGCGCTGCCATCCGGCGGGTGACCCGTTCTTGCAGAGTGAACCTCCTTCGCGCCCGTCCGGTCTTTGGGCTCGCCACGGCGAGCACCCTCCTTTCCGGCAAGGCCAGTCCTGTAGAACCGTCCGGGATGCAAAAAGCGCAGATGACAAAAAAATGTAGAGGCCGTCCTTCAGGGCGGCCTGCTGCGCGATCATTTCACGCCGGACTAAAGTCCGGCGTCTACATAAGCGAGGTGCGAGGCGCACAGCCATCCCTCGACTCCGCCCCCGACCCGGTCGGGGCAGGCGGGATGACATGCGGGGAGCGGGCGGGGCAAGCCCCGCCCCTACATGGGAGAAAGGCAGGAGGGACAGGCGGACTAAAGTCCGCCTGCTACATGAACCGGTTCAATTGGCGATGGTGAGTTCGATGGTGGAAGAGGTGGGCACGCGCGCGCCGCCGGGCGGCGTTTGGTCAATCACCGCGCCATGCGGCCATTGGGGAGCGGCGACGTAGTTTACTTTGCGCTTGAGGTTGGCGGCATCCAAGCGGCGTTGCGCTTCCGTTTCATGCAAACCAATGAGGTGCGGCATCACATAAGCCGCCTCGCGCGGCCCTTGCGAGACCAGCACATCCACGCGAGGAGTCGCCCCGCCCGTTCCTGGCTTTGGATTTTGCAACACAACCATATCGGCCGGCTGATCCGGCAACGCCACGCTGGAAACTTCTCCTACCTGCAAACCGGCGCGCAACAATTCGATTCGCGACACGCGCAAGGTATTTCCTTCCAGCGAGGGAATCGTAAGCTGCCGTTGCCCGAGGCTCAGCACCACGTGCGCCTGCTGGGAAACCTTCATCAGCAGTCCGGCTGTCGGCGTTTGCCGCACCACCACGTTTATGGGCAGCTCGCTGTAGATGCGGTCGGCCACGCGCAGCATCAGCCCGCGCGAACTCAAAAGCTGGCTGGCTTCGGCCACATTCTTGCCGACCAGATTCGGCATGGTGACTTCCCGCCCATGGATGGCGATGCGCATGGCGGTGATGGCGCTGAGAAACGCCGCCGAAGCCAGTATGAACACCAGCAACGCCATGCGACCCAGCCATTCCAGTCTTTCGCCAAAGGTCATACGTTCTGTTCCCGCACGAACACCACTATCTATTTCTTCGCGAGCGGCGGCGCGGGATATTCCGGCAATTTGTCCTTGCTGGTATCCGCGCGCTTTACTTCCAGTTCGTCGAAGAGCAGCGAGGGAGAAATGATCGTCTGCGGCACACCGCCAACGCGGTTACTGACCAGCGGATCATTGCCCACCGCGATCAGATCGCTGCGCAGCGCGCGCACATCCAATTCACTGAAAACCGCGCCACGCACCAGCTCTTCGTGGCCATCGTTCGCATATACGCGGTACAGCAAACGCGGGGCATTGCCGCCCATGGTTTCCACACGATACGCGTACGGCTTGCTCTGCTCGGTGACCATCTGGATCACTTTTTGCTTCAGCGCTTCGGGCGATTGCGCCTCCGCGCTCTTCACGATCATGATTCCGAGGCTCGGGCCCGGCGAAGATCCTGGCGCGGCTCGGCCGTGGCCATTGGAAGCCGGGAAGTCGCGGATGGGCTGACGCCCGAGGAGATAATTTGTCAGCATGCCGCCATCCACCGCGGTCACGGCCTGGGCCTTCACGCCTTCGCTGTCGACTTCATAACTTCCGGCGAGGCTCTTGCCCTGAAATTCTTTCAGAGTGGGATCGTCCACGACCGACACGAAGCTTGGCAGCACCCGCGTTTTATAACTTGTTGCGAATCCACCAACCGTGCGATTCGGCCTCCCGAGCTGCGGCTTGCGCCCGAGGATATTCGATCCCACGAGCGATGCCATCACATCGTCGGCGGCGTCCGGCGCAAAGAGTACCGGGCCGCGGTACTCTTCTTCGACGATGGGCGCTTCGCGCAAGGCCTTCAGCGTCTCCAGCATTTTTTTCGATTCGCTGGCCAGCGCATCGTGCGAAGGGAGTTCTTCCAGTTTGCCCACGGTCCAAAAGGGATTCCGGCCCAGCCGCATGCCGTCCGCTGCCTGGGTTGCGCCGTTCAAGGCCACGGTATACGTGTTTTTCCCATTTCGCGTTACCGTGCCCTCTGAATTCACCAGGTATTCGTTCACCGCGGAAAAACGCAGCGAAGCCGTCAGCGATTGCACCTCGGGATACTGCCGGTACAAATTGGTGATGTCCTGGAGCGTGTTCTTCCAGGCGCTCTCATCGGCCAGCAACTTCACCGTAGGTCCGATGGCAGCAACTACGGGAGATTGCGCAAAATCGTCGATGGGGCTGGGGTCCGCGCTGAATTGCTTGAGCGCCGACAACTTTTCCGCATAGGCTTCGCCCGCTGCTTTGTAGGCTTCGTCGGTGGTCAGCCAGATTTGGTGGCGCAATGCGATGGGGTCGTCATCGAGCGGGAGAATGTTCGTTTCACCCATGCCCTGGCCGAAGTAGCTGTCCTGTTTGTATTTGCCGATGCGCACCACCACGCGCAGAACGCGCACGCGCACATGCTGATTTTCCCGCAACGCGCCGAAGGCCGCCTCCGCGCCAAATTCTTCAAGGTCGTTCACCCGATATTCGATGTAATAGGGCGCTTGCACCTGATCCATCTTGAGCTGCGCCTTGGAACGATCCAGCTCAACGAGCAGAGCTTCCAGGAGGGCATCGCCATTTGCCGCCGCGTGGGCTGCCGCCGCTGCGCTATCAACCGCAGTTTTTCCGACATCGCTTGCGGCGCAGGCGGGCCTGGCTCCCACACCAAGCAGAGCCGTCAGAACCAGGCAAATCGCTGGGCCAAATGTCTTCACGGCTTCACCCCTGGGTTCGTTTGGCCGGATTTTGCTGGGCCGCTTTCTTCAAATCCGGGGGCCGGCAAAATGGGTGGGCGCTCATGCGCGTGGGCACGCTTCTGGACTTCCATTTCGGAAAAAAGCATTGCGGGCGCCGCCGCGGAAACCGGAACTTGTCCGCTTTCCGCGCCGCAGACGCCGTTGAAGACATGCTGCTGGTCGCCGGTGGTCAGAATGCGGGTAAGCGCCGCCAGCGGAGTGCCCACAATGTCCACGCCGCGCACCAATTCATCCGGACGCCCATCGGGATATACCTTGTACACGATCACCGGAAGCACCTGGAATGCCTGCGGCAAGGAGCGCGTAGTCAACGTGAAGCCGCCTTGAATATCGTCAAAATAAAGTCCGTAGGGCTTGCCTTGCTTTTTCACTTCGTCAATGAGCTTCTGGCGCATTTCCGCTTCAGGCGCCGTCTGGCTGGAGGAAACGATCAGGTTTCCCTGGCGGCCGGTGGGCATCAGGCCCGGCTGATTTCGTCCATGCCCGTTGGATTTATCGAAGCCCTTGATGGGCATCCGCGACATCAAAAAATTCTTCAGTATCCCGCTCTGAATTACTTCCACGCGTTGCGCGGGCGACCCTTCGTTGTCAAATTCATACGCGCCCGCGAGTTTTACGCCCGCAAGCTCGCTGATGGTAGGATCATCGGCCACGCTCAAAAATTTCGGCAACACCTCCTGCCCGATTTTCTTCGTGAACGTCTGGCCTTCCTCTTCATCGCGCTGCCGGTGACCTTCCAGGCGGTGCCCCAGCACTTCGTGGAAGAAGACCGCCACAGCGCGGCCGCTCAGCAGCGCGGGGCCATCGTACGGCTCGGCAACGGGGGCGTTGCGCAGGGCCTTCAAATCGACGGCCATCTTTTCAATTTTTGCGTTGAGTTCCGCCTCGCTCGGCAAGCCGCCGGCCGCCGGCGCCTGAAATGTCTCCACGCGGAGAAGTTCCATGCCGTCCTCGGCGCGTGTTTGCGCTTCAATCACCATGCGCGTTGACGCGCTGGGGACGCTGATCGCCGCTCCTTCGCTGGAAACCATCCGCGAATTTCCGGCTTGCACTTGCAGCACTACCGAAGCGAAATACACATCGGGATATTTGCGGAACGCTCCCGACAGCCGCTTGATTTCGCTTTCCCAAGCGGCACGATCAAATGTTGGCGTGGCCAGCGCTTCGCCCACATGGGTTTTGGGTTCTTCCCTGGAAAAGTCCGGTGACTTGTCTTCCTCTTCCGCGCGCACCGCGGTATTCGTTCGTACGTTCAAATAAGCCGGGGCGGCGCGCTTGTATTCGCGATCCGTAAGTTCCCAGAGAACGCGCGCGATGGCGTCCTGGTCATCGCCCAGGGGCAGTGAAGTGGAGCTCATACCGCTCGCGCGGCTCTGCCCGTGAGTGTTGTCCAGCGCGGGCGTGCCCACGCGCATGGTGATGTCCGCTTGGCGCCGCTGCGCGGCGGCGTTTGTGAGCAGGCTGCCGTAGGCGCCAACGATGACCAGCATGCTCTGATCGTTAACCGTGTAGCTCAAAAAATAAGGCGCGGGATCGCTCTTGCCGAGGTCCGCGGTTGCGCGGGTCAGCTCGCTTTGCATGGTCTTGAGGACCAGGTCACTGGATGATTTGGCGGGCGTCTTGCCGCCATCGCCTGCGGCAAAAACAAAGGGCACACCGGTAAGTTGCGCCGCCAGCATCCAGCACGCGGACGCGCGCAGCAATTCTTTGCCGCGGCCAGGAACTCTTCCGCCGCTCTTACAGCCATTCGTTATGTTCATGAAGAGTGGGCTCCCGCTGCTTTCGCGCGCCAAGAATGAACAAAGTAATTCCGATGACGCAGATGGCGAGTATGCCTGAGCGTATCGCCCGCTGCAAATCCGCCGCCGCAAATCAAATTGTTTCAAAGGCTTCACCGGTTTGTAATCTTGCACCATTTGCGAATTCCGCGGCGGAAACCTGTTTGCGCCCCTCGCGTTTTACCGATAGCAGGCGCAAAACGGTTTTGTGACCGCACGCTGCTTGTAGTTCGTTCCCAACGAGCAGCAAAGTTCCCGGCGCACCTGGTGTTTCGTTAGACGCCGGTTCGCCCCAAATGTGGCAGGTCTGCCTCCGAAACGTGGTGTAAGCGCCGGGCCATGGAGTAAATCCCCGCATGCGGTTGTAAATATCTTTCGCAGAACGCGCCCAGTCAATGCGCCCGTCTTCTTTTTTCAAAATAGGAGCGTGCGTGGCTTGGGCATGATTTTGCGGGCGCGGAAGTAGCGTGCCAGCCGCGAGACCTCGCAAGGTTTGGGACATCAGCGGGGCACCGGCCTCCGCCATGCGCGCGCTAAGTTCGGGGGCGGTTTCCGACGCGCCGATGGCGATTTCGCGTTGCAAGAGGATGTCGCCGGTGTCCATGCCGGCGTCAATGCGCATGGTGGTGACGCCGGAAGCGCTCTCGCCGTTTGCGATGGCCCAGTTGATGGGCGCGGCGCCGCGATATTTGGGCAGCAGCGAGGCATGCAAGTTTATCCAGCCAAATTTTGGGATGGCCAGAAGTCGCGCGGGGACAATTTGGCCGTAGGCGATGACGACGACGGCGTCCGGCGCTAAGTTTTCCAGCAGTTTTTGGATCTCTGGTGCGCGAATACTTTCCGGCTGATGTACCGGCAAACCCGCCGCGATGGCGGCTTCCTTGACGGGAGAAACACTGATTTCCTGGCCCCGGCCACGCGGGCGGTCGGGCTGCGTGATTACTGCGAGGATTTGAAAGTCTGGCTGCGCGCGGAGGTGCTGCAGCGCGGGAACGGCAAATTGCGGAGTGCCGCAAAAAACTATACGCATGTGACGAGAACCAGGAGAGGAAGTAAGGAAGTAAAGGAAATAGAGGAGGTAAAGGAGGCAAAGGATAGAGGCGAGCGTGAATTCGCGTGAGTTGAATAGCAAGACACTGTAAATTCCTGGTGGTGCATAGACCGAAAAAGCGGCAGCTGGGCTGCCGCACTCCACGTTACCACTCGCCCAGTTTTCGGAGCTTTTTGATTTTCCGCCGGATGAGGTCGCGCTTGAGCATGCTCAGGTGCTGCAGGAACAGAATGCCGTGCAGGTGATCGATTTCGTGGCAGAAAGCGCGCGCCAGAAGATTTTCGCCGCGAATTTCAAACGTCTCGCCCTTTACGTTCTGGGCGCGTACGGTGACGAACTGCGGGCGCACCACATAGCCGCGAAAACCGGGGACGGAAAGGCAGCCTTCTTCCTCGCGGGCTTCGCCTTCGGCGTGAATGACCTCAGGATTCGCGAGGACAATTCTGGCTTCAACATTTTTTCCGGTGGTTACGTCAACCACGGCCAATTGCATGCTCAATCC
>JBGOTL010000066.1:0-21556 GCA_041476465.1 Candidatus Acidiferrum sp. | reverse complement strand
GCCGTACGTTCCGCGTTCTGAAACCATGGGGTCGGGAAAAAGATTGGGAACGTAAATGGAGTAAGGATGAACGCTGAAGAAATCTACTTCTCTCGCGATGTTGTCTGGCCGGAAAGGCCCGTGGTCGATGTCTTCCTGGCTGGTCCCCACAACGATGGGGTGCTGCGTGTCATAACGCCGAATGGCTCCAGCGATGAGGCGCGTCCAATTGATCGCCATGGCATCGGTGGTTTGCCCTTGCACAATCCAGAAAGGCGGCTCGTCGGTGAGATCCCACGCCAGGATCGCGTTCTCGCTTGCGTAACGTTTGCCAAACTCGGCCGCATGGTTCGTTTCCAGGCGCAGCATTTCAGGATCGGCATGGGGATGACGCCCGTGCCGCCAGGAGACATCCCAGTACGCCTCGCCAACTTCGCCGCCAACGAATAGCGTCGGGTGCAAGTAGATGCGATACCGGTGCGCCAGCGAGATCAGGAAATCAAGCTGCTGAAATGCCTCCGAGTTATAGTCCCCGGGACGCGGCTCAAACCACGCCCACATCAGATCGAAGCGAACGGTATTGAAGCCAAGCTCGTGCATTTTGGCAAAGTCGGCTTCAATATCTTTCGGATCCCATTGTAGCGGCCAGTACATGGCTGCTTTGGCGGGTACCCAGTGCGCCCCGACGGGCAGGAAGCGTTTTCCATTGACCGAAAAATAGGTCCCGTCCAGCCTGACTTTATCCAGTTTCCCGGGCGCGCCAGGAGCAGTTCCTTGCGCAATCGCTGAAAGCGGCGCGAGCATCAAGACACAAGCGATAGCTAGCGTTGCATACCACGGAAGCCGTGCATCCTTCACTGTTCCCTCCTGCAACCCTTGCGTGCGGCGCTCAGAATGCCAGCAAAAACGCAAGCTGTATAGTATTGCACCCCTCTGAGACTGGACGCCTGCCGCGTGTAAGGCAGGGGCCTCCATAAAGCAGTGTCAGGGTACTTCGAGAAATTGACCGCTTCGCGGTCATGCCTACCGATGATAAGATTTGCACTCGCGGAGAGAGGTGAGCCTTGAGGATGACACGTATGATCATTGCGATAATCGGCGTGCTGGCGGTGATTGCCATCATCGCCGTAGTGCGCAACGCGCGCGCCGGAGACAAAGCTCCCGCGGTGGGCGCAGCGGCTCCAGATTTTACGTTGAATTCACAGGAGGGCAAACCCGTCAGCCTGCACGAATTCAAAGGCAAGTGGGTGGTGTTGTACTTTTACCCCAAGGATTTCACCAGCGGCTGCACCGTGGAAGCCCACAACTTCCAGCGCGACATCACGCAGTATGCAGCGAAGAATGCGGCCATTGTCGGCGTGAGCGTGCAAGACGAAAAGTCTCACCAGGAATTCTGCGCCAAGGAAGGCTTGAACTTCAAGTTGCTGGCGGACACGAAATATGAAGTGTCCAGTAAGTACGACTCGATTATAAATCTGGCGGTGGCTAAACTTTCCGCGCGGCACACCTTTCTGATCGATCCGCAGGGCGTGGTGCGCAGAGTGTGGCTGGACGTCGACGTAAAAAAACACAGCGAAGATATTTTGGCAGCGCTGGACGAACTGCAAAAAAACCAGAACTCCAGGTAGTAGAATGGCAACGCAAGTCAGATGGGAGGTCCACGTGTTTCGAAAAATATCTTTTGCGATCCTGACACTATCTACACTCAGCGTTGCGCTCCTGCTGCGCGCCGCGCCACCAAAGACCGAAACCATTACCTACAAGAGTGGCAACGAGAACGTCAGCGGGTACCTGGCACTGCCGGAGGGTGCCGGCAAGCATCCCGCGGTGATCGTCATTCACGATTGGCTGGGGCTCGGCGAATGGACGAAAGCGAAGACGGTGGAATTTGCCAAGCAAGGCTACGTCGCTTTGGGTGTGGACCTCTATCGCGGAAAAGTAGCCGGCTCGCCCGACGAAGCACATGAATTGATGCGCGGACTGCCGGATGACCGCGGCATGCGCGACATGGAGGCCGCGTTTGCCTACTTGTCTTCCCGCCCAGACGTAAGAGCGGACAAAATCGGCTCGGTGGGCTGGTGCATGGGCGGCGGCTGGTCCATTAAGCTGGCCGTTGACCAGCCGAAACTCGCAGCATGCATCGTGAATTACGGCCCCCTGCCCTCGGATGCCGCGAATGTCGGGAAGATTAAAGCGTCCGTGCTGGGAAATTTTGGCGCGGAGGATCGTGGCATCACCGTCGAATCCGTGAAGGCTTTCGATTCCGCCATGAAGGCCGCCGGCAAAACCAACGACATCAAAATCTATGACGGTGCGGGCCACGCGTTCGAAAACTCGGATAGCAAAGAAAGCTACCGCCCCGAAGCCGCCGCCGATGCCTGGGAGCGCATGTTCGCCTTTTTCAAGAAAACTTTGCAGTAAGGGGTCTCACGGTTCATCGTCACCATCTCCGACCCCTTTTAGCTGCTCCACTGGCGGCTGATCGGGATCGATCGGGACAAGACCCGCACTCCTCAACTCCACATTTAGATTGACGATGTCGCGCGCGCGGAGTTTGTTCCAACGATACTGTAACTTCCGCAGATCGTCTTGCAATTCGTTATAAACCGCGGTCGCTTGCGTCGTTGGTGCGGCATCGGCGCTGTCGGCGGCCACCAGAATTGCGCCGAAATGTTGATTCAACGTTGAGAAGTTTTCCGGCTGCTTGCCGCTGGGTGGCACGCCGTAAAATGCGGCTTGTGCTTCGCCGGCAAATTCCGCGGCTTGCTTTTCGAGCGCGGCGATCGCGGCGGCAACATATCCCTTCCCCGCTTTCGCCGCGCGATCCTTCAGCTGAGCCCGCACCGATTGCACCTGCCCGAGGGCTGCAAAACTTTCGCTCATGCCCTGCGCGGCGCCGGCTTGCATTTCAAATTGTTTACGCAAGTCTGCGTCTGACGTGGTGATGCGTGGATCCATCTTTACGGTGAGCGGCCGCGCGTAACTCTTGCCATCAACACTCAGCTTGATGGTGTAACCGCCGGGCAAAACCCAGGCGCCCAGCGGCATTTTTGGCGTGTCATGCAGAATAGCGGAGATGGGATATTCGTAATCGAGCGCGTCAGGCGGCGCGTAGTGCAAATCCCAAACAAAGCGGTGCATCCCGGGCACGGCGGAAAGAATTTGCACTGGCCGGACCCAATACATGGGAATAGGATTCTTTGCTGCGATTTTTTCCAGCGGCTCAGGCTTGTCCGCGCTGGAATAGCGGCGCACCACCCGATTCTGCGCGTCGAGAATCTCCAGCGTTACTAGTTTGCTGGAAACCTCGGCCAAATAGTAGTCGATGATCGCGCCATCGGGAGGGTTCTTTCCTGCCGGAACTTCCGGGGGCAACGGCGTGTCGGTATTGCGATTCCAGCGGAAGCGGATCGCTTCCTGCGGTACAAAAAGATTTACCGGAGTTTTTGCAACTTCTTCCGAGATTTGGCGCAACGGCGTGATGTCATCCAATATCCAGAACGAACGTCCGTGTGTGCCGACGATCAAGTCGTCACCGTGAATGGTCAAATCGCGCATCGAAGTGTGCGGCAGATTGAGCTGCAGCGGCTGCCAGGAGTCGCCATCATCGAATGAAACGTAAACGGATGTTTCACTCCCCGCGAAGAGCAGTCCTCGGCGCGCGGGATCTTCGCGCACCACATTGACGGGAGCGTTGCCGGGAAGCCCCTTGGTAATTTCCTGCCAGGACTTCCCAAAATCGCGCGTGCGATAGATATGCGCGCGCAGATCGTCCAATCGAAAACGATTGATGGCGGCATACGCGGTGCCCGCGTCAAAGTGCGACGCTTCGATAATGGAAACTTTGCTCCACGGCGTAAGCTGCGGCGGCGTAATGTTCTGCCAGGACTTGCCAGCGTCGCGCGTGATGTGGATAAGACCATCATCCGTACCCGCCCAGATGGTGTCCGCTTCCTTGAAGGACGGCGCGATAGCGTAAATCACGCCGCGATGCTTGCCCTTTTCCGGATCGGACGCAGTGAACGCGCCAAGATTCGCGGGAATTTCGTAGGTTTCCCGTGTGAGGTCGGGGCTGATCACCTGCCAGCTATTACCGCGGTCCGTGGACTTGAAAAGCACATTTGCTGAGTAGAACAGCGCGTGCGGATTAAGCGGCGAAAAAACCACCGGAAGCGTGCGGTCATAACGATACTCGCCACGGTGGACGGGTTCCGGTGCAATGTCTGCTACTTCGCCAAGCTCCTGGTTGGTTCGGGTGAGGCGCGCGCCATAAAGGATATTTGCGTCGAGCGGATCAACCGCGATGTAGCCGTACTCAAAAACCCCGGCGGAGTGCCATTCGCGAAAACTAATTTCGCCGTAATCGCTGCGGCTCATGGTGCCCGCGGAGCCGCTCTCCTGCTGCGCGCCGTATACCCAGTACGGAAAACGGTTGTCAGTGGTGACGTGGTAGAACTGCGCGGTCGGCTGGTTGTGCCAGGAGCTCCAGGTCTCGCCGCCGTTTACGCTGATCACCGCGCCCTGATCAGAGGTGAGTGCGATGAGCTGGGGATTGTCGGGGTTGATCCAGATACGCTGGTAATCGTCGCCGCCCGGCGCGCCTTTGAAGCCCACAAATGTCTTGCCGCCATCCGTGGATTTCCACGTCGTGGTATTGGCCACGTAGATGGTTTCCGGATCGTCCGGCGCAACCGCGATGCCCATGGCGCCGGGGCCGCGGCCGCCGATGCGATGATCGTCGTTAACCTGTTGCCAGGATGCGCCGCCATCATCGGAGCGGTAAATGCCCGCGCCCTTCCTGGCTTCAATCGTCGCATATACGCGATTTGATTTGCTGGGGGCAATGGCCAAGCCGATGCGGCCCACTTCATCTTTGCTGCTGGGCAGACCTTTGCTGAGCGGAAGCCAGGTGCTGCCGCCGTCCGTGGATTTGAAAATACCGCTGCCCGGAGCGATGAACGATTCGCCGCTGCGAATCTCCCACGGCGCTACGCGCGCGGCCCACAGCGTGGCGTAAAGGGCCTGCGCGTTCGTGGGATCGAAAACGAGATCCGTGGCCCCGGTGTTTTCGTCCTTGTAGAGGACTTTTTCAAACGATTTGCCGCCGTCTCTCGAGCGGAACACGCCGCGCTCGGTGTTGGGACCGTAGGGGTGACCTTGCGCGGCGACAAAGACCCGGTTCGCGTCTTTTGGATCCACCAGGATTGCAGTAATTTGCTGCGCGTCGCGCAGGTTTTCCAAATGCATCCAGGTCTTGCCTGCATCGGTGGATTTGTAGATACCGTCACCGACAGCAAGGTCCGGGCGTTGCAAGCCTTCGCCGCTGCCGACGTAAATAATGTTGGGGTCCGAGGGAGCAACGGCCAGCGCGCCGACCGAGCCGGTGGGCTGGCCGTCAAAAATCGGAAACCAGGTATTGCCAAAATCCGTAGTCTTCCAGACGCCGCCATTCACCGCCGCCATGTAAAAGACGTTGGGCTGGTGCGGCACGCCGCTGATGGCCACGGTGCGGCCGCCGCGGAAGGGCCCGATGCAGCGCCAACGCATTTCGCTGAACAATTTCGCGTCGTACTGCTGAGCTGTTGCGGCGCTGCCAGATGCAAAGACCAAAATGATCGCAGCTGCAATTCCGATGACGGGCCACTTCCGTGTCGCACCAATACGCATTATGTTCCCCCCGAGAGAGGAGAGGATACTCTGCCTGCCGGAATGGGGCAATGCGTGCTGGACGAAGAAGCGCGCACGTATGCTTGCCTGACCTTCGAAGGACCGAGTCCCGACAAAGGATTGGGAGAAATGGCGCCCGCCTCGGAAGACGGACCCTACGGGTGCAAGCGAAGATGGCGACGTCCCGACCGGGCCGGGATAAATGCCGTCGCCGCTACAAGCAAAATCACCGGTCTGAAGGCCGGCCACTACAGGTGGCGAGGGGGGTAGGCATCGAGGCGTTTTTTGTAGAGGAAGAGGACGCTGGGGCCGAAGGAGAGAAGCATGATGGCGAGGCCGGTGGCGATTCCAAAGCTCGTCGCCAGCGGAGCGGAACAGTCGTGGCGGCGCCGCACGATGACGTGGCACGGCACCGCGATCAGAAGTTCCAGGACGCTGCCTTTTAGCAGCCACGAGATAAGTCGCGTCACCACCGCTGTGGAGTTTCGGAAATAAAAATAGAACAGGATTCCCCAGAGCAACCAGAGGGCACCCCAGAAAGACAAAATATTTGCTTCCTTTTCAAGGAAAGAGCTCCAAAACTCGTCGCCGCGAATTGTGAAACCCAGGGACCAGATCACCGCGGAAGTGAGAAAGGCTGTGAGGATCGCGGTAACGGCGCAGGAAACCAGAATGTGCGCCCGCGGCTTAAGCCGTTTTTGAGACGTATCAACAGACAAAAAGAGCAGAAGAGCCTGACTGGCCAGGACAGCCCCGGCCGGTATCCAGAACATCCACTCTTTGTAGGCGTCCTGCACTCCTCGGACGAATCCCGACCACTTCGAGAAATCTCCTCCGAGTAGAAATACGGCCCCCGGCACAATGAGCCCCAAAACAATCAGGGCATAAAACACCGTGATTACGATGCCCCATTTGCGCATGGCTGCTCCTTCCAACAATTCAGTATGTATCACAGAAATAAGGCAAAGGGCAGGATTGCGTGGCGAGGTAGAGTCGCCGCTACAAGCAAAATCACTGGTCTCCTTCGGCTACGCTCAGGACAAGTTCCGACCGGCCACTCCAGGCGACTAGGGAGCATGGGCGGCAACGACGCCGATATTGGCGATGTTGTCGCCGTTTTTGACAGTGGGAAGCGCGTTGACGTGGAGGACGACGCCGGCGACAGGGGCGCGCGGCTCAGCGATGACTTTGCCGAAGAAGTCGGTGACGATGCCGAGCTTCATCCCGGCTTCGACGTAAGTACCGCGCTTAACCAGCGGATAGAAAATGCCCAGCTGCTCGCCGAGGACGTCGACGATTTTCTCCAGCCACACGGGATGTTCGATGGGATGTGCGTCGCCGGAGAGCATTTTAAGCGCGCGCATGGTGCTGATGGTGCCGTTGACCAGGAGCGCGATGTCATCAGTCTCCGTGGTGCCGGCGTGTCCCGCCTCGACAACGATGGAAGGTTTCCCATGGACGGAAGCGGTGTTGTCCAGGTAGCGGGTGGCGGCGGGATCGCTGGGACGCTCGCGCCAGATGATGATGTGATCCAGCCCGAAGGCCAGAACCATTTCCTTGGAGATGTGGTCTTGCGCTTCCCTGCCCGTGGGCGCCCAGTACGCGTACGGGCGGAGGCTCTCATCAAGGTCGCCGCCGTGGTAGTCGATAAGATAGTCGCAGCGGTCGACAATTTCTTTCGTGATGAGGTAGGAGGCGCGCTCGGTTTGTGTACCGTCGGCTTTGCCGGGGTAAAAGCGGTTCATGCTCTTGCCGTCGACGGGGTTGACGTGGGGTACTTTCTGCTCGAAAGAGGCGATGTTGACCAGCGGGAGAAGGATAACCGTGCCGGAGAGCTGGGCAGGGTCGAGATCGCCGATCAGCTTTTCGATGGCGATGATTGAAGCGTATTCGGTGCCGTGAGCGCCGGAAACGAGAGCGAGCACGGGACCGGGCTTCGCGCCGTTCACCACAACAACGGGGATGTTTGTTCCCACATCAATGCCGGCGGGCACTTCGAGGTAGCCCGTTGCTTTCTGGCCGGGCGCGGCCGAAGCGGTGCCGACGGCAAAGCGGGATTGGGCGTGAGCGAGAAAAGGAGTGAGGAGCAGGGCTGCAATGGTCCAATGACGAATCCGCATCTGGTGCCTCCGCGACGGGATGGAGCTTAACGCGGGGAGAGCTATTCGGGCAATACGAAGAAGGGAAAAAGAAAGATTTTAACGCAGAGCACACAGAGGTCACAGAGAAGAGAGAGGGCGCAGCGGTGCTGCGCCCCTACAAATGGCAAACAGCGCTAGTTGGCGGGCTTGACGGCGGGCGCGGCTGCCGTGGGTGCGGGTGGCGCGGGCCGCGCAGGCGAGCCGTCCGCTTTGACGTAGTGCGCGTACCAGGTCAGGTAGCGCTCGAGGCGGTCCTTTATGTGGGTGGGCGTGGTAAAGCCGTGGTATTCGCCGGGATAGACGACGAGCTCGGTTTCGCGGCCGAGGCTTTTCAGGGCCTGATACATCTGCTCCCCGCCGAGGATGGGCACGTTCCAGTCGATCTCGCCGCCCATGAAGAGCGCGGGCGTGGTGACGGAGGCGATGCGGTAGAAGGGAGAGATCTTGTCCCAGAGAGTTTTGTTCTCCCAGGGACGGCCGAGCTCGGTTTCATAATCCTTCAGATATTGGTCGTGGCCGTATTGGGACACGTGCAGGGCGGAGCCGGCGCCGGAGATGGCGGCTTTGAAGCGCGTGGTCTGCGTGATGATGAAGTCGGTGGAGATGCCGCCATACGACCAGCCGCCCACGCCGAGCTTATCGGGATCGGCAATGCCCTGCGCTATGGCGTAGTCGACCATAGCTATGTCGTCTTGGTAGTCCTTATTGCCCCAGTCGGCCCAAATGGCTTTGGCATAGTCCTGCCCATAGCCG
This sequence comes from Candidatus Acidiferrum sp., assembly GCA_041476465.1. Classification (GTDB taxonomy): domain Bacteria; phylum Acidobacteriota; class Terriglobia; order Acidiferrales; family UBA7541; genus Acidiferrum. Next base: position 13,016 of record JBGOTL010000066.1, on the reverse strand, counting down.
GTGGAGCCGCGAGGGTTTGGATAGAGAACGACGTAACCGTTAGCAGCGAAGAGCTGGGCGAGATGATCGAATTCTGCGTAGTAGGCCCATACGGGTCCGCCGTGGGGGCGGAGAATCGTGGGGTACTTCCTGCCGGAAGTGTAACCCAGCGGCTTATAGAGGTAGCCGGAGACGAGCGTGCCGTCTTTGCTCTTGAACTTGACGTATTCCCCCACGGAAAGCTTTAACTGGGCGAGGAAGGCATCGTTGGTGTGGGTAATCTGCGTGAGTTTTCCGCCCGGGATGGTGTAGAGCTCATCGGGGCGGTCGATGGTGGCAATCTGGGCGACGATGTCGCCGGACTTGGCGAGCGAGTAGCCAGTGACCATGAAACGCCCGCCGAATGGGCGCGTGACTTCTCCGCCCGTCACTGCGATGCGGCAGACATTCTGCGTGCCTTCGTCATCGGCGGTGAAGTAGATGGACTTGCCGTCGGGGGCAAAGCGCGGCTCGGTGACCATGCGGTCGAAGGCGAGCGTGAGGACCTTGGGTTCGCCGCCGTTGGCTGGCGAGAGCGCGAGATGTTTGGTGGCGTACTGGAATAGTTTTGGCTCCAGCTGGGTGACATAGGCGATCCACTTACCGTCGGGGGACCAGACGGGCGAGGTATCTTCGCCGGGATTGGTGGTGACCTGCGTGAGGCGTGCACCCTTGTCGGTATTATCGGCAGCGACCACCCAAATGTCCGTGTTGTAGTTGCGGTCGGGATCGGGCTTGGAGCGGTTGCTGACAAAGGCGATCTGCTTGCCATCGGGGGACCAGGCGGGATGTTCGTCGTCGTAATCGCCGGAGGTGACCTGGGCCAAGCTCTTCGCCGTCAGGTCGAAGACGTACAGGTGAGCGCGGCGGCGATCCAGATAACCGATCTCATCTTCTTTGAATTGAAGGCGATCAATGACCCAAGGCTTCTGCGCCTTCTTCTTCTCTTTGGTTTCCGGACCGTCTTTTTCTTTATCTTTATCCTTGGCGGCTTCCTCTTCTTCTTCAGGAGTGGGATCGCGAAGAACCAGAACAAGGCGCTTGCTATCTGGCGACCAGGCGAAGTCATCCACACCCTGAACGGTATCGGTGAGGCGCTGCGCTTCTCCGCCGAGGCGGTTGAGAAGCCATACTTGGGCCTTGCCTCCCTTGCGCGCGGAAAGGAAGGTGAGGTATTTGCCGTCGGGACTCCAGCGCGCGTGAGAAGACGAAACACCCTCCGCGGTCATGGCGATGGCCTCACCGCCAGCAGTGGAGACCATCCAAATGCGCGATTCGTTCTTGTCGTCCTTGAGGCTGGCGGACGAAACGCCATAGGAGATCCACTGGGCGTCCGGGCTGAACTGCGGGTCGTGAACTTCGCGGATCTGGAAGTAATCGTCAATGGTGATGGGCCGGGGTGGCGCGGTGGGCTGTTGCGCGAAGCCGGCAGGGACTAGAACGACGAGCAGCGCAAGGAACAGGCCAGAAGAGCGAAGCTTCATTGGAATGACTCCCGAGTCTGAAATGACTGCCTTTACAATCGGCGGAGTGTAGCACAGGAGATGGCGCTCGTTCAGGGAAAGGATTGGGAATGCTCTGGAAGCGCTGTCGCCACGCTGAAAAATATTTTCGTTTGAATGCATTTTCTTCTTGCATGAGAATGCAGAGAATGTATTCTGCCAACGTGAGCTTGCTCGCTGGAGTGCAAGAGTGAGTCGCTCAAGGAGGAAAACAGAAATAAATTGAGTATATTATCGCTTCCAGCTCATCTTCCTTCCCGCACACTTTCCCCTGCGAAAAATCGCGTCGCAAAGCTGACCCTGTGGCCGCTCGTCGCGGCGACGTTCTTCATGGTGTCCGGCGGGACCTATGGCACCGAAGAGATCATTCATGGCGCGGGATATGGGCATGGAATTCTGATTCTGCTGTTTCTTCCCGTTCTCTGGTGTCTGCCGACGGCGTTCATGATCGGAGAACTGACGAGCGCGCTGCCCGCGGAAGGCGGTTATTACGCGTGGGTGCGGCGCGGTCTGGGAAATTTCTGGGGATTTCAGGAAGCTTGGCTGTCGCTGGCCGCCAGCATTTTCGATATGGCTATCTATCCCACGCTGTTTGTGTTCTACCTGAAACAAATGTCCCCGTGGTTCGGCGTTGCGAATCACGGACTGTACGCCGGCTTGTTTGTGGTGGTCACCTGCGCGGCATTGAACGTCGCGGGGATACGCGTCGTAGGGATTACATCGCTGTGGCTATTTTTTCTGCTGTCCGCGCCGTTTGCGATTCTCGTGGTGATGGCGCCGTTCAAGGTTGGCACGCTGGCCGAACCGCACGCTGCCGCGACGGGCACCGGCCTGGGTTTGCTTGGCGGAGTGCTGGTGGCCATGTGGAACTACATGGGCTGGGACAACGCGTCGACGATCGCGCAAGAGGTGGAGCGTCCGCAAAGGACTTACCCGAAGGCGATGGTTGCGGCCGTGGTGCTGGTTTCTCTCACCTACATTCTTCCGTTTGTCGCGGTGTACTTCACCGGCGCTCCCGCTTCCAGCTTCGGGGGTGACGGCGCCTGGGCTGCCATCGCCGGAGCGGTTGGCGGCAAGATTATGGGATTCGAATGGCTGCGCTTCCTGATCGTCATCGGCGGCATGATGAGCGCGTTCGGCATGTTCAACGCGCTGGTCATGAGCTACTCCCGGTTGCCGCTGGCGATGGCGATGGACGGCCTGCTGCCGAAATTCTTCGCGAAGACAAGCAAGAGGACGCAGGCGCCCTGGATTTCCATTATCTTCTGCGCCACGTGCTGGGCCATGTGCCTCGGGCTGGGCTTCACACGGCTTATCACGCTGGACATCATGCTTTATGGGGCCAGCCTTATGCTGGAATTCGTGACGCTGGTGGCGTTGCGCATCCGCGAGCCGGAGTTGAAGCGAGAGTTCCGGGTTCCCGGCGGCATGGCCGGCGCGGTGACCTGCGGCATTTTCCCGCTGCTGCTGCTGAGCCTGGCGATGGTCGAAAGCGGGAGCGAAACCGTGCTGGGGATGAATGGGCTGGCGTTTGGCGCGCTCATCATCGGGGCGGGCGTCGTCGCATACTTCGCCACCGGCAAGGTCCGGCAGCGGCACATGGAACGAACCGCGATTGGGACCGCGCAAGCGGCGTAACCCCATCCAACCAACGAAGTCTTTCCTGCCGCCCGGTTCGCACGAGCCGGGCGGCTTTCTCTTGGAATGACGGGGCGTCAATTTCATTGTGCTGACAGGGGATGACGATGGCGCGGAGTAAGCCGTAATTTTGATATGCTGCTCACCGTGCGAACTTCCTCTCAAATCAAGTTGCTGACGATCTCCGCGCTCCTCGCTGCCGGATTGAGCGGCGCACTATTGGGAGTCTCGCGGCAGACACCAGCGCAAAATCCTGCCGCTGTGACTCCACCACCGGCGCTGCAACAGGGCGGCATCCCCGCAATCGCTACTCCCCCCGCGGCAATTGCAACACTGGGGCCAGGCTTGAACATTGTGGTACTGGACCCGGCCCACGGCGGGACGGACCCCGGGGCGCGCGGGACAGGCGGCATCCGCGAGAGCGAAGTCGTGCTGGAGTTCATGGCGCAGATTCGCAAGGCGCTGGAGGCCCAGGGATTTCAAGTGGTGCAGACGCGGGAAGGCAATGACAACCCGTCGTTCGACGACCGCTCGGCGAAAGCCAATGCACAGCGCGGCGCGGTGTTTGTGACGCTGCACATCTCCTCGACAGGATTGTCCGGCACTGCTCGGGTATACGTGATGACGGAACTCCCGGCACAGGCCGATGCCAGCGGGCTAATCCCGTGGGAGCGCGCGCAGGCGCCGTTTCTCTCCTTGAGCCGGAAGCTGGGCGACCTGGTGGAAGGGCAACTCGCAATGCGATTCAAGGGTTCACCTGGCGTGGCGCAAGCTGCCGCGGTACGGCAACTGCGCACCACGGCGGCGCCGGCGATTGCGGTGGAGATTTCCAGCGTCTCGGTGGATGACCGCGTGGATTTGGACCGCATGGCGCCGGGCGTGGCGGACGCCATCGCGCAGGGCGTTGCGGCGTTCCGGCCGTCGTACGTGGTGCCAGCCATGGCAGGAAGTGGGCCGGGAAGCCAGCCGGGAGTTCAGCAATGACGCAGCGCTGGTGGTTTTGGCTGTTGGGCGGCTTGTTCGTGGCCGTGATTGTGGCGGCGATCTATTTCCCCATTCTGCGGCGGCACGTGCGGGAGGCGGCGCGATTGCAACAGAAGAGTGAAGAGCAGGCGCGGCGCGAATTGACGCAGCCCACGGTAGTGAATCCCGGCGCACCGCAGGTGAAGACGAAAATGTTCTGGGCGTCGAACGCGCAGGATGGCACGCTCTCGCCAATCACCGTCGAGCTGCCGCTGGCGAGCGATCCGGTGTTGCGGGCGAAGCAAGTGCTGAACACGCTGCTGGCGGGACCTGTGGATACGGAATTCCGCACGTTGCCCCCGGATGCCGCGCTGCTGGCGTTTTATCTGCTGCCGGATGGGACGGGCATCGCGGATTTTTCCGAGGCGCTGGCCACTTCCATTCCTTCGGGGATTGTGAGCGAGCAACTGGCGGTGGATTCCATCACGCGAACGCTGGAAGCGAACGTGCCGCAGGTGCAGCGGCTGAAAATTTTGATTCATGGACAGGAAGTGGATACGTTAGCGGGGCATGTGGACCTGACGATTGCGTTTGTTGTGAACACGAGAGCGGGGCAGCCAGTCGCGACGCCAACGAAGGCTGCATCCGCGCCACCTCCGGAGGCAACGCCAATCACGCCGCGGCGATAGGCGTTTGCGTGGCGAGAAGTCGAGTGTCGTGTCTGCTAGAACCGGTTGGGAGCGACCCCTGCTGATGAGGGGATTTCCCAGCGGCAATCGGCGGCGTGTTGGGCCCAGCAGACCTTAGGTTTTGGAACAATTCGAAGGCGCATTCCGTACTCCTTTAGCAGGCAAATGAAGGTGTGGGGTCGCAGGTTTCCCTGACTATGGGAGGCGAAAAGTAATGCGTAGTAGACTTTTGGCGGGCGTTTGTTTCGGTATCTTTTCCCTCATTCTAACGAGTTCCCTTGCGTTCCCCTCCGGCACAAACCAACTTCAACTTGATCTGCCGCAGCCCAATGGCTGCTATCCCGTAGGCACCAAAACCATTGTGCTTGTAGACCCGCACCGTAGCCGGGATCTGCTAGTCACGATGTGGTATCCGGCAGTGGAGGGTACATCCGCACTTGCGCCCTACATGGACAAAAAGACTGCGCAGGCGGTGGCGGAAGATTGGAAACTGCAACCGGATTTCCAACGCCTCGTGCGCACGCACGCTAGACTCCTGGCATCCATCGCTGAGGGCGGCCCATTTCCAGTTGTTCTTCTGGAACACGGCACTGGAGTTGTGCCGGCCATTTACACCGTTCTGGCCGAGGGTCTGGCGAGTAGCGGATTCATCGTGGTCGCCACCAATCATCCCCCGGACTCCCTGATTTCGGTGTTCCCGGACGGGCATGAACTCAAATTCAAGCCCTACTGGCCCGCTGAAGCGGATCGACGGACTCAAGGCCTTGCCATTGGTAAGTTCGCGGAGGAGGTTTTGGTGGCAGATGTGCGATTCGTTCTCGATAAACTCCAAGATATGAATTTGCACGATGACTTCTGGCATGGCCACCTGGATTTGTCCAAAGGTGGAATCGTAGGTCACTCGATGGGTGGAACGACCGCAGCACTCGTCACCAAGGAAGAGCGCCGCATCCTTGCCGGCGTCAACCTGGACGGGTCTACCTATCCCGGTATGAACGGTGATGTTCGCCCTGTTGAGCTACACAAACCATTTCTTTTTCTTATGACCGAGGAACACGGTGCAGAAAAACTTTATGAGTTCGTTGGAAGTGCGTCGAATACCTACTACGTTGTGGTTAAAGGAACGGACCACATGAGCTTTACGGATGAACATCTGATCGAGAGTCGGTTTGCGCAGGAACCCGCCGCCGATAACACTTTGGTCTTTGGGAACGCCTTGCTAGCCGCCGGTATGACCAATTCATTGGTCACAGAATTCTTCTCCAAGTATTTAAAGAACGGCAGCGCCCCCCATCTTGATTTGGCTGTTAACGTGGAGAAGAAATAGTATCTGTCCAGAAACTCCGCAGACAGCGCCAACTTTTCACGCACGGTCTCCAGCAGGGCATAGCCGCCAGGAGGAATTCCCTTCCCTACCGCCCGGAGCAATCGGTAACTTAAGATACGCTTGGTGCGTCGTAACATCGAGGCCAAATAATGCCAACTGGCGATGGTGTTGCTGTTCGCGCGGAAAACGTCTCGCGGCATTATCAGATGGGTTCCGCGCGGATTCGCGCGGTGGATGACGTGACGCTGGAGGTGCGCGCCGGGGAATTTCTGGCGCTGCTGGGAAGCTCCGGGTCGGGGAAGTCCACACTTCTAAATTTGATGGCAGGACTGGATCGCCCTACCTCCGGCGCCATCTTCGCGCAGGGCCGCAATCTTTCCGATATGAGTCCGCTGGAGCTGGCGCGCTATCGCAGCCGGGCGGTGGGAATGGTTTTTCAGTCCTTCAATCTGCTGCCGCGCATGACGCTGGAAGAAAATATCGAGCTGCCTCTGCGGCTGGCAGAGGTGGAACGCAGGGAGCGCGCGCCGCGGGTTCGTGAAGCACTCGAGCGCGTGGGCCTGGAGAAGCGGCTGAGTCATCGCCCCAGCGAGCTTTCCGGCGGGGAACAGCAGCGCGCGGCCCTGGCCCGAGCGCTGGTAAACCGGCCCGGCCTGCTGCTGGCGGACGAGCCGACGGGCAACCTGGACAGCGCGACCGGTGAATCCATCATGTTGCTCTTGCGCGAGATCCAGCAATCGCTGGGCATGACCATCGTGATGGTGACGCACGAGCGTCCCCTGGCAGAGCGCTTCGCCAGCCGCATTGCCGCCGTTGCGGACGGCAAATTGATCAGCGACGCGGTGAAATCATGAAAGCCCGCGACCTCGGCGAACTCGCGCTGCGGAATCTGCGCGAGGCTGTGCTGCGCAACTCTCTGACCACGCTTGGCGTCGCGGTGGGTGTGGCTTCGCTGGTGGCCATGCTTTCGCTTGGCGTTGGCTTGCAGGAGCTGGCCTCGAAGCACCTTTCCAATTCTGGACTGTTTGATACCGTGCTGGTGACGTCGCGTTCGAATCAGAGAGAGTTTGGGCGCGACGCGACACGGAATGCGGCGCGAAATGCGGCGCAATCACGTGAATCGCGCGCGCTCGACGAAGACGCCCGCCGAGAACTGGAACACTTGCCAAATGTAATTGAGGTCTATCCACAGATTCGTTTTCCCACGGAAGTACGCTATGCAGGCAACCTTTATTCCACCATCGTTGCGGGCATACCAGCCTCCTCTCGCGGGAATGGCTCGTTCGACGGCATACAAGGAAGTTTTTTTTCCGGTCCCGGCGCTGAGCAAGCCATCCTGCAGATGGAACTCGCGAAGGAGATGTCCGAGCAGCCCGCTTCGCTGATCGGCAAGGAACTCGCGGTTCGCTACATGGAGCGCCAGCCACTCGGTCCACCATCTGGGCCGAGTGGTCCCGCAAACACCGAAAGCAATGGCCGCGCGGATGAAGGCTTTTCGATTGTGCCGCGAGAAAAGAAATTGCGCATCGTCGGCATCGTCGAGACCGAGCCGGCCTCCGGTTTTGGCGGCTTCCGCAGCGGCCGCTTGCTGATTCCTCAGGAAGTCGCGGCGGCGCTGCGCGCGGCACAGGTGAACGACCTGCGGGAAGCCGTGCACGCCACGAACGGAAAGCCCACCTACCCGAGCTTGACGGTACGAGCGAAGAGTCCCGCGCAGGTGGAAGGCATCGAAACGGCCGTCAAGAATATGGGTTTCGCTGCCTTTTCTTTGCTGGACGCTTCGCGCAATTTGCGCTTGTTTTTCACGATTTTCGATCTGCTCCTGGGAATCTTCGGCAGCCTAGCGCTGGCTGTTGCCACGCTGGGCATCATCAACACGCTGGTGATGGCCATTCTCGAGCGACGGCGCGAAATCGGAATCCTCAAGGCTCTGGGAGCGGCGGACCGCGACGTGAAGCAATTGTTTTTCGTGGAAGCTGGCGTCATGGGCCTGCTCGGTGGATTCCTCGGAGTGGGCTTCGGCTGGTTCATCGGAAGAGGCGTCACCTGGGGCACGAATATTTATTTGAAGCGTCAGGATTTGCCGCCGGCGCATGTTTTCTCGGTGCCCTGGTGGCTGGTGCTGGGCGCGATCGCGTTTGCAGTGTTGGTGAGCCTCGCCGCGGGGCTTTATCCCGCAACGCGTGCGGCGCAACTAGATCCCGTTGAGGCCCTGCGGTATGAATAAATGCATGCTCGCCACAATGGCGGCACTGCTTTTCGCTGCGATTGCTGCGGCGCATCCGCTGCCTGCCACGGCACGCGCGGATTGCCTTTCTTTCCAGAGCAACATTTTGGCCCACCGCGTCCCTTACTGCGTCCTCTTGCCTCCCGGCTACGATACGGAAAAAACACGGCGGTATCCCGTGCTCTACCTTCTTCACGGCCTCGGCGACAACGAGCAAATGCTCATCCATTCCGGCGGGTTTAATCTGATTGAAGATTTATGGGATCGCAGGCAACTCGGAGAATTCTTAATCGTGACTCCCGCGGCGGAGGCCAGCTTCTACGTCAACTCTCACGACGGCCATTATCGCTACGAAGATTTTTTCTTGCAGGAATTTCTGCCGCTCATCGAGCGGCGTTATCGAACGCGAGCGGGGCGCGCATCCCGCGGCATCGCCGGAATTTCCATGGGCGGATACGGCGCGCTGCATCTGGCCTTTCGCCATCCGCAACTTTTTGGAGCGGTTGGAGCGCATAGCGCGGCACTGCTAGAGAAACTTCCCATCGTTCACTCCGGGGACTCCCAACAGCCTGCCAGGGTCCGAATTCTTGGTGACGTTTTCGGCTCACCGGTCGATCCGGTTTTCTGGAAACAAAATGATCCACTCTCAATCGTTCGCGCTGCGGATCTCACCGGATTGCACATTTACTTTGATTGCGGCTCCGAGGACGATTTTGGCTTCGATGCGGGCGCCGCGACGCTGGATAAACTGCTTGCAGCGCGGCGTATTCCTCACGAATTTCACTTGTATCCCGGCGGTCACAACTGGACGTATTTCGCCGCGTATTTGCCCGCATTGCTGCAGTTTCATTTCCAGGTGTTTGCTTCTGCATCGCCGCGCCACACTTCATCCCCTTAACGTTGGTGGCGCCGCTCCTGTAATAAATTTCCGCTAGTTGACACCAAGCGGAGCCCGCTGCAAACTGGCGCAGCCGGGTGAGGCGCGTAAGAACCAGTTGCGCCGGCGAAGATGGAGGAATTTTGCGAAGCGACGGTCGTGGCGCGGATCAGATGCGGCCCCTTAAAATTACGCCGGACTTTATTTCCACGGCGGAAGGCAGCGTGCTGATCGAACTGGGAAAAACGCGGGTAATCTGCACGGCGACGGTAGACGATGGCGTGCCGGGATTTCTGAAGGGGCAAGGCAAAGGCTGGGTGACCAGCGAATACGGCATGCTGCCGCGCGCAACGGAAGAACGCACGCCGCGCGAAGCAGCGCGCGGGAAACAGACCGGGCGGACGCAGGAGATTCAGCGACTGATCGGAAGATCGCTGCGCGCGGTGACGGATCAGGAAGCGCTTGGCGAGCGAACCGTCTGGCTGGATTGCGACGTGATTCAGGCGGATGGCGGGACGCGTACGGCTTCGATTACCGGAGCTTTCCTCGCGCTGGCGCTGGCTTTCGAACGCCTGGTGGCCGCCGGCATTTTGAAAAAGACGCCGCTGATCGATACCGTGGCGGCCACCAGCGTGGGCATAGTGGATGACCGCGCGCTGCTGGACCTGGCCTACGAGGAAGACGCGCGCGCGGAAGTGGATATGAACGTGGTGATGACCGGCAGCGGTCATTTTGTGGAAATTCAAGCGACCGCGGAAGGCCGCCCGTTCTCTGGAAGCGAGATGCAGAACCTGCTGGCACTGGCGGCGGCAGGCATTCGCCGGCTGTCGGATGATCAGCGCGCCATTCTGCCCGCGAAATTCACCGCCCGTGGCCGCTAAGCTGTTTCTCGCTTCATCGAATCCCGGGAAGCTCGGCGAATTCCGCGTGCTGGCGCGCGAAGAGGCAATTCCTTCGCCGGTAGAATTGCAGCTGCTCCCCAACTTCGATTCCCTGCCGGCATTCGAAGAAACTGCGCCGACGTTCGCGGAGAATGTCGCGGGCAAGGCGCTTCATTACTCACAATTTTGCGATGAGCTGGTGTTTGCGGACGACTCCGGGCTGGTCGTTGCGTCACTGGGCGGGGCGCCCGGAGTGCATTCAGCGCGTTACGCCGGGCCCCTTGCCACGAATGCGCAACGCAATGAAGCGCTGCTGGATGCGCTGCGCGGCAAAAAGGGCAGCGAGCGCGCCGCCTGCTTTGTTTGCGCCATCGCGCTGGCGCGGAAGGGACGCGCGCTGGCCATCGTCACGGATCGCGTGGAGGGAGAAATTCTGGAAGCGCCGCGAGGCTCGGGCGGATTTGGCTATGACCCGGTGTTCTACTTCCCTCACCTAAAAAAGACATTCGCTGAGCTTTCTGCCGAAGAAAAAAACCAGCACAGTCATCGTGGGAAGGCATTTCGCAGGCTGCTCGCGAACCTGACCACTTCGTAGGGGCGCGAACTCCGCCGTGTGATATTCTTCGCAACCATGGCCACCAAGAAAACAAAGAAGCCAGCAAAATCCAAAACCACGAAACCAAAAAGACAGAAGCACGGGACCAAGCCACGCTCGACCCCGAAAACGTCGAGGACCGCGCGAACCGCTGGGACTGATCCCAAGCGTGTGACTGCGATTCTGGCGAAGCTGGATGCCGCCTATCCGGAAGCCACTTGCGAGCTCGGGCACGAAAGTGCGTTTCAACTGGTGATTTCGACGATTCTTTCCGCACAGTGTACCGACGTGCGCGTCAATCAAGTGACACAGACGCTCTACAAGAAATATCCGACGCCGGAGGCGTTTGCTTATGCGACGCCGCAGGAGCTCGAGCAGGACATCCGCCCGACGGGATTTTTCCGCAACAAGACGAAGTCCATCATGGGTGCGAGCAAAGCGATCATCGAAAAGTTCGGCGGGCAGGTGCCGCGCACGATGGAAGAGATGCTGACGCTGCCGGGCGTGGCTCGAAAGACCGCCAACGTGGTGCTGGGCACGGCGTATGGAATCGCCAGCGGCGTGGTGGTGGATACGCATGTGATACGGCTTTCGCAGCGGCTGGATTTGTCGCGCAACGAAGACCCCAAAAAGATCGAGCAGGACCTGATGGCGATCATCCCGAAAGACAAGTGGATCCAGTTTTCGCACCAGTTAATCTGGCATGGGCGGCGCGTCTGCGCCGCGCGCAAACCGAAGTGCGCGGAGTGCAACATGGAGTCACTCTGCTATGCAAAGGATAAAACCGTTTAGCGATCGGTGACTCGTGCTAGCGCAGGGTTATGCGCGCGACTGCGGCGCTTCGTTCCACTGAAAAGGGTGGCGGCAAAGTGAAAGAGTGCTTTAGAATTGAAAGCGCACTTCATGTCGGGGCGTAGCGCAGCCTGGTAGCGCGCCTGCCTTGGGCGCGGACCGACCGACTCCAACAGCTCCATTCCCTACTTTGGTTTCTCTGTGTTTTCAGCAATTTGGGGAATGTGCTTTTCGCTCAAAGATAACCCCAATGGCATGAAAGCATCGGATTCTGGCACAGTTTTGGCACAGGGGACGCGCCTGCTTTTGCAGCAGAGGCTTGCTGGCGCACACCTGCTAGCTGCCCAAGATTGATTCCATGAACGTTCGCAAGACGGCGAACGCCTCTTCGAGTTGCCCTGATAGATTGCAGTCTCGCGCAAGCGCGCCGTACGATTTCTGCCACTCAGCGGGAGGCACTGGAAGTGTATTCGGCAACGAGTGCGACTTGCGGCGCTCAAAAGTAACGCGGATTGCTTCAGTGACTCTGTTGCGGGACAGCGTTTGGGACTGAATCAATAGAACCATGTCCACAAGATCTCTCACGCGGGTATTCGCCGCAGCCTTTCGTGGCAGAGTGTAGGCGTGAAGTTTTTCGGCAAACTGTTGCTCGCGCGAGATCATGTACAACGACGGTCTCGCAATACCGGCAAAACCCAACCAATCGCGTCCTTCGATGACTTCGAGCGGCTCCATCACAGCGTCGCCTATTCCTACGTCCAGGTGAAATCCAACGAATACGCGGCCATCGAGGCGAGCTTCGACGGGAAACCTTGCGCCGCCATACGGAGCAGCATCCAGATCAGAAATTGGCTCGCCTATTGTGTAAACAAAGAAGTCGTCACACCTGAATGCAGCGGCTTCTTGTAGCTTCTCCAATACGGCCAGATTCTTCTTGTCGTCTTTCTTCTCGCCAGAACTGAAAACGCTGCGCATTGTTAGGTCAATGTCCTTCGTCGTACGCGCGGCCTTGATCCGCAGTTCCATCGCGTAACCACCCTTCAGCACCCAAGGTAGCGCGAGAGGCTGTGCCGCCTGAAACAGTCGCGCCAAGAGCCGGTCAAAGGCAACCTGACGGCGCACACGCTGCAAGTCAATGCTTTCCTTCTCGGCAATATCCTGAAGCCTGTCCTCCAGTGCCCTTCGAAAGGCTGCGGCTGTCGCGTACTTCTTGGGCTCCATCAGGCGGCTACTTTCTGAAAAAAGATTCGCAGTTGCTTACTATCCACGAGATGTTTCCTAGCCTCTGCAATTTCGCTTCTGCGAATGAGCCCTCGCCGTAGCCCTTCACGGAGTGCCTGTCGAAGGGTCGCAGGCGGCACCTCTCCGCCTTCGAGCAGATCAAGAATTGTTCGCATAGGTTTTGTTACCCGAACTCCATCAGTAGCTCCGATGTCGCTCTGAGGGAGATCAGCGAGATGCAGGACGAGCACGCGGGGGATTTCACTGTTTCGCCTGAAACTTCTAG
>JBGOTL010000065.1:0-21597 GCA_041476465.1 Candidatus Acidiferrum sp. | reverse complement strand
CAAGATCCACCACGACGCCGCCATCGTCTACGCGCCGCGGCCCTTTATCTTGGTCCTCCTGGTGCGCGGAATGGAAGATATCAAGGCCAGCGGGGAGCTCATGGCGGACATCACTCGCGACCTCTACCCCGCGACACAATAGTGGCGCTTTACCTCCCCTCTTCTTTTGTCATCCGCGCGTTTTGCGTCCCGGATGGGGTTACGGGACCGACCGAAGCGCCAGGTTTTTTTCTCCTCTCGCGAACGCGGGGGCCGGCCGCGCAGCGCGTTGTTTGCGTCCCGGATGGGTTTGCGGGATGGAGGGATCTGCTTCGCCTTGCTGCCCCACTCCGCTGTTCATTCCTATGACTTACCTTGACAGTCGCTAACATTATTGTTAATGTCTCGCATCCTTGCTCGAACTCTTTTTCTCCACGCCCTCCGGCTACGCCCCAGCGGTCCCGTGGTCAAACTCTGAGGCTCCATGCGCTCTTCCCAGCGTTGTGTCTACTTCGCTCTGCTCCTTTCGCTCGCATTTCTCGCGCCGGCAACCCGCGCCCAAATCACCAACGTAACGAACAGCACTTCGACCCCGACCCCGGGCTCAGGACACGACTATATCAAGATGCTTTCTGAAACCGTGAATCCTGCGAACGGCTCCGTGAGCTTGCGGATTGGCACCCCTGTGCCTCACGCCCGTGCTCTGACCCTGCCTTTCGGCTTCGCCTATGATTCCAATGGTACGCACATGTTGCACTCGCTAAACGGGCTAGCAGCATTCGGATCGAATACAACCTTCTTATCGCAAGGTGGATGGTCTTATGCTGTTCCACTGTTGAGCGCGGCTGCAATTTTTAAGACCGTAAGAGTTCAGAACGGTACCTTCACCACCTGCGAAACCGACACAGACTTCATGTTTCAAGGCCCGTCTGGCGACCGCCATGCCCTCGGCTTGGCGACTGTCTTCACCGACCACAAATATTGTGTGGCAGACGATCGGTTTTTATCAGGTGGCGACAATTTCCTTGTGGCAACATTCCCAAACTGTGCTGGTGGCTTTTGTAATCCTGTGGCGGTTGCCGATAAAGATGGGACTGTCTTCAGTTTCCGATCGGCGTTTAACCAGCATCCGGCAGGACCAAACGGAGCATCGCTCCCTGACTTCGTGGAGGACCGGAATGGCAACAGAATCGTAATTACGGATAACAACAACGGAGCGTTCACCATTACCGATACGGCCGGTCGCACGGCGATCTCATCGTCCGGCTTTGGAGTGAGTGGCGACACGGTAACAGTTTCGGGTCTACCTGGTCCGTACACCGTCTCTTGGGGCTCCGCCCCGGGCAATTTCAGCATCAATCCTCAAGTGGTCTTTCCCAACCCATCTGGCTGCCGTGGGATGGGAGGAGGAGGCGGGACAGGAACGGTCGTCTCTGCGATTAGTCTCCCGAACGGCCAAAAATACCAGTTCTCGTATGAATCAACCTATGGTCTGCTGAGCCAGATAACTTATCCCGCAGGAGGCTGGGTAAAATTCACCTGGTCGCTGAATCCGCAATCGGAATTCGCACAATTCCCCGATCTGCAAGGGAACGTGTCGGGGTGCACGTACACCTACGATTCGCCAGCAGTCTCCCATCGCTACGTGAGCTATGATGGCAGCACCACCGCCTTTCAGCAGGATTTCAGTTACTCAACGACCTGGAATTCCAACCGGACTGCTTGGGTTACAAAACAGACCATCGTGACCACTCATGATCTCATTCGAGGCGGCAGCTATCAGACCACTTACTCGTATGCATCCGTCACTCAGCTAAAACCACCGTTTGATTACGATGTTTTCGCCGCCCAGATTCCAGTTGAAAGCACGGTCACCCACAACGATTGGAACGGAGCAATGCTGCGGACCTCCACGAAAACGTGGGCGGATCAGTACAAAATGACGTGTGAGTCGACAACGCTAGAAAGTGGCCAAATATCGCGGATCGACTACAGCTATGGTGCCGGCTTGGAACTTACGGACGAGAAGGGATGGGACTGGGGACAAGCTCCCATCTGTGGCACCGCGCCAAGCGGCGCGCCGACCAAAGAGACCGCCACAACTTACCAGAGCTTTGCCGCCACACCAATCTACCCGACTGGTGCCTCGATTTTCGATCGGCCATCCAGCGTCATCACCTATGGCAACGGCGTACGCGTCGCCGAAACCGATTATTCCTACGATCAAACCAGCGTCGCCAACGTTAGCAACCTCCCTTCCGGCTCCCACGACGAAACGAACTACCCTGCAACCTCAACTGCTCCCCGTGGCAACGCTACAACCGTGACAAATCAATGCTTCCCGAGCTGTTCGAACACCGTCTCTACTCTTGGCTATGACGAAACCGGCCAGGCCTTCTCGAAAACCGATCCCAAAGGCAATATCACCTCGTATTCCTACACCGATAACTTTGACTCCCCTCCTTCCGCAAACACTAACGCCTACATCACCCAAATTACAAATCCAACTACGAATGGCGTGAGCCACATCGAAAAATTCAAATATGCCTATACCGATGGCCAGCTCATCAATTCTACCGACCAAAACAATCAGTCCACCCAATACCTTTATGCCGATACGCTGCGTCGTCTCACCGAAACCGATTATCCTGACGGCGGCCAATCCACCATTTCCTACAACGACGCTGGCCCATCTCCCACTGTTACTGCATCTAGAAAAATTACTTCGAGCCAAAGCATGACCAGCGTCAGCGTCATGGATGCCCTCGGTCATGCGGTTCAAGCCCAATTGACCACTGACCCCGACGGCACTGATTTCACCGACACCACTTCCGATGGCATGGGCCGTGTCTGGAAGCAATCCAATCCTCACCGCTCCGCCGCTCTGTCCACCGACGGCACGACCACTTATTTTTACGACTCTCTTGGCGGCACCTGCCTCGTCGTTCCTCCGGATGGCACTCTCCCCACCGGGAGCGCCTGTCCGACAACATCCCCCTCGAACGATATTTTCACAACATACTCCGGCAACACCACTACCGTCACCGATCAAGCAGGCAAGAGCCGCAAGAGCGTATCCGACGGACTAGGTCGCCTCACACAGGTTTTCGAGGATCCCGCTGGCTCAAATTACGAAACCGACTACGCGTACGATGCCCTCAACAATCTTCTGTGCGTGGCCCAGAAAGGCACAAACTCGGGCACGTTCACAAACTGCGCATCCATTCCCGCCGCATGGCGTCCCCGCACCTTTACCTACAATTCGCTCTCACGCTTGCTCACCGCGACGAACCCTGAATCCGGCGCCATCACCTATACCTACGACGCGAACGGCAACTTGCTCACGAAGAAAGACGCCCGCAACATCACCGCCACCTACGCGTACGACGCCCTCAATCGACTCACGCAGAAATCTTTTTCGGATACCACTCCGCTCGTGAAGTACGGCTACGACGCCCTTGCCCCATCCGGCTGCACGCCGCCAACCCTGACCATCAACAACGGCATCGGCCGCCGCACCTCCATGTGTGACGCCGCAGGCGCCGAAGCCTGGAGCTACGACATCACAGCCAATGTCGGCTGGAAAACCACCGACACTCGCACGACAAACGGAGTCACCAAGACCGCCGTCTCGCAAAGCAATCTCGCCGGCTCCCTGGTCACTCTCACCTATCCCGTGGGCGGCGAAGTCCTTACCTACGCACCCGGCGGTGCTGGCCGTCCGCTCTCCGCCATCGGCGGTTCCACCTACGTATCCGCTGCCCAATACACCCCTTCCGGCGGCCTCTGCTACTTCCAAACCTTTTGGGGCAACACCTTCACGCATCACTACACTTTCAATAACCGCCTCCAGCCCGTCCGCATGCAGGTCTTCGGCACCGGCTACGGCTCCGCTCCAAGTCCCTGCGCCGCCTCTACCGACACCGCCGGCACGCAGATGAATCTCACTTACAACTTCGTGGATGCCAGCGGCCACAACAACGGCAACGTCGCCTCCATTACCAACAATCTCGATTCGACCCGCACACAATCCTTCACCTACGACTCGCTAAACCGCATCGCCACCGCGAAAACCACCTCCACCACCGGCACCAAGTGTTGGGACGAACAGTTCGGCTATGACCCCTGGGGCAATCTGCTTTCCATTGGCCGCATCACCGGCTATTCTTGCTCCAATGAGGAGCTCTTGAACGTCGCGGCCACCACCAAGAACCAAATCAGCGGCGATACCTACGATTCCGCGGGGAATCTCACCAGCATTCCCGCCGTGGCAACATACACCTACAACGCGGAAAATCAGCTCCTCACCGCCGGCGGCGTCACCTATACTTACGACGGCGACGGCAAGCGCGTCATGAAAACCGGCGGCACCCTCTACTGGTACGGCGGCGGCTCGGATCCTCTCCAGGAAAGCAACCTCACCGGCAGCAACGTGTACACCCACTACTACTTTAACGGCATGCGCATCGCCCGCCGTGAACCCAGCAACTGGGTGGATCACTACGCTCTCGACCACCTCGGCAACACCCGCTGGGTCTACGGCAACAATGGCACTTACGACGTCTCCGACTTCTACCCCTTCGGCGGCGAGCGCGTCATCACTTCCTCCGCCGGCAACCGCTACAAATTCACCGGCAAAGAACGCGACTCCGAATCCGGCCTCGACAACTTCGGCGCTCGCTACAATTCCTCGACTATCGGCCGGTTCATGTCACCAGATTGGAGCGCAAGTCCGACAACCGTCCCATACTCAAACTTTGCCAATCCGCAGTCACTCAATCTCTACTCGTATGTAGCGAATAATCCGCTTAATCGAATCGATCCGCTGGGTCACAACTGGTTCTTCATTAACGGCCAATGGAAGTGGTACGACGGAGCGAACGTTACCAATGGCGGCAAAGAGTGCAAGGCACACACAAAGGGATGTAATCACAGCGACTACACCGCGCTGTTAGTCGCTGAAGCAACAGGTACCAATAAGAAGGGAGCGACCACGTACAGTCTCACGCTCTACGACCAAAACAAGAGAGTCTTCACGGGAACAGCCTTTTCCGGCGGAGGCGGCAATCCGGCCATCAAAGATGGCAATTACATCATACGACTGGACATTCGCAATCCAAGCCCCACAACCCTCAATCCTAATTCACCGCTCAACAATCCCTCACAAGACTACGGTATTCAAAGAATGCACAACATCACCGACGCCAATGGGGTGACGTGGGGCGTAGTCGGAGCATACGGCGCGATCCGGGCACGCCTCAATCCGTGGCCTGGACAACCAGATGGATACGATTTCTTTCATGGTCAAAGCAATGGATACGGATACACTCACGGTTGCCTTTGCTACGGAACGGATACGCGTATGATCGACTACATGTGGAACAACATGGGCAATACAAGGGTCGGCGCGGCAGTCGATACGCCTGTGGTGCAACCATGAAGAAGTTTGTGCTCCTCTTGCTCCTCCTCTACCCGCTGGGAATGGGCGGAGCTTCCCCTGCAGACGCTCTTGAGGGGGCCTGGCTGCAAGACGGGATCAAGTGGACTAATGCACCGCCAGACATTAATCCTCATCTACAATCGGGTTGGGCTGTGATTCTTTATTTCGGAAAGGATCGCAGCTTCTCCCTTATTTACTGCGTCGTGGGTCGAGTGCCAAAGGAATACATGACAATCAGCCATGGGGATCCACTGACCCTTTATAGTGGCAGATGGGAAGCAGAAATTGATGGTATCGCGGTCGAATATCGCCTGGTCAGTCGAACAGTCCAAGCCATAGGGGAAAGGCTCCCCGGCCCGATACACGTCGCGACGATCAAAAACTCCCCTGGAGTTCTAACTTTCGAAGGGAAAATGTTTCGTCGGGAAGTCGCGCTGGACAAGAGCGCCGCCGAGGCAGTGCATGGCGTGCCGAAGTCCTCCAGCAATTCCGTCGACCAATGAGCTGCCCCCCCCCCGCCTCGCGCACAAGATCATACGAGGCCTTCCAAGCCTGACGAAGAGCCGCCAAACTTGTACCGCAGCCTCGTCCAGTCCTAGAACTGTCCCTTTATCCCTGTCCTTCTTTACCCTTTATTTATCTTGCTTTTCACGATACTATTCCCGTGCGAATCGCAAAGCTCGTCCGCCCCGGCGGACTCGGGAACTACTTATCCCGCTAACTACTTTAGAATCCGCACTTATACAAGTGTTCATTCTAAAGAGGTTTAAGGGCGATTATGTACTTGACACAGATAAGCTAATCTGGTAGCGTTTAGGTTGTGAGGGCGCTGCCATGAAGCTGATAGACGTAAACGCCAAGTTCAAAACAGACGATCAATGCCTCAATTATATTGAGAAAATGCGCTGGCCGCACGGTGTTGGCTGCGTTCATTGCGGCTCAATGAGCGTGTCCACGATTACGCGCACGACTGGCAAGAACAAGCGTGTTCGCATCTACCAGTGTTTAGAGAAAGAGTGTGCGAAGCAATTCAGCGCGACTAGCGGCACGATCTTCAATGACACGCATTTGCCCCTCACCAAGTGGTTTCTCGCTATTGCGCTCATCTGTGAGGCTAAGAAGGGCATGTCTGCAATGCAGCTACAGCGGCACCTTGGCGTGAATTACCGCACAGCATGGCATCTGGCGCACAGAATCCGTGAGGCCATGAAAGACGGCACTTTGCTCTCTGGCGAGGTTGAGGCAGATGAAACGCATCTTGGCTTGCGGAAACCGCGCATTGGCAAGCCTTACCGTCAGAAAGAGAAGAATGACATCGTTCTGGGCATGGTAGAGCGTGGCGGCCAGCTACGGCTAATCCCGGTCAAAGACTCCAAGAAAACTATACTCATGCCCGTTATTGAGAAGCATGTCAGCAAGGATGTGGACGTGATCTACACCGATGAACACCCGATATATGAAATAGGCATGAAAGAGAGCTTCCCCGGCAAACACCGCACAATCAATCACAGCCGCTCTTACGCGATAGGCCGGACGCACACCAACACGATTGAGAATTGCTTCTCACTGTTCAAGCGCGGACTCATGGGCAGCTATCACCACGTTTCCATAAAGCACTTAGGCCGCTACTGCGATGAGTTCTCGTATCGCTTCAATCGGCGGGAACAACAATTGCAAATGTTCGACAGCACGCTCAAGAATCTAACTCACGGGGCGGTTCTGCCTTATAGCAAGCTCACTTCGCCAGTATCGGAGCCTTAGAGCCACCCCTACCTTGGGTCTTTATCTTCTTGCGTGGCTCAGGATTCGCCTTAATTAGCTTCGCTAGCGTCGCATCAAACTTCGCTTTTTCTACTCTCATCCCAACTCCTTAGATTTCGGTAAAGGCCACCACCACATATAGATGTCCTGTGGAAAAGATACTCCATTTTGCGGTTTTCGCTTGCATTGCAGAGAAGAAAACACGAAAATGGAAACGCGTAGGGGGTTTAAGAGTAACCCCCTACGCGGTACCCGCGATTCAGCGCGGGTGGAAATTTCCAGCCTCAGTTTAGCGGAACTCCATCCCGCTGTCAAATTCAAAGGTACAAAAAATAAATTCGGGGAATCGGTGTAGGTCGACTCAATGTTTCTCATCGGCGCGTCACGCTTCGCGGCAGGGGCGCTCCGAGGAAAGGACAGCCATGAAAAAGGCACCCGATGGGCCAAAGCCCAACGGTGGCAAGAAGCCCTGCCCTGGCGGATTCGTGACGCATTTCCGTCACTACCGCACAGGGCAAGTTCTTTTTGCCGCCGATTACGGGTACCGCGCTTGGCCTTTCGGCAAGCGCAAGGTCCCATAATTAACTAACTACACCGATCGCCCCGAATTGCTTCGACGGCGGGATAGCATCAAAGGTAATGCCCCCGACTTATAATCGGAGGGTTCCCATGCCACACATGGGAATGGGCGTTCGACTCGCTCTCCCGCCGTCAAATTTGATCCCGATAACTTCCAACAACTCTTGACAACTCTTAACACCTTCTGACACTTCTTGCTACATTCTGACACAATGTATGACAAACGTATACATTGTGTACCCATTGCGTGGCAAGCAAAAATTTCATGCATCTGCGTATCCTGCCACGGGCACCCGTATCTTGCGCGGCACGTTATTGTGTTATAGCCTTGCAACCCGCATAAGGAGGTATCTCAGATGCGCCCATTGAGCGACGAAAGTATCAAATTTGCCGTGGAGATCACCAAGGTGGCTGTAGCTCCAACAGGCCCCGGCACTCATCACATTGGAAACCAAGACGGAGTAGCGAAGTTTTTGGAAGTCGTCGCCAATAAACTTGAGGACCTTAGGATTGGCCCGGAAAAACGCTAACAGTCTCCCTGAACACCGCCTGCCAGTTATCGCCAAACTCACGCTTATAAATGGCGATTAGCTCTTCGACCGTCTCCACCACCTTCCTATCTGCGTTTAAGTTCCTAAACTTTAAGGACTGCCCCGTCACGGCCTCCATACCTTACCACCTTTCTGTGTCAACTGCATATACGCCGTTTAAGTTTTTTAGAATGAACACTTACGAAAAACAGGGGGGAGGGGGTCACATCCTTCAAGCCACACATCTTTCATGCAAAAATCTTTTCCGGTCGTTTCTTGCTTTGCTCCTTTACGAGCTGCGTCCGTCCAACGTTTCCCAAATTGAACAGCGGGCATGCCCTCACAACCTCATCCGCTCACATGCCATCCAATGCAGTAGAATGCTGCATAGGAGAAGATCATGAAGAACTTCGCACGAATCCTTGCCACTGCCGTCCTGGGTTTGATTTTAGTGGGCGGCGCGGTCGCTGACACCCTGGAACTAAAAGACGGCCGAGTTCTGCAGGGCAAATACTTGGGCGGTACGCAAGCGGTTTTGCGCTTTGAAGTGAATGGCGAGGTCCAGACCTTCAACGTGAACGATGTGGTGGGCCTGACCTTCACCGGCAAGAGCGGCCGCGTTGCCGCGCCGCCTGCCGCCGCCACGCAACCAGTTGCCGCGGCTCCTGCTGCTCCTCCTCGACCGGCGGCGCAGCCGGGCGACACAATGACCATTCCTGCCGGCCAGTCGCTTCTGGTGCGCATGATTGATGGCGTCGATTCCTCAAAGAACCACGTAGGCGACGTTTTTCACGCGAGTCTGGAGACCGACTTGACCATCAACAACCTCCTCGTGGCCCGCAAGGGGACGGACATCTACGGACGTCTGGCGAATGCCCAGGAAGCCGGTCACATCTCCGGCAGCGCCGAGCTGCAACTTGAGCTCACGCGCATGATCATCGACGGCAAGGACTATCCGGTGGTCAGCAGTGACTACAGTTTGCAAGGGAAGGGACGCGGTTCGGACACCGCGAAGAAAGTCGGTGGTGGCGCGGTGGTTGGGGCCATCATTGGCGCGATTGCCGGAGGCGGCAAGGGCGCGGCCATCGGCGCGGGAGTCGGCTCCGCGGCAGGAGCGGGCGTGCAGGTTTTGACCAAAGGCCAGCAGGTAAAGGTTCCCAGCGAAACCCTGCTGGAGTTCCGCCTGCAGCAGCCGGTTACTGTTTCCACGGCGCAGCGGTAAAGGACGGAGGGCTCGGTATTCCTGGGACTGGACGTGTACAGGTGCCGCGTAGCTGGCCCACTCAGCCGCGTTATCCTTTACGTGCCATCCCCGAAAACTTCCCCCTTGCCACTCCTGCTGTTATTCACTATGATACCCCCGCAAGCGAGGACACCGTGCCAAAAGAAAAACCGCAGGTAAACATCGGCGAAGTGATCAAGACCTATCGCGCCCAGCGCGGCTTGTCGCAGGGCGACATCGAGCGCCGCACCGGCCTGCTGCGTTGCTATCTTTCCCGCGTGGAGAACGGCCACACCGTGCCTTCACTGGAAACCCTTGCGAAAATCG
Organism: Candidatus Acidiferrum sp.; assembly: GCA_041476465.1. Taxonomy (GTDB): domain Bacteria; phylum Acidobacteriota; class Terriglobia; order Acidiferrales; family UBA7541; genus Acidiferrum. The sequence goes on along the minus strand of JBGOTL010000065.1, from coordinate 11,759 downwards.
CGGAAGCCATGGACATTTCGCTGGCCGACTTCTTTCCCGGCACGGAGACGCCGCGTGATAAAGAAACCCAGAAAATGCTCGGCGAGCTTTCCCAGGACGAAATTCGTTTTCTGGCCGAGATCAAGAAGTACAGCACCACGCTTTCCGACGGCGACAAGCGCCTGGTTCTGGCCATGATCCGCAAAATGGCCACGCTGCTTCCGCTTCAGGCCGCGGCCAAGAAGGCCCTGGTCCGGCGGCCTACGGCATAAGAGAGTTTTCTTTTTTTAGAAACGCACCACGCGCGGTTTTTTGATCGCGCGTTTCTCTTTTTGTGTGGAGATTTTGTGCTAGCTGCTTTGGCCGCGAATAAGGCGGATGGCATCCGGCAGCGCGGTATCGCCGCGGCCTCCGGAACCATTTTTTGGCTCGGCAATATCCGCTTCCGCGCCCTCGCCGCCTTCGCCGGGAGCAAGGAAAAGATTGCCCTCGACGGCGTGCTGTTTCGTGTACAAATCGAAGTAACGCCCGCCCGCCGCATAAAGCGACGTATGCGTGCCGCGCTCGATGATGCGGCCGCCTTCGACAACAAGAATCTGGTCCGCGCGCCGGATGGTGGAAAGCCGGTGGGCGATCACAAACGTCGTGCGGCCTTGCATCAGGTAACGAAGGCCTTCCTGGATAAGCGCTTCGGACTCGGAGTCCAGGCTGGAGGTGGCCTCATCCAAAATCAAAATGCGCGGGTCGGCCAGGATGGCGCGCGCAATGGAAACGCGCTGCTTTTGCCCGCCGGAAAGTTTCACGCCGCGCTCCCCGACGATGGTGTCGTACTTTTTTTCGAAGCCCTCGGCGAATTCATCCACGCGCGCGATGTGGCAGGCCGCGAGAATTTCCTCTTCCGTCGCATGGGGCCGCGCAAACGCAACGTTCTCACGAATCGTGCCGTCAAAAAGAAAAGTCTCCTGTAGGACAACGCCCAGCTGTGTCCGGTAGGAATTGAGCTTTACGGTTGCCAAGTCCACGCCATCGACGAAAACCTGGCCGTCCCGCGGCACATAGAACGCGCAAATCAGACCGATAAGGGTTGATTTGCCGGCCCCCGATGGCCCGACCAGCGCGGTAACCGTTCCGGGTTCCGCCGTGAAGCTGACGTCCTGTAGAACTTCTTTGCGCGAGTCGTACGCAAAACTCACATTTTCCATCACCACTTGGCCCTTGACGCGATCCAGAGTATTAATGCGCCCCGGCGCTTCGTCTTCCATTTTTTCGTTGAGGATTTCGCGGGTGCGCTCCAGGCCGGTAATGGCTTCGGTGATTTGCGTGCCAATGGCCACGATTTGAAAAACCGGAGCGACGAGCAAGACGAGGAAAACGTTGAAGGCAAAAAATGTGCCGAGGGTCATCGTGCCCGCGAGAATTTTGTGGGCGCCGAGTTCCATGATGATGGCGCTCACAATGCCCATGAGTCCGGCCGCAGAAAGACTCATGAGAGAGGTAGCGGTAAGCGTTTTTAATACGTTATCCAGCAAGCGCTGGACACCCGCGGCGAAAACCCGTTCCTCGCGCTCCTCTGCGTGATAACCCTTCACCACGCGGACGCCGCCGAGAGACTCCGTAAGCCGCCCGGTGACTTCGGCGGTGATTTTCGGCCGCGCGCGGAAGATGGGGCGGATGGTCTTAAAGGCTTTGTTTAATCCAAAAGCGCAAACCAGCAAAATCGAGAAAGCCACTCCGGTCATGAACACACTGGTGTAGAGAAGATAGACCAGCGCGATGATGGCAGTCATGAGGCCGCCAACAAATTCAACAAGTCCCGTGCCGACCAGGTTGCGGACACCTTCCACGTCGCTCATGATGCGCGAGACCAGGACGCCGGTCTTATTGGCGTCGTAAAACGAAACCGGCAGCTTCCCGATGTGCGCTTGCACCTGGCGGCGCAATTCGGTGATCATTTTCTGCGCCGATTTGGAAAGCACTTGCGTCAGGGTGAAGGACGTGAGGCTCTGAATGAGTGTCGCGCCCAAGACACCCAAAACAATTGGCGTCAGGAGACCCATCTGTTTTTTTACGACCACGTTGTCCACGAAGTATTTTGTGGAAGCGGGCAGAACCAAACCCGCGAGCCGGTTGATGGCCATCAACACGAAGCCGATGGCGAGTAGCCCGCGCCGTGGCTTCATCAACGCCCAGACGTCTGGCAGCGCCTTCCATGGGCTCTTCTTCTTCGCGCCTTTCGGGCCGGCGTCTTCTTTCTTCTCCGCGGTATTCGGGTCAGTGGCCATAATCTCTCAAGATGGAAAGCTTGCTTTCTCTTTGGATGCGCGAGTGCCGCGAGGGACTATATGCCGCAAGAAGTCCGGGCAGGCGTCGGGATGACATGATTGAGCCGGGGTCAATCGGCGGCTGCGCTTCCGCCCGGCATGGCAACATTCACGGCGCGCTCGATATTGAGCACGCTGGAGACGAAATGGCTCAGTGTTCCACCCAAGTGTCCCAAGACGCGCTGCTTCAGGTTGCTGTATTCCTGCGTGCCGCTGAAAAGATCCGCCATCAATTGGCGGAAAACCGCGTTTCGCTGCAAGAACTGCACCATCCGGGTGGTAACTGCGGATCCAAGAAATGACCCGCGGTAGAACCGCCGCACGATTTTGGCCGCAAATTCCAGTTCGGCTGAGAATGCCGCGCGAACCCAAGCCGGATACTTCTCTGGGCATCCCTCCACGAGGGAACGTCCCAGGAGCTGGCCGGAGCGCATTGCGTAGAACAGGCCTTCTCCCGTAAGTGGGTCCACCCAGGCCGCGGCATCGCCGACCATCGCCCAATTCCTGCCGACCACGTTACGCCCGGAAAGTGTGCGCTCCTGCGGCGAGGGAAGCACATGACTGTAAAACTTCGCGTCCTTCGTCGGAATTCTCTGCTTGTCCACAAAGGTCTGGAGATGAGAGCGCAGCTCGGTGCTGGTGTGTGATTCCATGCTTCCGCAAATTCCCACGGAAAGATGGTCGCTTCGCGGGAACGACCAGATGTAGCCCTCGAAATCTTGTAAGAACTTGATGGTGATGGCTTCCGCGGTTTGCGGAACAAAGTAACCTTGCGTCATTTCCAGTTCATCACGCTGCAGCGCCCGCGTCTCCGGCAGGAGTTGATTGCGCGCCCCGGTCGCCAGTACCAGAAAATCCGCCGCGCGCCATTCGCCTTCCACGCAATAGCGCGGCTTCTCCGAAGCCGTATCCACGCTCATCACATGGGAGCGCTGAACCTTGCACCCCGCTTCCACCGCGCGATCCAGCAGCAACCCGTTCAGTACCGTGCGCGAATAGACCACGATGGGATGCTGCAGATCGAGTACCGCGTGCTGGTCTTCGCTGCTGATCAGATCAATCGTGCGCACCAGCTTTTTGGGATGGGGATTGTCCATGAGGAAAGGGAAGCATTGAATGGCTTTGTGGGTAAGTCCGCCGCCGCAGGGTTTCTCCCATGCCAGGTGTTCATCTAAAAGTTCCACCTGGTGTCCGGCGCGGGCCAGTTGCTCGCCACACATGGTTCCGGAGGGCCCGCCGCCGATGATCGCAATCTCTGCCATAGTTTCTTCTCGTGGAGAGCCTCGGATTTGGTCTCCCGGCGCGAAATGCTGAGGAGACAATAACTTGCGCCCAGGGCTCTTCAGGAGACTGGAAAGAGCGCCAGACAAAAACCAGCCCAGAGTATAGCACCGAAGGCGCCGGCCGCTGCCGCGGAGCAGGTTTCTCTGCGCACCAGGTCCGAACCCATCCGCTGGAACACAAAAAGCAAAGCAAAATACGGCGCAAGCAGCCCCAAGAGAATTTCCCCGGTATGCAGATAGAAAACTCCGCCGACCAGCACCAGCCATACCACAAGCAAAAGCGCCAGTGCCATGGTCAGCCGCCGCCATCCGGAACGCACCGCGATTGGCCCCAGCACGACTTCCATGGCCAGGCAGAATGCGAACACCGCGATGAAAACGACCGGGAAGCGCAGCCATCGTGATGCGCTCAGCCAAGATTCAGTTGCGGTCAGGTCTATCCATCCCGTGGTCAGCAGGAAGATTATGAGACCTGAGAACACAGCGCCGAGGAGTGGCGCTGCTTTGACGGCTAGTGCCGCTCGCGCCTCCCGGTAATGCAACAGGAGCAACAGGATTCCCGCCAGCAAAAAGAAGCTGGCCAGATAGTCGCCTTCAAATACGTGAAGAAAACGCAGTGGCAGCCAGAATCGAAGAAGCAGGACCACCAGAAGAGAAACGCTGATAATTTCGAGAAAAAGACGCAGAAAAAGAATGTGGCGGCCCGCAGCGGTGGATTCGTCCATCCGCCTCTTCCCAAGCACTTCCCGGAGGAAGCGACCCGCTAGAAGCAACAGTCCAGCAAGGCCCAGGAAGCATCCCATTAGCCCTAGCAGCGAAGGCAAACGAGCCGGATTTGCCAGGTGAAGTAGGCGCGCGGTCCATTCTTGCGAAAGAGCGACGGTGGCCGGCGTAAACAGCAGGCTGACGTGCGTGGCGCGAGGGATGACGTAATAGTTGGCGATTCCAGAGTCTTCACGTGTCGCCGCGGCGTCGAAGATCCCGGCCTTGCCGGGACTGTCCATCCGCGAGGTCCATAAATCTTTCGCGCTGCCACGCATGCTCTCCGGCTCCAGGCCTCCGCTGAGGACAAGCGCATTCGCTGGGAGCGGGGCGGCATCTTGAAACAAGAGCATCTCCGGCGACACGCCATGCGCCGGGCGCGTGGGAGCCGGGGAAATCGCAATCACGCCTGCCACGCGAACGCGCGCGGCTACGCGCAGCGCAATCACCGCGCCCATCGAGTGGCCCGCGAGAACCGTCCGTTGCGGATCGATTGTCCCGCGCGCGCTTAAACCGCGCAGCAGCGACTCCGCGCATTCCTCGACCCTCGCCGGAGTGAACGGGCCGGGTGTCCGTCCGTGCCCCGGAAAATCCGGAACAAACACGCGCAGCCCCTGCTCCGCGAAACCCCGCGCAAGGTAGGACATGATTTTCTTGTTGGCGGAAAGCCCGTGAAACAACACCACCGAGTCTTGCCCCGCACCCGAAGCGGGTTCCACGATGTCCATCTCCATGGAGCACCCGCCCGCCGCCGCGATTACCGTCTTCTCGCGATAGGAAGACGTCCGTGTCAGCAGGAAACTCGTCAAAAGCAACGTAATGGCAGCTACCGCGCGCAGTCCATCGCGGTTTTTCATTGTGCCGGCCGCCCAGGGCGGCGTGCCGTCTGCCCCGCGTGATAAACTACTTCTTGAACCGTTGAAATCTTGACGTGTGCCGGTGCCCGCATGGAGACCCCTTGAATTCGGCGATTCTTACTTTGGAAGAAGCGATTGTGCGGTTTGCCCGCGAGAAACGCAACGGGCGGCGAATCGTTTTCACCAATGGCTGCTTCGATCTGCTGCACCCGGGGCATCTTCGAAGCCTGGAGCAGGCGCGCGAACTGGGCGATGCGCTGATTGTGGGTGTCAATAGCGACGCCAGCGTGCGCCAATTGAAGGGCGAGGGACGCCCGGTTCTGCCGGAACGCGAGCGCTGCGAAATTCTGGCGGCGCTCGAATGCGTTGACGCGGTGGTCGTTTTTGACGACAGCACGCCGCGTGAACTGATAGCGCGTTTGCTGCCGGATATCCTGGTGAAGGGTGGCGACTGGCCCGGCGACAAAATTGTCGGCCGCGAAGAGGTGGAGGCGGCCGGGGGGCGTGTCGTCTCGATCCCGGTTGTTCCGGGGTACTCGACGACGGAGATTCTGAGAAAAATTCGTGAAGGCTCGCGCGCCCCCCGAGCGGAACCCTGATTCAGCCAGACGATGATCCTATCCGCCGTCCGTGAAAGATTGGAGGCCCTGCTCCGCCATCCGGCAATGGAAGGCGCGCTGGCCGCGTTGCGTTCCGGCGGCAATGTCATCGCTATTTCCGGATTGCAGGACGCCGCAAAAGCCCTGGTTGCCGCGTACCTCACTCATGAATTAAGACGCCCGGCATTTTTCGTCACGGAATCCAATCGTCGCGCGGAATCCCTGGTGGAAACGGTGCGTTTCTTTTCGGCTATTTTTCCTGGCACCGCCGGCGGGGTGGCCACGCTCCCCGCTTTTGACACCCTCCCCTGGGAAGCGCAGAGCCCGCACCCCGATATTCTGGAGCGTCGAGCCGCCACGCTCTATCGCCTGGCCAACGGTGAAGTCTCTCTGGCAATCGCGCCGGTCACCGCGGCGTTCTGGCGGTATCAAGATCCCTACATCTACCTTTCTCTTGCACGCACGCTTGCCAAGGACACCGAAATTCCTCACGGGGAACTCCTCCAACATCTGACGGGCGTGGGCTATGCGCGAACAGAGATGGTCGAGCTGCCCGGGCAGTTCGCCGTGCGCGGCGGGATTATCGATGTATTTTCGCCGGAAGCGGCGCGTCCCGTGCGCATCGAACTTCTGGGAGACACCGTGGAATCCGTGCGCGAATTCGACCCGCGCACGCAGCGCTCGGTTGCGCCTGTAGTGCGCACCACGCTTCTTCCGTTGACGGAATGGTCTTTCGCCACGGCGCGCAGTGCGGCAGCCAAGGAACCCTCCTCCAGCGAAGCCTTCTCGTATTTTGGGCCGGCGAATGAACCCGGCCAGAGCGCGCTCTTCGAATTGGCGGAAAGTTCTCTGCGGCCAATCGTTTTTCTTGACGAGCCGCAGACACTGCGCGAAGCCGCCACGCGGCATCTCGCGGCTGCCACCGAGAATTACGAACGGCATGGACAAGCGAACTCGCCAATGCCAGGACACTATTTCTGGACGGAAGAAGAGTTCGCGAAGGCCATCGCGAAAGCTTCCCACATCGAACTGGAGCAACTCGGCTTGCACGCGGACTCCGTGCCGCACTTCGATCTGCCTTCACGTCCCAGCGCGCGTTTCCACGGGAATGTCGCTGCCTGCATGGGCGAAGTGAAGGCGCAACTCGCCGCCGGCGGAACGATTTTTCTCACCGCAGCCAGCACTGGAGAACTGGAGCGCCTCGCCGATATCTGCCGTGAATACGAACTTCCCTATGTGCTCGGCGAATCGGAAGAGGCCGCCGCCGGTTATACCGCCGAGGCGGCGCTGGAAACCGCGGCGTTACTTCTCATCCGCGCTCCTTTTGCCGAGGGCGTGGTGTTTCCCGAGTCCAAGCTCACGCTTTTCGGCAATGGCGATCTTTTTGACGTCGCGCCCGCGCTCGAGCGTCCCAGCCACAAGATTCGTACCTCGGGTTTCTTCAGCGATTTCGCGGAGCTGAAGCCTGCCGATTACGTGGTGCACGTGGACCACGGGATCGGGCAGTTCGAAGGACTCCGGCTGATCGAATCGGACGGCCGCCGTGGCGAGTTCATGCTGCTGAAGTACGCCGGCGAATCGCGGTTGTACGTCCCTCTTGAGCGCATGGACCTGGTGCAGAGCTATCGCGTGGTGGAAGGCCTGGAGCCTTCGCTCGATAAACTCGGCGGCACCGCCTGGACCACACGCAAAACGCGGGTGCGCAAATCGCTGGAAGACATGGCGGACCAGCTTCTGGAGCTGTATGCCGAGCGAAAAACGGCCACGGGCTTTACTTTCTCACCGGACGGAAACTGGCAGCGCGAATTTGAAGACGCTTTTGAATTCGAGGAAACCACGGATCAAGTCACCGCGATCTCCGACATTAAGCGCGATATGGAGCGCCCCGCGCCGATGGACCGCCTGCTGTGCGGAGACGTCGGCTATGGCAAGACGGAAGTGGCCATGCGCGCCGCGTTTAAGGCCATTACGGATGGAAAACAAGTAGCCATCCTGGCCCCCACCACCATCCTGGCCTTCCAGCATTTTGAGACCTTTAAGCGGCGTTTTGCGGCTTTTCCCGCGCGCATTGAAATGCTGAGCCGTTTCCGCAACGCCGCCGAGCAGAAGGTGATCCTCGCGGATCTGGAAGCCGGCAAGGTGGATGTAATCATCGGCACGCATCGGCTGCTCTCGAAGGACATCAAGTTTCAAGATCTTGGGCTGCTCGTCGTGGATGAGGAGCAACGATTCGGCGTGGCGCACAAGGAACGCTTGAAGGAGCTGCGGAAAAACGTCGACGCCCTGGCGCTCTCTGCCACACCGATTCCACGAACCCTGCACATGTCGCTGGTTGGATTGCGGGATATGTCGGTGATCGAAACGCCCCCGCGTGACCGCCTCGCGATTCAGACCGTGGTCGCGCCCTTCCATGAAGAGCTCGTCCGCCGCGCCATTGAAACGGAAATGGCCCGCGACGGTCAGGTCTACTTCATTCACAATCGCGTGGAATCGATCTATTCCCTGGCCGCGCTGGTATCCAAGCTGGTGCCCAAGGCGCGTGTTGTGGTGGGCCACGGCCAGTTGGGGGAAAAGACCCTGGAGAGCGCGATGATGAAGTTCATTCGCGATGAAGCCGATGTGCTGGTGGCCACAACGATCGTCGAAAACGGCTTGGATATTCCGCGCGCCAACACCATCCTCATCAATCGTGCTGACCGCCTGGGCCTCGCCGAACTGTATCAGTTGCGCGGGCGCGTGGGGCGTTCCTCGCAGCGCGCATACGCTTATCTTCTTGTGCCGTCGGAAGGGAACCTCTCGGAGATCGCGCGCAAACGGCTCTCCGCGATGAAGGAATTCAGCGAACTGGGCGCTGGATTCCGGATCGCCGCGCTGGACCTGGAGTTGCGCGGCGCGGGCAACATGCTGGGGCGGCAGCAGCACGGGCACATAGAATCCATTGGATTCGATCTGTATGTTCAGATGCTGGAACGCGCCGTCGCCAAGTTGAAGGGCCAGGAAGCCGCGCCGGAACTCCGCACCACACTCAGTCTGGGCATGGATGTGCGAATCCCGCAGGATTATATTCCCACTGAAAATCTGCGCTTGCGGACGTACAAGCGTATTTCCTCGGTGGCCAGCGATGAAGAAAAGCAGGACGTGCGAAAGGAACTCGAAGACCGCTTCGGGGCCATGCCGGTGCCGGTAGAAAACCTTTTGGAGTATGCCGTCCTCAAATCCACTTGCGAGCGCCTGCGCATCTCCGCGGTGGAGCGCCAGGGCAGCCGCATGGCCATCCGTTTTCATGCGGAGACCCCGCTGGACCCCGCCACGCTCGTCAAAGTGGTAAGGTCTCATAAGGGCATCAAGCTGGATCCCAGCGGAACGCTTTGGATGGAATTGACGCGCGGCCAGCCGGTGGTGGCTGCGCTCAGAAACGTATTGCTCGGCCTTCAGGGGCAGAGCTAAACTTTAACTATGAGGAATTTCATGCGAAAACTAGCAATCATCGTGGCCTGCTTGGCCGCCCTGCCGCTTCTGGCGCAGGAGAAGGACAAGCCGGCGCCGGCGCCCATGCCGACGTTGGAACAGCCGGGTGCGGCCGCTCCCGAAAAGGCGCCAGCGGTTGTGAAGAAGGCCGCGGCCAGCGAAGGCAAGGTCGTCGAGGAAATTATTGCTCGGGTGAATAACGAAATTATCACGCGCTCCGAATACGATAAAGCGCGCGCCTCCGCCGAAGAAGATGCGCGGCAGGAATGTGCGACGCGCTGCACGCCCGAGCAGTTGCAGGTGGCCGTGGAGGACCGCCAGAAGCACGCGCTGCGCGATCTGATCGACCAGTCGCTTATGGTGCAGCGCGGGAAGGACATGGGCATAAGTGTGGAACCGGAAGTAATCAAGAAACTCGATCAGATACGCGTCCAAAATAACCTCGGCAGCATGGAAGAGCTCGAAAAAGCGGTTTCCTCCCAAGGAATGAATTGGGAAGACTTCAAGAATAACATTCGGAATTCCTCGCTGACCCAGGCGGTGGTCAGCAGGGAAGTGGGTTCTCACATTTCCGTTGTTCACGACGAAATCGAAAAATACTACGAAGCGCACAAGAAGGAGTACGTGCGGCAGGAACAAGTGGCGCTGCGCTCCATCGAAGTGAGTACCGCGGGAAAGAAAGAAGCGGAACTCCCGGACCTGAAAAAGAAAGCGGAAACAACGCTGAAACGTATCAAGGACGGTGATGAGTTTGTGGAAATGGCCAAGCGCTTCTCCGATGGCAGCACCGCAAAGCAAGGCGGCTTCCTGGGCGTTTACAAGCGCGGTGAGCTGGCCAAAGAGCTGGAAGATGTTGTTTTCAAGATGAAGAAGAATGAACTCACCGAGGTCATGGAAACCAAACAGGGTTATCTGATTCTTCAAGTTTTGGAGCACTATGACGAGGGCGAGCAGCCGCTGCCAAAAGTAGAGAACGAAATCATGGACCACCTCTACAGCGAACGCATGGAACCCGCTTTGCGCGAGTACCTGAAGACTCTTCGCGAACAGAGCTATGTGGTGATCAAGCCCGGCTATCTGGATATCGCCGGCGGCGGAAATTCGGAAATTCAGGAAGTAAGCGCCACGCCGGAGGTGACCAAGGGAAAGAAGGGCCACAAGAAATTCATTCTCTTTGGAAAAAAATCCCGCACATGAAGACGTCGTTCGTCAAAGACCTTACCTCGGAGCAGAGCGTTACCAGCTATTTTCTGGTTCATGAAAAAGAAATTCGCAGTACCGCCGCGGGCAAACCCTATCTGCGCATGGAGCTTGGCGACAGCACCGGCACCATTGAAGCACGCATGTGGGACCAGTTTGAGGCCTCCGCCAAGGACATCAGCCGCGACGATTTTGTGAAGATTCAGGCGCGGGTGGAGATTTACCGCAACAAGCCGCAACTCTCGCTCCAGCAGGTCCGCCTGGCCAAGCCGGACGAAATCAATCTGGCCGACTTCCTGCCGCATACCGCTTGTGATGTGGAGAAACTCTACAACGAACTCTTCGAACACGCCGCGGCGATCCGCAACCCCTGGCTGAATAAGCTGGTCAACGGAATTATCAGCGACCCGAAGATTGTTCCGCGCTTCAAGCGCGCCCCCGCCGCCAAAGTCATGCATCACGCGTATCTGGGTGGCCTGCTGGAGCATGTGGTTGGCCTCTGCGGTCTGGCCAAGCAGGTCGCGGCGCACTATCCCGAACTGGATGCGGATCTGCTCATGACCGTCGCCATCCTGCATGACGTTGGAAAGCTGGATGAGCTTTGCTACGAACGGGCCATCAGCTACACCACGGAAGGCCAGCTGCTCGGCCACATCGTTATGGAACTCGAAACTGTAAATCGCGCCATGGATGCGCAGGGAAACTTTCCGCCGGCGCTAAAGACCGTCGTGCAGCACCTTTTGATCAGCCATCACGGCGAATACGAATTCGGCTCTCCGAAGCTGCCCATGATCCGCGAAGCCATGGTCTTTCATTACCTCGACGATCTGGATTCCAAGATGGCTGCCGTTCGCGCTGCGCTTGCCGGTCCCGGGGCCGAAGATGAATGGTCCGCCTACAGCGCCGCCCTCGGGCGCAAATTCCTCCGCCTCGACGAGTTCTTGAAGTCCGCTAGTGCCAAAGCGGAAGAAAACGTGCCCAACCCAAAGCTGTTTCCGTGAAGATGAAATTCGAGAAAGCGAAGCAAAGAGTCGCCCACCCTTTGCCTGCCCGCCGCAGGCAGGCACGAAACAAAATCGCAAAGTGAAGGCGACCCGGAGAAATTTCAGCCTTTTAAGGATGCGCCACCCGTCCCCTCCAGCGATGGTTTTAGTTAGCGGCGCTCAGTTCCTGGACGCGAACAAAGCGTGGATTTCTCAATATCGATTGCATGGGTGAGATGCAATGTTCGCAAATGCTCCTCTGGAACACGTAGCTTCAGAACCTTGTGGTTTGATTTGGCGAGTGGCT
>JBGOTL010000064.1:0-21622 GCA_041476465.1 Candidatus Acidiferrum sp. | reverse complement strand
GATGGTGCTCGGCGCTTATGCGGATCCGCGCACCGGGCAGCCGGTGATTGACCCGGACGCAGCGCGCGAACTCATTGACATGCTGGATGCGCTGCACGAAAAGACCAAAGGGCATCTCGCGCCGGAAGAAGAGAGCCTGCTTCTCGACTTGCTCGGCAAGCTGAAAATGACTTATCTCGAGGTCAATCAAGCGATCGCCGCGCAGGCCGCCGCGCCGCCAAAAGCTAAGACACGCCCTTAAACCGGTTTGCTGGCAGAAGTCCCGCACCAAGGGAAACATTTCTCTGATGAAGTCTTCCGCCTCCATCCAGCTCACGGTACTTGGTTCCGGCACCTCCATGGGCGTGCCGACGCTCGGATGCCATTGCCCGGTCTGCGATTCAAAGGACCCCCGCGACAAACGGCTGCGTCCCTCCATCCTGCTCTCGCAGAATGGACAGAACGTGGTCATCGACACCACGCCGGATTTTCGCACGCAGGCGCTTCGCGCGGGAATAGACCGGCTGGACGCCATCCTGCTGACGCACAGCCACGCCGACCACATCCTGGGCTTCGACGACATACGCCCCTACAACATCCGGCAACGCGCCGCGCTACCGGTCTACAGCAATGAAGAGACGTTTCGCGTGATCCGGCGGGCATTCAGCTATGTTTTCGACGATAAGCCGACGTTGAGCACCGTGCCGAGCGTTACGCTAAATGTGTTGCGCGGGCCGGTCGAACTTCTTGGCGTGGCGTTCCTTCCGGTGCCGCTGCTGCACGGCGACATGGAGGTGCTTGGTTTTCGCTTTGGCCGCGCCGCGTACCTCACGGACTTCAGCAAGCTGCCGGAATCTTCCTATGCTCTGCTGGAGGGCCTCGACGACCTGATTCTCGACGCCCTGCGCGACGTGCCACACCCCATGCACCAGACCGTGGAGCAGGCGCTGGCGCTGATTCAGCGGATAAAGCCACGGCGCGCATGGTTTACGCACATCGCGCACGACTTGCCGCATCAGGAAACCAATGCACGCCTTCGCGACTTGGGCTTCCCGAATGTGCAACTCGCTTATGACGGATTGCAGCTCGAGGTGCGGGTGGATGCGCCGCCGGCCATCACGATGAGTGGCGGCGGTGCGCAGCTAGTGAGCATTCCGGGAAAGTTGGCGGCATTTTCTAGTTCAGCGGAATGGGCTGCGCGGTATGGCGCGGCGGGACGAGGAAGCGTACTTACAATCGGAAACTTCGACGGGATTCATCTGGGACATCAGAGGATTCTGAAGTTCGCCCTGGCGCGGGCGCGTGAATGCGGCGCGGTGGCTACGGCGCTGACCTTCGAACCGCCGCCACTCAAAGTACTGCGCCCGGAGGCCGCGCCCCCGCGTATCTCAACGAATCAGCAGCGCATGGAGTGGTTTGGCTTGGTGGGTATGGAGGCCGCTGTGGTGCTGCCATTTACCATGGAGCTTTCACGGCTGTCACCCGAGGATTTCGTCGAACAGATTCTGGTGAACGACCTGCAGGCTCGCGCCGTGGTGGTCGGAGACAACTTTCGTTTCGGGCATCGCCAGGCGGGTCACGTGAAAGTGCTGCGGGAACTTGGCATGCGCTATGGTTTTGACGTGGTGATTCATCCGCCGGTGGCGCTGGAGGGCGAAATCGCGTCCAGCACGCTCATCCGCAAAGAGATTGCGGAAGGGGATGTGACCCACGCTGCACGCCTGCTTGGCCGTCCTTTTGTGCTGACCGGTGAAGTGGTGAGTGGCACGGGGACCGGACGGAAATTCACGTTTCCGACAATGAATTTGAAACCCGACCAGGAGCTCTTGCCGGGGTGCGGCGTCTACATTACGCGGACGCTGCTGGAAGGCGAAACGAGCAGCCATCGTTCGGTCACCAACATCGGCATGCGGCCGACATTTAACGGTTCGGCGCTTAGTGTGGAAACGCATTTGCTGGACTATTCCGGAAATTTCACGGCGAAACGCATTGAAGTCCGCTTCTGGAAACGCCTGCGCGACGAAAAGAAATTCAACGGCCCCGAGGAGTTGCGCGCGCAGATCGCGCGCGATATCGAGACTGCAAATAAGTTCTTCACCCGCCTGCGACGGTTCCGGTCTGCCCGCAGCAGCTGAGTTCTTGCAGTGCCGGCTCACAGGCCGCGTCCCGCAACGCGTTCTTGGATGCGGAAGGCGCACTCCATCGTGTTTATGCTTGACCGTAATGCCCCCCCCCCGGTTGTGACAACAAGTGTGCGCAGTGAATTCAAAGGAAAGGAGTTAAAGGGCGTCCTGTTGAGCCAGAATGGGCGCGCATACAGAGAGACAGAGTGAGCGGGAGTGTGAAGAGTAGGAAGGGGAAGTCGAGAGGTCACACAACATAATAGCACGGATAAGATACCATGTAAAGTAGTTTATCATATTGGTATCATTCGAACGGAATGTGGAAAAGTGCCGATCAAAGATCTGAGTGTCGTATGATGCCGTGCGCAGAGCCAGGGCGCAGGTCAGGTTAATGGGCGTTCCAAGTCAATTGGCTGGGCCAGCTAAGAGGCACCCCGAACTGATGACTTGGTCCCACAATTTGGCTTCTTGCCCCGATGCGGGACGATACCCTACTTCATCTCCCCAGACAAATTTGACATACCTCCAGCGCTCTTTGCCATCCAGATACCCCCAGTGGTCTATGCCTACCACGCCTCCCTGAACAGTGCGTATGTCTCGCTGCTCGACAAACTTGGAGAACGTGGGGAGTGACTCCAACTCGCGGCTAAAGCTAAGATCACCATAGGCTATTTCCATTTTCCCGGTCTGCCCTTTGTGCGTGATTATGTGGTATGGGCCAATAATCATATCTGGCGTGCCAGACTCGATTGTAAAGTCCGTGTCCGGCAGGTCGAACGCGAGTCGAGATTGGGTAGTGAGCCGCCGCTTGCCCGCGACTGTACTTTGACAACTCGAGATGACAAGTTGGGGGGGGGTGGGTAGGTGCCGAACAAAAAACACATAGACAAGACCGCTCGCTATTGCAACCACCCCTATGAGAGCAAAACCCAATGACTTTTGCGAGAGAGCTTGCGAGATTCGTTGATTCATCCGTCTCCTTTTCCGGTCCTAGTGACCGCACGAGTTCGCGGGAACTTTGAATAGGTTGGAAGAGATATAGTCCGTAATGTTCGCAGTGCAAGGGCTTACTGCTATGCCTAAGAAGTGTTGAACGTGCCCGCGGGTGGCGCATGCTTTGTCTTCGATATTCAAAGCTCGCAACTGGGATACCCACTGTTGAATATTACCATGAAGTGATAAGACACAACCTTCCGGGGTGGCCTACCCTTTGCGCACCTTTGTTCAGTCCCATGACATCCTTTACACATTGTCCCTAGACCCCTTTACACTCCCGCGCAAAGCTACAGGAAAAACTACACTACATGCACGCCAATCCGGTCAAAGAGAAGCTCGTCCAGCATCCCGGCGATTGGCCCTGGAGCAGTTGGTGTTACTACTATCGAGGAGCTGGGCGGGTGGCGCATGCTTTGTCTTCGATATTCAAAGCTCGCAACTGGGATACCCACTGTTGAATATTACCGTAAAGTGATAAGGCATAGCCATCCGGGGTGGCCTACCCTTTGCGTACTTTGCAAAGGGTGGGCCCCTCTTCACGCTTATGCCCAAAAATCTAAAACGCCTTACAGGCTACGGCGACCTGCATTTCATCACCTTTTGTTGCTATCAACGCAGGCTCTTGCTCGGCACCGTCCGCGCCAGAAATTTGACAGTCAACATTCTCTCAGAGGTTCGCTCCCGTTATGGCTTCGCATTAGTCGGGTACGTCATCATGCCCCAACACGTTCACTTGCTTATCAGCGAATCCGGCCGGGTCAGTCCAGCAAGAATCATTCAAGTGTTCAAGCAAAGACTTTCACGCAGAATGCGCGGAAGAAAGCGTACTCGAAAGGGCCAGCTCACGCTTGGCTTTCCTGAAGCCGCTGGCGTGCTTCGTAGATTCTGGCAACGCAGGTATTATGATTTCAACGTATACTCCCGCGCAAAGCTGCGGGAGAAACTACACTACATGCACGCCAATCCGGTCAAAGAGAAGCTCGTCCAGCATCCCGGCGATTGGCCCTGGAGCAGTTGGTGTTACTACTATCGAGGAGCTGGGCTTCTGAAAATCGATCCGTGGACATGAACTCCACGGGTATCCGCAAGAGAAGAGCGGTGCAGAAATAAGTTGGCGCGGAGCGTCTGATATTCGTGGTCGAAGCCCGGTTAAACCCTTAAGCATGTGCCCTCCGATGCGAGCACGCATCATCGGGGTGTATGCAACCACTTGTCAAGTTATATTCTAGCTACGCATTTCCCGGGGAAGTATCAAGAATGGAACCATCGTAAATAGAAAGCTCTCTCGGACACGGACGAGACCTCTAGAATCAAATCCGCGCCCCTCCCGTTACAGAAAGGCGGTGATCGTCACTTGAAACTTGTAGACGCCATAAGACCCGGATGGATAAAGGTTTGCTTATCCCTGTTTCCAGCCTTCGCTCTGGGGTGGGTTATCGGTCCTCTTCTATATATGGACAGTCGTTATACCGATTGCCATGCGTGTTCTCGGGCAGAAATCGTTGTGTCCTACCTGTTGTCTTGGCCTATGTTCCTCTTGGGGCCATTGCTTGAGAAGTATGACAACTTATATTTTAAGTTCGGAAGGAGCCTCAATCCATTTGCTCCTGAGTTCGTATTTCTGTGGCTCTATTATTATCTGCTGGTATCCGCTGCGGACTATCTCGAAAGGCGTTACATAAGAAAGTCATCTACGCCGCTGAAAGCAAATCAATGAACTGGTCAAAGGCCCTACTTTGTAAGAGGGAACCGCAGGAGGAAACGAGTCAAGCAATCGAGCTTCGTTAATTGGAGAGGAGGTTCCTACCTCCCTCAGTTGAACTGTTGCTGGATCCCACGCACACCGAGTCATTGAGCATCTCTCACATTGGGCCGAGGCGCTACTTTGCGCCTTGGGCGAGGCATTCGGAGCAGTAGCCGCCGACTTCGGTGCGGGAGATGGTTACCTTCATGTCGAAGTCTCGCGCGATTTGCTGTTTCAGTTGTTCATAGAGGCGGCTTTCGAATTCGCGTACTTTGCCGCAGCGCAAGCAAGCGACGTGGATGTGGTCGCGCGGGCCGTGCGTTTCGTAGTAGTGGCGATCGCCGCGAAGATGCAGCAAGTCCAGCTCGTCGATTAAGCCCTGCTTCTTGAGGAGGTCGATGGTGCGGTAGACGGTGACGAGGTGCACGCCGGAATCCAGTTTCTGCGCGCGATCGAAAATCTGGTCCACGTCCAGATGCTGCTCCGCGGCGTCCATGACCTGCAGGATCACCTGCCGCTGGCGGGTCATGCGGATGCCGCGCTGCCGCAGGGCTTGCTGCAGTTTGCCTGTAGTTAGCTCCGTATTGATGCGCTCACCGGTGGAAACCCGGTGTGCCGGGGATGCAGACATGCTTCGTTCTCCGAGGGTACGGCGTCCGCGAGCTAGGAGTGAATGGGCAGCAGCCGCACTACGTCATTGTACATAACGTAAGCAAACAGGGCTAAAAGAAAGACCAGCCCGACTTGAATAAATCGCTCCTTGAAGGCCAGGCTGAAATCGCGGCGACGAATACCTTCGAGAGAAAGGAGAAGGATGTTTCCGCCATCCAAAATGGGTATAGGAAGGAGATTGAGGATGGCCAAGTTCAGGCTCAGCGCGGCCATGAGCGCCACCACCGCAAAGGTGCCTTCCTCGACGGCGTGACCCGCTTCTGACGCAATTCCGATCACGCTCTGTAGCTGCTTTATGGACATTTTCCCGGTAAAGAGTCTCCCTACCACGGTTAGGACCTGGATGGAATTATTCCAAGTAAAATTGTTCGCGGAAGAAATCGCTTGTGACAAATTCACGCGGCGAAAAGAATATTCCTGGCCCGGGCGAATCCCAATGATCCAAACGGATGCGCCGCGCTCGTTGTTTCCCTTCTTGGGGGTGACGCGCAGCGTGAGGTCTTGGCCTTTGCGTCGAAGCGAGACCTCGAGGGGTTCCCCTTCAGTTTGCTGGATGGCGTCCACCATTGCCGGCCAGTTGTCCAGCTTCTGCCCATTGACGGACTCGATCACATCCCCTCGCCGGACACCCGCTTCATAGGCCGGCAGGCTCTTATCCGCGTATCCAACAAGCGGTGTGTTGGGGGGGTAACCGAACAAAAACTCTGGCTTCTGCATTCCCGCGGTACTCACTACCAAATTTCGCGATTCTCCCTGATGGTCCAGGACAAGCTGAAATTCCCGGTCGGTCGTTCCTTTGCTCAATTCGGACTCGGCGGTGCCCCAGGTTGGGTTCTGAATTCCATTCAGCGTGGCAATGCGGTCGCCTTTCACCACGCCTCCTTTTGAAAGTGGCGAATCCTTTTGTACGTCTAGAATTACGAGTGGTCTGTCTTCATATTTTGGATAGGGATCGCCTTTGATCACAAAATAGCCGGTCAAAAGGAAGATGGGGAAAATCAGGTTAATAGCAGGCCCTGCAAAGGAAATCAGCGCGCGCTGCCAGCGTTTCTTGCTCATGAGCTCGTCGGGGGCGCCGGTTGGCGTCTGATCTCCAGAATCGATTTCGCTCAGGTCCTGTCCGGCCATGCGGACGTAGCCGCCGAGTGGAATGGCGCTGATCCGCCAATCCGTGGCGCCGCGCTTCCTGCCAAAAAGCCGCGGTCCAAATCCAATCGAAAAAACATCGACGCGAACGCCGAAGAAACGCGCAACGATGAAGTGTCCCCACTCGTGTACGAGGACCAACACTCCCAAAACCAGAATAAAGCCGAACACTGTCTGCATGCTGACGATCTTCCTCTTCTTTCTCTCTTAGTGAGCGACGGGCTTTGCCGCGGTGAGCCGCTCAACTTCTTCCCTGGCGATGCGCCGGGCTTCGGCATCGGCCGCCAGCACATCGTCCATGGATGCAAAACGCACTCGCTGGGTACGGCCCAGAACGCGCTCAATCACTTCCGGAATCCCCAGGAACGGCAACTTGTGCTCCAGGAACGCGGTAACCGCCACTTCATCCGCGGCGTTTAAAGCACAAGGCAACGCGCCGCCCTTTTTCATGGCTTCTCGCGCCAGGCGCAGGCAAGGGAAACGCCGCGTCAAAGCCTTCTCAAAATCAAGGCGCTTCAGATTGCTCCAATCCAACTCCACTTGATTAGATGCGACCCTCTCAGGATAGGTTAACGCATATTGGATGGGCATGCGCATATCGGTTGGACCGAGTTGTGCGAGAACGGAACCGTCCACGAATTCCACCATGGAATGAATCGTGGACTGCGGGTGGATGACGACATCAATCTGGTCCGGGCGCACGCCGAAAAGCCACCGCGCTTCGATGACCTCAAAGCCCTTATTCATCATGGTGGCGGAGTCGATGGTGATGCGGTTGCCCATACGCCAGTTGGGATGCGCCAGAGCCTGCTCAGTGGTTACCGTCTCCAGGGCTTTCAGAGGGGTCTTGCGAAACGGGCCACCGGAGGCGGTCAGGACAATCCGGCGGACTTCGCCGTGGGCGCCTCCGCGGAGGCATTGATGTACCGCGTTGTGCTCGCTGTCTACGGGAAGTACTTCGCGGCCAGCTTTCTTGGCCGCGGCCATGACCAGTTCGCCGGCAGCGACCAGAACTTCCTTATTTGAAAGAGCGATGGTCTTACCGAGTTTCACCGCTTCGAAGGTGGCTTCCAGACCTACAACACCCACTGCTGCCGATACCACGATGTCTGCTTTGGTATGCGTGCCAACGGCGAGCATGCCCGCACGGCCATGATGAATCGCGGGCAGCGGAGAGATGCCCGCAGCGCTAAGGCGCTGCGCCAATTCGCTCGCTTTGCCGGCATCACCGACAGATACCAACTCCGGGTGATGGCGCACGATCTGGCCAACCAGTTCATCGAGATTCGCTCCAGCCGCCAGCGCCACCACGGCAAAGCGATCCGGCAGCGCCTCGACGACAGCGAGCGTCTGCCGGCCGATGGAGCCCGTCGCACCCAAGATAGAAAGATATTTCACAGATTCCTTTTTCCGAGATGCCTTTGCAGGAGATTCCTGGCGATGGTCGCCCGCTTAGCGGGCGCCAGAACGTCGTCCGCTTCGCGGGCGCCAAATCTATGATCTGGGCGAGTAGATCAGAATCCAATAATACCAGACAACGGGAATGGCCAGAATGAGCGCGTCAACGCGATCGAGCACGCCACCATGCCCCGGCAACAACCCCCCGGAATCCTTCACTCCCGCACTGCGTTTGTAGGCCGACTCCAGCAGGTCGCCCATTTGCCCCGCTACATTGCCAACGGCGGCCATACCCAGCAAGTGCGGCAAGGGCGCGCTGAGCCACCTCGTAAACAGTGCTGCCACGAGCAGTGAACCAGCGAAACTTGCCACCGTGCCTTCCCAAGTTTTTTTCGGGCTGAGGTGCGGCGCAAGCGCGTGCTTGCCGATGGATCTCCCCACAAAATACGCGAGGGTATCGGCAACCCAGATAATCACCAATGCAAAAAGCAGCAGCCGGGGGCCTTCGGCACCCAGCCCGTGCAGACGGATCGCGTAGGTAAGCGGAAATGCGACCAGGAGGAGACCGCTGGAGCTGATTCCCGCGGCGGGCAGCGCTTCCACCAGAGGACGTCTAGTCCAAAGGGTCAGCGCCGCGACGCCCATCAGGAAAAGAAAAAACGCGCCTTGAACGGTAGGCAATCCGCCGGTGAAGCGCCCCATCTGCCGGTGAAATGACAACCCACCCGGCAGTTCATGAACAGGGGAAACCGCTGCGAGATACTGGACGTAAACCAGAAGCAGGGCGCAGACGGCGGTCCAATACCGATAGGCACGGTGACCGATGGCATCGCCGAGTGAGAAAAATTCAAAAACCGAAAGCAAAAGGATCAGCGCGACCGCCAGCGCCACCACAGCAGTGGAGCCCCACAACACCAGACCTACAACGGCAGGAATCAGCACGACTGCTGTTGCCACTCTCTTCCAGGTCATGGAAAACAGTTCTCCCGGCGTACGGCACTAGCAGTATCTCATCATTGCAGCGGAAAGAAATCACAGGCGAGAAGGAACGAGGAAGAACGAGACCACGTTGGCGCGAAAATCACTCCCCCGCCACGCGGGCGGGCTTCGGTGGCGCAGGCTCGCCCTCTCGGATGCCGCCGTAGCGGCGTTCACGTTTTTGAAACTCGACCAGGGCTTCCAGCATCCGCGCGCGGTTGAAATCCGGCCAGAGCGTATCGGTGACGAAAATCTCCGCGTAAGCAATTTGCCACAATAGGAAATTGCTTACGCGCATTTCACCGCTCGTGCGGATGAGCAAGTCGGGATCCGGCAAACCGTCCGTGTACAAATGCCGCGCGACTTGCTCTTCAGTGACCAGCTGGTGCGCGCCGTGACCATTGCGCTCCGCCAGAATCGCATTCATGGCATCGACGATTTCCGCGCGCCCGCCATAGTTCAGCGCCACGGAGAGAACCATGCCGGTGTTCCCTGCCGTGGCTTCCATGGCCTCCCGGATGTCCTTCTGGACGCCCGCGGGCAGCTCATCGGCACGGCCGAGAAAGCGCATGCGAATATTGTTTTTCTGGATGAGCGGCATTTCCTGGCGCAGATATTCGCGCAGGAGCTGCATGAGGAATTCGATTTCAGTTTTAGGGCGGCGCCAATTCTCGACCGAGAAGGCATACAGGGTGAGCGCTTCGATTTTCAACCGCGCGCAAGTTTCAATCGTCGAGCGAGCGGATTGCGTGCCGGAGCGGTGCCCTGCGATGCGCGGCAAGTGCCGCTTTTGCGCCCAGCGCCCGTTGCCGTCCATAATCACGGCCACATGACTGGGCAGCCGGGTGAGGTCCAGCGATTCCAGCAGGCGCGCTTCTTCGGCCGTGACCGTACCGAGAGTCTGGGATGAGGCCACTTGTAGCGTGTTGTGTGAGTTCCTCTGCGACACGGCTTTCCCTGAAGATTCCTCTTTACGCCACAAAGTTAACATACGCTTGCGCGGCAGCGCAATCCTGGTGTGTTGTGTCGGATAGCTACCCAGGGACCAGCGCACTGGTCTGGAACAGCGCTGTATAGACCAGCACCAGCGTAAGCACGATCATGGCGATCGCTGTTACCCAGGCGACGACATTGAAAGTGAGCGTATTCACGTGTTGGCCCATCAAATCCTTGCGGTTGACGAGCAGCAGAATGAAGATAATCACCACTGGCAGCCAGATGCCATTCCCCACTTGCGAAAAGATCAATATTTTCCAGAGCGGGGCATGCGGAAGGAGAACCACACCTGCTCCAACTACGATGAGCACGGTATACAGCCAGTAAAAGATCGGCGCTTCCTTGAATTTGTGATCGATCCCGGCTTCAAATCCGAGGCCCTCGCAAATCACGTGCGCGGTGGAGAGCGGAAGAATCGAGGCCGCGAACAAGGAAGCGTTCAACAAACCAAACGCGAATGTGTATCCAGCCCATTTCCCCGCCAGCGGGATTAAGGCTTTCGCAGCATCTCTTGCCTCGGCAATGTTGCGCAAACCCGCCACATGCAGCGTGGCCGCGGTACACACGATGATGAAGAACACGATGATCATGCAGCTGACGCTGCCGACCAGCACGTCCGCGCGGGCTTGTGGATACTGCCGCGGATTCACTTTCTTCTCCACGAAACCCGCTTGCAGATAGAAGAATTGCCACGGGGCGATGGTGGTCCCGACCAATCCTGTCAGCATCAGCAGAAAGCCAGAGTCTGCATGAATGGTGGGAATAACCGTCATGCGCGCCGCGAGAAGCCAATCGGGCTTGGCCAGAATGGCGGAAATAATGTAAGTGAGGTAGAAGCCACAAGCGAATAAGAAGATCACTTCCACCTGCTTGTAGGTCCCTTTCAGCACCAGAATCCAGACGATGAGCGCAGCGATCGGCACGGCGACGTACTTGTTGACATGGAAAATTTCCATGGCCGCGGCCACGCCGGCAAACTCGGCCACCACGTTTGCGAGGTCCACCAGGAAGCCTGTCACCATCACGAAGAATGTGGGCCGAAATCCGAATTCTTCCCGGATCAAATCGGAAAGGCCCTTGCCGGTCATGACTCCCATGCGCGCGCACATTTCTTCGGTTACATAAAGCGCGATGGTCATGGGGATTAACGACCAGAGCAGCGCATATCCATACTGCGCGCCCGCCTGTGAATAGGTGGAAATTCCGCCGGCGTCGTTGTCCACGTTGGAGGTGATAATCCCCGGGCCCACCACCGCCAGCAGCAGCGTAAGACGCCGCCGCAGGCCGCGGATGCGCTTTTGCAGGTCCGTGCCGCCTTCCCGCACGGTGTCAAATTTCGCCGAAATGGTTTGCCAATTCATTCCTGGGGCATGTTCCTGCTATTTTTTCACCAGCCGCGAGACTACGTCGTCCACGGTGATGGTCCCGATGGGATGCTTTTCTTTGTCGACAACGGTCAGCATGCGCAGGTTGTATTTGTCGAACACCTCGAATACATCCTTTTCGTCGTCGTTCGGCGATACGCTCAAGAGCGGCTCGGTTTTCAATTCGGACATCCTCTGTTCCGGGGCTGCTAGCAACAGCCGGGCCACTGGGACCGTCCCGGAAAATTGCGCCTCGGCATCGAGCAGCACGATGGTATCGAGCTGCTCGAAGTTCAAATCCTGCCCGCGCATCCACTCCAGCGCTTCTTCGCGCGTAAGCGATTCACCCACGAACACGAACTCCGTATTCATCATGCCGCCCGCCGTCGTTTCATCGAAGGCCAGCAACTCCCGCACGTCGGCGGCCTCCTGGCCTGGCATCTCATCGAGCAGCTCTTCCGAAGTCTCTTTTGAAAGATCAGCAAGCAGGTCCGCGGCCGCGTCCGGGGCCATCTCTTCCAAAATGTCCGCGGCTTTCCCGGGATCGAGCTTCTCCACGATCTGCGTTGTCAGTCTCTCGTCCAGCTCCGCAAGCACCTCCGCGGCGGTCTCTTCGTCCAGCGACGCGATGATTCCCTGCCGCTCCGCAGCAGAAAGCTCTTCCATCATTTCGGCAAGATCGGCGGGATGCAGGTCCTCAAGCTTTTCGTGAGTGATGCGCAGCTTCACGCGGCGCATCGGATCGGGCTCAATCAGGTTGACGAACTCCCAGCGAATATACTTTTGGGGAAGTTTGCCCTGCAGCTTGCGAAGCAGCGCGGGAGACGCCACGCCCTGCAACAGTCGCCGAATGGCGCCGGGGAGCCCCACATCCACCTGCGCCACGCGCAACTCGACGTTTCCGTTGTTCTTTTGCTCGGCGAAGTCCACGTCGTTGACGCGAACAACTTTCCGGCCTCGGGTGTCGATGATTTGCTGATCCAGCAAATCCTTGCGAACCGCCAGCCAGCCCTCATTCGGCCTATACAGCTGCAGGGCGCGCTCGCCGACATTCAGCACAATATTGCCCGGTGCCACCGAGAAGACCTGGTCATAGCGGGCAATGAGCGGCTGAAACCGTCCGCGCGAAATCAGGAAATGAGAAATGCGATTGGGCTGATCCGCAGGCTCAATGAAAAATTCTCGCACACGTCCGATGTAGTGTCCTTCGGAGTCGTGTGCCGTCGCGCCCATCAGCTCTGTTGCATACAGCATAAAAACGCTCTTTCTTGCTCAATTAAACCGCTGGCCTAGAGGCCTGCCGGCCAACAAAAAACCCGCGAACCGTTTCGGCCGGCCGCGGGTAAAAGTCTCATATCAATGGACTTACCTTTAGCCAAACGTGAACTCTCCCCAACCAACGGCTGACGCGGGCCCCAAGCCTTGGCGCGCGATTTCCTGGACTTCTATCCGCTGCGCAATTCTGCGAGCGCAGTTCGCCTGGCTGCTACTAGGGCCAGGTTCGTGTTCGGTGAACGCGCTCATCGCTGAAAATTCACTCCGTGCTAAGTGATAAGCCGGGTGCGCTGTAATGTCAAGAGAATAAGAGGGATGCAGGAATCGCTGGCAAGCTGGTCACTTGCGGTTCGTAAAGAGCATATCGCGGGGTTGTTCACCGCGTCTGCGACATTCATCCATGTACAACGACAGATAATCCTTCAAAACATAGTCTCGATGCGAATAGCCAAGTTCTTTCGCTGCCCGGTCAATCGCTTCTGGCGGGCCTTCCAGTTCCGCAAACGTTCCGATGGGGGTCTCGTCAAGTTCGATCAGAAGTCCCCTGGCCCAGCGGCTCCTGGCAGGTAGCGCGTAGGTGGTCCGGTACTTTTCATACCGGAACCATCCACGCATCCCGAGCCCTTCGAAAATATTCTGGAGGAGCGTGGCATTGGCGACTTCAACTTCGAACTCTTCCCTCACTTTGTGACGGCCGGCGGGCACCAGTCTTCCCGTCTCGGACTTGCTCGTCCCCACCCTCGTACTGTCTCGCTTCACCAGAATTGCAGGACTCTTAAAAGTTAGCACCACGCGTTGGGCCGCATTTTTTCGAGTACTTTTTCTGGCTGCTTCGCGCGTTTCGGTCCGTATCCGCAGCAACTGGCCATGCTTGGCCAATCCGCCTTCCGGAGTGTCAAAAATGAGGTTCACTTCGCGCATACGCGTGGTCCCGCCTGTGATGGGCTTGGCCCCGAGTCGTTTCAGTACCCGCTGAAATTTCTTAGCGTCAGCAATTTTCAGCTTAATTTCCGTCTCTTGTGCCATTTACTTTGCGCGGGCTGCCCGCCCGGCTTTCTCCGGTAGCCGACTTCCGTTAGTATAGCGGACGCAAGGGAATGCGTTTACCGCAGCGCCCGCACTCAGGCGCGAGCTTACACTAAAGAGCCCCATGAAGCCCGACACCCACACAATTACGCCAGGCCAAGCTCAAGACGCCCGCGCCAATGAAACTACCCAGGCCACGGCGCCGCTCGCTCAACGTCAACCAGTGGAGCGCTCCTTGCATGGAGACCTGGGCGTCGACCCCTACGCCTGGCTGCGCGAGAAAACCAATCCGCAAGTCATCGCCTATCTCCAAGCGGAAAACGCTTACACCGATGCCGTACTGCGGCCAACCGAAGCGTTTCAGGAGCAACTCTACCAGGAGATGCTCGGCCGCATCCTGCAGACCGATCTCTCAGTTCCCTACCGGTTGCGCGGGTATTTCTACTTCACGCGGACCGAAGAAGGCAAACAGTATCAGATTTACTGCCGGCGGCGCGATGCCCCCGATGCCGACGATGCGCCGGAACAGATTCTGCTCGATCTGAATCTTCTGGCTGAGGGGCATTCGTTTATGGGCCTCGGCTCGTTCGAGGTGAGCGATGACAACCAGTTCCTCGCCTTTTCCACGGATACCACAGGCTTCCGGCAATACACGCTGCAACTCAAGGATTTGCGTACCAACGAAACTCTGCCGGAGCATGTTGAGCGCGTTACCAGCGTTGCCTGGGCCGCGGACAATCGCACGCTGTTCTATACCGTGGAAGACGAAATCACCAAGCGCTCCCACCGGCTCTACCGCCACGTGCTGGGCGCTTCCGAAGCGGATCAGCTGGTTTTTGAGGAAACGGACGAACGCTTTCATGTCGAGGTGGAAAGAACCTGCAGCGCGGCGTATCTGCTGCTCGTAAGTGCAAGTCACACCACCAGCGAAGTCCGCTTCTTGCGCGCGGACCAGCCGGCGGCCGAGTTTCGGATCATGGCTCCGCGCGAGGACGAACATGAGTATTACGCCGACCACCACCCGGGGGCTTTGGGGGATGCCACCGGCGGCGTGTTCTACATTCGAACAAACTCTGGCGGCCGCACGTTTCGTCTCTCGGCTGTTCCTGTCACTGATCCCCGCCGCGAACACTGGCGGGAAGTCGTGCCCAACCGTTCCCAAGTGATGCTGGCAGGCGTAAGTGCTTTCCAAACGCACCTTGTTCTGTTCGAACGCGAAGATGGGCTGCCGTATTTGCGCATTCTTGACCTTGCAACGGCAGGGCCCGATGCACTAGCAGCGTCACACCGCATCGAGTTCAGCGAGCCCGCCTACAACGCCTTGATTGGAACCAATCCGGAGTTCCACGCCCGGCACGTTCGTTTCCAGTACGAATCGTTCATCACGCCTCGATCCGTTTACGATTATGACCTCCGAACGCGCGAACGGATTCTCCGCAAGCAGCAGCCCGTCCTTGGTGGTTATGACACGGCACAGTACGCCAGTGAACGCCAGCATGTGACCGCCCAGGACGGAACGCGCGTGCCTGTCTCCATCGTCTACCGCCGCGACACGCCCCGCGATGCGAGCGCGCCCCTTCTTCTCTACGGTTACGGCAGCTACGGCATTTCCGTTCCCGTTTCCTTTAGTTCGAACCGTTTGAGCTTGCTAAATCGTGGCGTGGTCTACGCGGTCGCCCACATTCGAGGCGGCGGCGAACTGGGCAAGCAGTGGCACGATGCGGGACGCCTGCGCCGGAAGTTGAACACCTTTACGGATTTTATCGCGGTTGCGGAACACCTGATCGGCCAACGCTATACTTCCGCACAGAAGCTGGTGATTGAAGGGGGCAGCGCCGGTGGCCTGCTCATGGGAGCGGTTACAAATCTGCGGCCCGATCTTTTCCGAGTGGTCATCAGCCATGTGCCTTTTGTGGATGTATTGAACACCATGCTGGACGCTTCGCTGCCGCTAACCATTGGCGAATACGAAGAGTGGGGCAATCCGCAGCTCGCCGAGGACTATTTTTATATGAAGGGCTACTGCCCGTATACCAATGTGGAGCGCAAAGCGTACCCAACCCTGCTGGTAAAAACCGGCTTGAACGACAGCCAGGTAATGTTCTGGGAACCGGCGAAATACGTCGCAAAATTGCGCGCCATGAAAACGGATAAGAATCCGCTGGTCTTCAAGATTAATATGGGCGCCGGGCACGGCGGGGCCTCCGGGCGCTACGACTATCTGCGCGAGATTGCCCTTGATTACGCGTTTCTGCTGACGCAGCTGGGGATCCGCGGTTGACCGTTCCGCAGTTAAGCATAAGAATGAGGCCGAACGTCTCGCACCGATGAGCGAAGCTTCCACACCGCTGATGCAGCAGTATCAAACCGTCAAAACGCGCTACCCGCACGCCTTGTTGCTCTTTCGCCTTGGCGATTTTTACGAGCTGTTCTACGAAGACGCAATGATCGCCTCGCGTGAGCTGCAGATTACGCTCACGTCTCGAAACCGCGAAAAAGGGCAGCCCATCCCGATGTGCGGCGTGCCGTATCACGCCGCGGAGAGTTATATCGCCCGGCTGATCCGCGCGGGCTTCAAGATCGCCATCTGCGAGCAGATGGAACAGCCGGGCCCCGGGAAGAAGTTGGTGCGCCGTGAAGTAGTCCGCGTGATCACTCCCGGCACGGCCACGGACGTGGCAGTCCTCGACGCGCGCGAGAATAACTTTCTTGCCGCGGTGGCGAGCCACTCTTCGGGGTCTCCCATCGGTCTGGCCTTCGTTGATCTCTCCACGGGAGAATTCCAGGCCACGGAAGTGTCCGGTCCGGGAGCGCAGGAAGCCCTTCGCGACGAACTTCAATTGCTGCGCCCACGCGAGACGCTACTGCCCCGCCCGCAACAACTCTTCGAAACAGCGAAACAGTCTCTTCTCGATGGCGCAGGCGGCGTAGAGAGCAGCCTGGAAGACTGGGTTTTCCACCGCGATTATGCGGAACGCATCGTGCGCGAACAATTTGGGGTTGCAGAGTTGGCGGGGTTTGGCCTGGACGATCATTCGCAAGCGCTCGCCGCGGCCGGGGCCATAATCCACTATTTGCGCGAAAATGCCGCCCGCGGCGACGACGCGCATAGCCTTGAAGCGCTGCGGCATCTCGACCGCATCCGCTATTACGAACAACACGACTCGCTGGTGTTGGACCCCGTGTCCGTGAGGAATCTCGAGTTGTTGACGCCGATCTTCGCCGAGGAGAATAAGGCCGCGGGTCCCACCACACTGATCGCCGCGCTCGATGCCACCGTCACGGGTATGGGCGCGCGCCTTCTGCGTTCGTGGATGATCCGTCCGCTGATCAACCGGGAGGCCATCGAAGCGCGGCTCAGCGCCGTCGGGCACCTGGTGCAGCAAACCGTCGTGCGGGGGGAAATTCGCAAGGAGCTGCGTGGTATCCTCGACCTCGAACGCCTGACCAGCCGCATTACCCTGGGGCTGGCCACGCCGCGCGAATTGGTGGCCCTGCGTAAATCTCTCGCCCAGCTTCCCGTTCTTAAGAATTTCCTCACACCTCCTCCGGCCGGCGGCAGCGAACTTTTGCGCCTACTTTATACCGAGATTGACGATCTTACGGACATGCGCGAGCGTCTGGAGAAGGCCATAGCCGAAGAACCGCCGGCGCTAGCCAGCGATCCGGGAATGATTCGCTCTGGCTTTCATGGCGAGCTTGACGAACTGCGCCAGCTCAGCCTGCATAGCAAGCAAATCATCGCAGCGATGGAGGAACGCGAGCGCAAGCGCACCAATATCGGATCGCTCAAAATCCGCTTCAATCAGATCTTCGGCTACTACATCGAAATCTCTAAGCCCAATCTACATCTTGCTCCCGCGGATTACGAGCGCAAGCAGACCTTGGTCAACGCCGAACGATTCACTTCCACGGAGCTCAAAGAGTACGAGCGCAAAATCCTGGCAGCGGATGAAAGCATCCTCGAGATCGAGCGCCGCCTCTTCTTGGAAATTCGCTCCGGCGTCGCAGCCGAAGCTGCGCGCCTGCGCCGCACCGCGGCCGCCGTGGCACAGCTTGATGTGCTCGCGGCCTTTGCAAAACTTGCCGCCGACCGCAATTACATTCGCCCGGAATTCAGCGCCACCAGCGAACTGCTTATCATCGGCGGGCGCCATCCGGTTATTGAAGAGTTGTTACGGCAGAAGGGCGAACGGTTCGTGCCCAATGATCTTTTCCTCGAGTCCGGCCGGCAACAGCTTCTGCTGATCACCGGGCCGAACATGGGCGGCAAATCCACATACCTTCGCCAAGCCGCGCTCATCGTGCTAATGGCGCAAATCGGTTCGTTCGTGCCGGCGCAGCAGGCCAAGCTGCCCATCACGGACCGCATCTTCACGCGCATTGGCGCCAGCGATAATCTCGCGCGCGGCCGTTCCACCTTCCTCGTGGAGATGAGCGAAGTCGCCGCCATTCTGAACCACGCCACGCCCGCGAGTCTCGTGTTACTGGATGAAGTGGGCCGCGGCACATCCACTTTTGACGGCCTCTCGATCGCCTGGGCCGTCGTCGAGCATCTGCAGAAGCACACTCGTTCGCGCACCTTGTTTGCCACGCACTATCACGAACTGACCGAGTTGGCTGAACTTCTGCCCGCGGTAAAAAATGTGCACGTTTCCGTGAAAGAAACACCGAGCGAGATCATCTTCCTCCGTCATGTGGAGCCGGGCAGCGCGGACAAGAGCTATGGCATCGAAGTGGCGCGGCTTGCGGGACTCCCGCGCAGTGTCATCGAGCGCGCCCGCGAAGTCCTGAAGCGCCACGAGCAGAGCGAGCACCAGCTCAGTGAAAAATTATCTCCCGGGGCCGCCGACGCCGGGAATACGAACGGGAACCAGCAAGTGCTCTTCACCGCGCTGGATCGCGAAGTCTTGGAAAAGCTGCGGGGCGCTGATCTCGATCAGCTTAAGCCCCTCGATGCCTTAAATCTACTCGCGGAGCTCAAGAAACAGATTTTATGAGCAAATCGACCATGCTGGTTCTCGGCCTGATGTCCGGCACCTCTGCCGACGGCATCGACGTCGCCCTCACGCGTATCTCCGGCGCGCCGCCGAAAATTAACACAACACTTCTCGCTCATACCTCCGCTAAGTTCTCCCCGGTGCTGCGGAAAGAAATCCTTCGGGTCGCGGAAGGCCATCCCATCACCGCGGGCAGCCTGAGTCAGCTCAATTTTCGTCTCGGGGAGTTCTTTGCGGAAGCGGTGCTCGCGGCCTGCCGGCGATTCCGCGTATCACCTTCGCGCATTTCACTCATTGGCAGTCACGGCCAGACGGTCTTTCATCAAGGAACGCCCGTTTCTTGTTTTGGACGGCTTACCGCCTCAACGTTCCAAATCGGCGATCCTGCGGTCATCGCAGCGAAAACTGGCATCACCACCGTTGGTGATTTTCGTCCCGCGGATATCGCGCTCGGCGGTCAGGGTGCGCCGCTTGTTCCTTACGCCGACTACCTGTTGTATCGCCATGCCAAGCTCGGCCGCGTTTCGCTGAATCTTGGCGGCATCGGGAACATCACCGTGCTTCCGCGCGCCGCGAAGCCTGCCGAAGTTTTTGCCTTCGATACCGGCCCGGGCAATATGCTCATCGATGCGCTGGTTTCCCATTTCACGCACGGCCGCCAGCGTTTCGACAAAGATGCTCGGCTTGCGCGGAGCGGCCGCAGCATCCCGGCGCTGCTCGATGAACTGATGCGGGATCCTTACCTGAGACTTGCTCCGCCAAAGAGCACTGGCCGCGAATACTACGGCCAAGCATATATGCAGAAACTTCTGGCGCTCGGCAGCCGATATCGCGCCAAGCGCGCGGACCTCCTCCGCGCGGCCACTATTTTCACCGCGCTTTCTGTCGTGGACGCTCTAAACCGGTTCGTGCTACCCCAATCGAAAATTCATCAACTCATCGTTTCCGGCGGCGGAGCGCATAATCCGCTTATTCTCGCTCAATTAGATGCAGCATTGCCGGGCATTGAGTTGCTGCCTTCCTCTCGCCTGGGCATTCCCGAAGACGCCAAAGAGGCCTACGCCTTCGCGCTGCTCGCGTATGAATCTTTCCACCAGCGCCCGGCCAATCTCCCATCCGCAACCGGTGCGCGCGGTCCCGCTATTCTCGGTAAAATCTGCTATGCCCCGCCCCGCTAATCGCCAGTTTTCCGCCCAGGCCGCTGTTTCTCTGCGCCCTCTGCGTCTCCATCCCCCTCTCTGCGATAAGCTTTCTCTCCTCTCTTTCTTTTCTTTTTCCTCTAGCCGCAACGCTCTTTCTAATTGCTTGCTCTAGCAATTCACCAGCAGACCCTTCCTCGCTGACTTTCCTCATCGAATCCAATCCTGCAAACCTTGATTTCTTGCAGCGATTTCCGGGATAAAGTAGGACGCAAGCCGAGCGAAGCACACTAGCAGACTGCCGAAGAAACTCCTATTCGTGTCATTCCGAGGAGCCGAAGGCGACGAGGAAACTGCTTTTTCTTAGTCTTTTCGCAAAAAGCAGATCCCTCGCTGCGCTCGGGATGACAGTTAAATGGCTTTTTCAGGAGCGCCCTAGGATTCCATCGCCTTTTCAATATCTTCAGCGGAGATCGCGCCTTCGCGCCCGATGCGCCACTCTTCGCCGTGGAACTCGACAATCGTCGACGGCAGCGTCTCGCCGGTCGCGCCGGCATCCAGAATCAGTGGGATGCGGTCGCCCAACTGCCGAAACACTTCTTCTCCACTCCCGCAAGAGGGGCGCCCGGAAAGATTCGCGCTGGTGCCAGTGATGGGCCCGCCAAACTCCTGAATCAACTGCTGGACCACTTCATTCTTTGGCCAGCGCAGCGCGATGCGCCGCGTGTTTGCGGTGACCTTCAAAGGCAGCCGGTTGGAAGCATCCACCACCATGGTCAGCGCGCCCGGCCAGCAGGCCTCCGCGAGTTTCTCAAAATTCTTCGGAAGATTGCGTCCTAGCAGCAGGCCTTGTTCCGGCGAGTTAATAAGGATGGGCAGCGCCCGCGTCTCCGGCCTGCCCTTGACACGATAGATTTCGTCTACCGCGGCAAGATTCATCGGATCGGCGGCCAGTCCATAGAGCGTGTCTGTAGGGATGGCGATCACTGCGCCACGCCTCAGCCATTGCGCGGCATAACGAAGCAGATGTGCTTCGGGCGTTGTTGCGTGAATCTTCAGAATTTCAGCCGACAAGTTTCAGGCCTCTGGCGTAGCTGCACTCCCCTGCCTCAGCCTACCGCCAAATCGTCTTCCTTGGCCGCGAAGCTATCACAGGGAAGTTGCAGGTGCAATCGTGGTCCCACATGGGCAGCCGGCGCAAGCCTGCATTGTTAACGCCACATGGCATAAATTTGTTACCCTCCCTGTGATGGCCACACCCGCAAAAAGCTCCCGTTCGGGGCAACTTTCGCCGGGGGACAATATTCTCACCAGCCGCGAAAATCGCTGGCTCAAGCAATTCCGCATCGCCCTGCGCGGAGGACTTCCCACGGAATCCGGTTGCGTGGGTGTGGAAGGCGTTCGCCTGGTCGAGGAAGCCCTCAGCTCCGGCTGCCGGATCGAAGCTGTGCTCTTGAGCGAATCCGGCGAGCGGCACCGCGACCGGCTGGCGCCCCTGATCGGGCGCCCAGAGATCGGCTTTCCGGTTTTGCGCACCACGGATCGCCTGTTCGAAGGACTCGCGGACACCGAGCATCCACAGGGTGTAGCTGCCCTCGTGCAACCCAGAGCGCCCTCATTGGACGATTTGCTCAGCACTTCCAAAACAGTTTGCTCGCCCTTGTTGGTCGTTCTCGCGGGTGTGCAGGATCCCGGCAATGTTGGCACCATCCTGCGCACCGCATCGGCTTTCGGCGCCACGGGAGGCATAACCGCTGCTTCGGGCCAAAGCGGCACGGCCAGCCCG
>JBGOTL010000063.1:0-22075 GCA_041476465.1 Candidatus Acidiferrum sp. | reverse complement strand
TCTCCTCGTAGTCTTTGTGTTGTGCCATGCCCCACTCCAGAGTGTGGCCTTTGAATTTTTCGCCTTCATTCACGGAGAATGCCGGGATTCCAACGCGCGCGAGGCTGAAATGGTCGGACCGGTAGTAGTATCCCGCTTGCGGAAATGCATCGGGACGAATCGTCAAGCCAAACTCTTTCGCCGCCGACTCCACCATCGGGTAAAACGTCGTCCGCTCCGCGCCGCTGACTTCCACTTCTTCCGGATCTCCGAGCGGAGGCACATCGTCAAAATTCAGGTCCAGCGCGATTTTTCCCGCCGCGACGGGCGAATGCTTGCCCAGAAATTCCGACCCGAGCAATCCTTGCTCTTCGCCCGTTACTGCCGCAAACAGTATCGACCGGGGCGGCGCCGCGCCCAGAAAGCCAAACACACGCGCCATCTCCAGCAAAATACCGCACCCCGTGGCGTTATCGTCCGCCCCGTTATAAATGTTGTCGCCCTTCATTTCCCGCACGATTCCCAGGTGATCGTAGTGCGCTGTGTAGAGTACCGCTTCTTCGCGGCCCTTCGCATCGCTTCCCGGCAGCATCGCCAAAACATTCCTGGAAATGAACGGCCGCAACTGGCTCGTCACATGCGCCTTCAGCCGCACCGGCAGCTCCACAGGCATAAAATCCCGCGATTGCGCTCGCGCAAACAACTTGTCTAGGTCCAGCCCCGCCATGGCCACCAGCTGGCGCGCCACCTCCAGTTGAACCCACGAGGCCGCTTTCAACTTTGGTGACCCGTCATTTTTCAGCAAGGACCGCTCCGTGCCCCAGGAATTCCGCACCACATTCCAGCCATAACTGGCCAGGTCCGTTCGGTGAATGATCAGCGTGGCAACTGCCCCGCGCCGCGCCGTTTCTTCAAACTTATATGTCCACCGCCCGTAGTACGTGAGCGCTTTCCCTTTGAAAAATTTGGGGTCATCCGAAGCGGGCTCGTTCACAAAGAGCAGCGCCACCTTTCCCTTCAGATCCGCGCTTTTGTAATCGTTCCATTGATATTCCGGCGCCGTAATTCCAAATCCCACAAAAACAATCGGCGCATCAATGTCCGCACTCTCCGTTTGCGTCTGGTCGTGCGTAACAAAATCGTCCCGCATTTTCAGTTGCAGCGTTTCGCCATTTGCCGGAGCAAGTTGGAACGAAGTATCCGGCAGCGTCTTCACACCCACCATAGGCACGCCCTGAAAATACGTGCCATTTTCTCCGGCGGGCTTCAATCCATACAAGGAAAATTGCGTGGCGATGTATTCCGCCGCGAGATCGCCGCCGCGCTGCCCCGTTCCCCGCCCCTCCAGCAAATCGCTGGACAAGAACTTCACATGCGCCTTAATGTTTTCTGCTTTGAATAGATCAGCAGTCTTAGTTATCGTCGCAAACATTGGCACGCATGCGGCAATCAGCAGTCCAAGCAAAACACGGGCATATTTCTTTTTCGGCATGCTTTTCTCCTAGAGAAGAATTGTGGTTACTTCTTCGCGCCGGCCTTCAGCAGGTTCTTCAGCTCGGACATAAACTCCTGCACGTCCTTGAAGTCCATGTACACCGACGCAAAGCGCACGTAGGCGACCTTGTCGAGTTTTTTCAGGCGGTGCATGATTTGCTCGCCAATTTCGGTGGTGGTCAGTTCGCGCTCAGTGGCTTCGTGCACGACGCCTTCGATCTCATCGACGATGGCTTCGAGCTTGGGCGTGGGCACCGGGCGCTTCTCGCAAGCCTTCAACAGCCCTTGCAAGATTTTCTGGCGTTCGAAGCGCTCACGCCGGCCGTCCTTCTTGATCACCATGTAAGGAATTTCGTCGATGCGCTCGTAGGTGGTGAAGCGCCGGGCACATTTCAGGCATTCGCGACGCCGGCGAATGGTATCGCCGGTGCGCCCTTCGCGGGAGTCGATCACTTTGTCGTCAAGATGCGCACAGAAAGGACATTTCACTCGCCCGATCCTCCCGCATGGCCGCCATCCGGCAGCCTGCCCGCCGCTACTTCTTCCAGCTCTTCTTTTTCACGTTTCGCAAACTGCCGCAGCTTTCCAAGGGACAAGCCCTCATGCAAAAGCAGCGGCACGCCCACAAGACTACACGACGCAAATGTGACGAGCCACAAGACGATGGCCGCGGCCACCGCCGGCTCACTTTCTACCCCAAAAACCTTGGTGTAGGCAAAGATTGCCAGCGCCTGCGAACCGCCTCCCACGGCGGGCAATTGCACCACCGAGCCAACCAGCGTAAAGGCGAGAAGCAGCATGCAGTCGCTGAGAGTTAACTCGCCGAGACGTCCTGCAAAACTCCGCGACACCAGGAAGTACACCACCAGCACCAAAAACCAATGGACACTCGAATAAAATACCGCGCTCAGCAAGTCCTTCCACGAACGCACCGTTTGAATTCCGCGTATGAAACCCAAAATAATTTTGGCGGTTGCGGAGCGCCAACCGTCCGCGGCAAGCCAGGTGCGCAGCCGCCGCTCGGCGATGGATGTACCGTGCACCCGCAAATAGATGAGCGCCGCGGTAGCGCTCGCGACTCCCACAGCCAGCAGCGCCCCCGCTGTTCTGGCGGCCCGCTGCACGGCATCCGCGGCGTCGCCGGTCTGCGCCGTGGACTTGAAGATCAGCAAAGCAATCGCGGCAATTACGGCCATGCTCGCCACGTCAAACAACCGCTCCAGCGCCCAGATGCCAAAGGTGTCCGCAAGAGGAATTTTCCCTTTTCGCGCGAGAAGTACCGGGCGCACGGGTTCTCCGGCGCGGCCGAGTAGGAACACGGCGGAGAAACCAGCCAGCGTCATGGGGTAGATATCGCCAAAGTGCGCGGGGCCAACATGCCTTTGAAAGCTCTGCCAGCGCAGCGCGCGCAACGCATAACACAGATAGATGGCGAGAATAGAGAGAATCAAATACAGCGGATTTGCGCCGCGCACGGCGTGCAGGAGCTTTGCCCCGCTGAAATCGCCCAAATGGAGCAACGCGCGCGAACGAAACAGCAGGAAACCGAGGAGTAACACCCCGAGCAGAAGCACCACAAACTTCCTCGTCGAAGCGCGCATGAGGTGGCCAGCCTAGCGTTCGCAGGGCCGAGCGTCAAGCAGAAGAGTCACAATTCTCAGGAAAAACCGAGTAGCGCGGCGATTTTTTCGCGTACCTCTTCGAGAGTATGATCCGGTAATTTCCCGGCTTTCTCCGCCCTTCGCTGACGCCAGTCGACGCTTCGTAGATGGTCGGCAAGAATCACGCCGCTGATCGGGAGGCCTCGGGGAACTAGCACCTCGAATGGGTAGCCTTTGACCTGACTTGTAACGGGACAGACCACGGAAAGGCCGGCCTTACGATTATATGCGGAGGGAGAGAGAACCACTCCAGGACGCCGTCCCGCTTGCTCTCGCCCAGACTGTGGCGAAAAATCAAGCCAAACAAGATCCCCCGCATCGGGGATGTAGGGCCGCGCTACCACAGCTCCTTCCCTACCGGCTTGCCGCAGTCGACTTCGGCGTGAAGATTCTCGGGGGTGATTCGTCGAACCAACTCCGCCAGGGTTGGTTTCGACTTTTTCTTCCGAACCTGGACCGTTCCCGGACCGGACACCTCAAGGACGAGGTAATCTCCCTTCCGAAGCCTGGCCGCTTCCGCGACAGGCTTGGGGATACGCACTGCCAAGCTATTGCCCCATCGAGTGAGCTGCGTCTTCATGCTGAGCGACCTCCGTGTATATACGTAGTATCTACCTCGGTACCCGCACAACCAAGCACTTTATGCGACCCCGGACGCCTCTCCGCCCTATCTTTCCCCGTATGGGGCTTGTGCACCTTTGCACGCCTGAGTAAGATGCCCCCAACGGTTGTGTTGCGGGTCGGTCCGGGGGAACTTTTTGAGAGCAGTTTACGTTCCATAGTATGGCAGGCCGGGAAGTTAGCAGGATACGAGGCTGATGAGACGTTGGAGCAGGACGCCCAACTGGTCCAGCAATGCCTCCAGGGCGATGGCTCGGCCTGGGAGGAACTTGTGCGCCGCCACACGCGCCGGATCTTCAATGTTTGCTATAGGTTCGTGGGCAACCGTACGGAAGCCGAGGACTTATCACAAGAGGTCTTCCTGCGTGTTTACCGGACGCTGGGTAGTTATCGTTCGGCCCACGGCGGCTTTACGACTTGGATGACCAGCGTGACGCGAAACCTTTTGATCGACCATTACCAGCGCACCAAGCGCGACCGCATCACCGATTCGCTCGATGACGCCATGCCGGTGGTCGAGAACAAGCAATCCTCCGCGCGGCGCCCCGATGAATTGGCGCTGCTCGGCGAACTGAGCGCACAGGTACAGGAAGGGCTGGGAAAACTTTCGCCGGAATTGCGCGAAGCGGTTATCCTGCGCGATTTGCAGCAACTGGAGTATGGCGAGATTCAGCGCGTGCTGGCGGTGCCCGAGGGAACTGTTAAATCGCGCATCAATCGCGGCCGCATCGAGCTGGCGCGCGTTCTGCAACAGATGGGAGTGCGCCCGTCATGAGAAACGATGCACGGAGCAGCCTATGAACTGGACTTGCGAACAAACGGAAGCTCGGCTGAGCGATTACCTCGACGGCACGCTGCAAGCAGCCGAACAGGCAGCCTTCGATGCGCACGCCAAGAGCTGCGAGCGTTGCGAGCCGCTGGTCTCCAGCGTTGCGCATCTCCTCACCAATCTTCATTCAATGGAAGAGCTGGAAACGCCGCCGCGACTCGTCTACGCCATCCTCGATAAGACTCTGGGGCCTCGCGACACGGTGACTGGATGGCGCGCGGTTCTCGGATGGGTTCGTGGCGTGGCCACGCCGCGGTTTGCCTATGGCGGCGTTTCCGTCATGGCCACGTTCCTGATTCTTGCTTCGGCTTCGGGCTTCTCCTGGCGCAAACCGAAGCTGGCGGATCTGCGTCCCGTAAACGTATATCGTAACGCCGACCGTCAAGCGCATCTGGTGTACGCGCGCAGCTCGAAATATGTCAGCGACATGCGCGTGGTCTATGAGATTCAGTCTCGCCTGCGGCTGGACGAACAGATTCCGACTACACCGGAGGAGACCCTCCCTGAAACCTCTCCGGACCGGGCTCCTGGGCGGACCGACGGCACCAAGCCCTCGCAGCCGAAACAGCAGAATCGCGCGAATGATCTGGAGAGAAATCTTCAAATGCTCGCGGTGTCGATGGTCTCGCGAGGGCACTTGACGGAGTTGCCGGTCTTGCTGGAGAGGAGAATGCCATGAAGTGTGCGGTGCATACCGAGGTGGAGGCCAGCGGTTTCTGCCGCAATTGCGGCAAGCCGATGTGCGCCGCCTGCGTTCGTCCAGTGCGAGACGTTTTTTATTGCGAGGATTGCCTGGCATCGATCGTGGGCGTTCCCGCGGGGCCTTCCGTCTCTCCAGGAGCCGCGGTCTTTGCCCCTGCCACCGCGACGGCCACCAGCGCGTCGCCGCGGGTGAGTTCGCCAGGCCTACCGTGGGTCGCCTTCTTGCTCGGCCTCTTCCCGGGCCTCGGCGCTGTCTATAACGGCGAATACAACAAAGCGCTCATCCAGATTGTCGTTTTCGCTTCCATTATTGTCGGCCTCAACAGCGATCTCGGTGATGGCCCGGAAACCGCCCTGAGCCTCCTGCTCGCTGGTTTCGTCTTGTACATGGGTTTCGACGCCATGCGCACTGCGAAAACCCGCAGCCTCGGCGAGGCTCCCCAAGATCCGCTGGAAGCCTGGAGCAAGGATCGTCCCATTGGCCCCATGATTTTGATCGCCATGGGCGCGCTTTTCCTTCTGAACAATTTTGGTTTCTTTTCGTTCTTTCATATTCACCGGCTGTGGCCATTGGTCTTGATCGCCGTGGGTGTCCTGATGTTCCGGAACCGCATGGGCGGGCGTTCCTAACGAGGTGACTTAAAATGGCTAATCGAATCCGTTGCGCGTGCCAGAGCTGCACCATCCGTTCTCTGATGGGCCCCGCCGTGGTTATCACGCTCGGTTTACTCTTCCTGTTTAGCGAAATGCGCGGCGGCTATTTCGACTTCAGCAACACCTGGCCCGTCTTACTGCTGGTTATCGGCGCAATTCTTCTCGCATCCGCTCTGGCGCCGCGCGACGGCCATGCCAGTGGCTCGGTGCCCCCCGCCGCGCCTGCCGGAACGCCGGGCGCACCGCAAAACCAGTTTCCCGGACAAGGACAGTAATCGAACATGGCCAACTACCGACGACGCAGCAGCGGGATTTTCAGCGGGCTAGTGCTTCTTTCCGTCGGCGCTCTGCTGCTGATTCGCAATTATCGCGGGTTGGATCTGGGGCATGTCATTGGTCATTGGTGGCCGCTGCTCATCATTTTCTGGGGCGCGATCAAGCTTTACGAACGCACGGTTGGACAGAGATCAGTCGAGCCCGGCGGGGCGCGCGTCACCGCTGGCGAAGTCTGGCTAGTTTTGGGAATGCTCGCTCTCGTCGGGAGCATTGTGGCTTACGACTACGGTAAAACGAAGATAGGCGACGTTATGCCGGAGATGGGCGATTCATTCCCCTTTGATATAGATGTTGCTTCCAAAAGCGTTCCACCGAACGCGCACATCACGATTCATACCGGCCGCGGAGATCTCAGTGTGCGGTCTTCCTCCGATTCGCAAATTCGGCTCGCGGCCAAGAAAAACATCAGCGCGTGGAGTGAAGACGACGCGCGGCGCATCGGAGAAAGTGTCTCCGCCGAAATCGTGCAGAACGGCGACAACTACGAAGTGCGTCCGACGGGACTGGGCCTGGGCGATTCGCGGATCAGCGTGGATATGGAAGTCAGCGTCCCGCAAAAAGCCTCCGTCACGTTGAAGACGGAAAAAGGTGACATCAGCGTCGCGGACATGGGCACCGACGTCTCGGTGATCAACCAGAACGGCGACGTGGAAGTTCGCGGCACGGCAGGCGATGTTTCCATCGATGTGCGCAAGGGCGACGTGAAAATCTCTGATACCACGGGCAACGTCAAGATTTCCGGCAAGGGCGGGGAAATCGACGCCACCAATGCAACCGGCAGCCTCACCATCGACGGCGATTTTTATGGACCGATTCGCGCCGATAAAATTATCAAAGGCGTGCGCCTGGTATCGCAAAAAACGGACCTTACGCTTTCACAGCTTACCGGCCATATGGAAGCTGGCTCCGGCAATCTGGAAATTTTCGAGGCCCCCGGAAATCTGACGGTGCACACGCGCGACAACGAAATCAATATCGAAAATGCCGGTGGCAAAGTGAAGGTTGACAACCGCAACGCCAACATCGAATTGCGCTTTGCGGCCCCGCCCAAGGAAGACATCGAAATCACCAACTCCTCCTCGGGGATTTCGCTCAGCCTGCCGGGCTCCGCGAGCTTCGAGATCCAGGCCGATTGCCATTCTTGTGACATCGACTCCGAGTTTTCCGCCGATTCGCTGAAGAAAACGTCGCTGGAATCTGGTGATTCCCACTTGGAAGGAAAATACGGAAACGGCCGTGGCCCCAAGATCAGCCTCAAGACCAGCTACGGCGCTATCAACCTGCGCAGAACCACCGCGGAATCGCCGCCCGAAGCACCGAGAGCGCCGCAACCACCAAAAGCCCCATCTCAGGAAAAGAAACCGACGTCTTCCACGGACTGAACCATCCTCAGCCTTTTCTCTGGGTTCCTTCTTCTCTGTTAATCCAGTGCCCCTCGGTGCGCGCTGTGTTACCCCGGATTTCTCACGACGAGAGCGCGTATTCTCCACGCTAGTCCCGCTGTGATTGTTGGGAGAGCTAGAGAGACGAGATGGTGAGAAATACGGGTTAAATCCTCGCCCCCAAAATTCCTCCGCTACCTTTCCGCGAGCCGGTTCAGCTCCTCGAAAAACGTGGGGAATGACACCGCCGCGCACCCCGCATCACGTATGACCGTCGGCCCCTTCGCGGCCAGCCCCGCCACCGCAAAGGCCATGGCGATGCGATGATCTCCGCGCGGCTCGATCTCCGCCCCACGCAGATTCCCGGCGCGACGTCCTTCAACGCGCAATCCATCGGGCCGCTCTTCCACGGTCGCGCCCATGCGCCGCAGATTCTCCGCCAACGCCGCGATGCGGTCGCTCTCCTTCACGCGGAGTTCCGCCGCGTCGCGAATCTCAATTCCCTCTTCGGTGTACGGTCCCAGCGCCGCCAGCATCGGCAGTTCATCGATCAGCAGCGCCACCTGCTCGCCGGCGATCACGCCCCCCTTCAGCGAAGCGCCCTTCACCGCGAGATCGCCGACGATCTCTCCGTGCCCAGCCTTCAGCGCAAGCATCTGAATCGACGCGCCCATGGATGCGAATACATCCAGAATCGCCGTCCGCGTTGGATTCAGCCCCACGTTGTGAATCAGGATATTCGAATCGGGAAACAGAGACGCCGCCGCGATGAAAAAGACCGCTGAAGATAGATCACCGGGGACATCGAGTGATCTTGCGATCAGTTTTCCCTTGCCATGCCCGCCAGCAAGGCCTTGAATACGCACGGTGCGCCCATGCCTCTCCACTTCGATTCCAAACTCCTGCAACGCCAGCTCGGTGTGGTCGCGTGTCCGCGCCGGCTCGGTCACGCTGGTTTCGCCTTCGGCAAAGAGTCCCGCCAGCAGCACCGCAGACTTCACCTGCGCGCTGGCTATCGGCATGATGTAATCGATGGCGCGCAATTTTCCGCCATGAATCTCCAGCGGAGGAAAATTGTCCTCTCGTGCGCAAATGTCCGCTCCCATTTCCCGCAGCGGCGTCATCACCCGCTTCATCGGGCGTTTCTGTAGCGAGGCGTCGCCGGTGATTTTGGTGGTGAATTGCTGCCCGGCCAGAATCCCTGCGAGCAGGCGAATCGTGGTGCCGGAGTTTTCCGCGTCCAGCGCGCGCCAACTGCTTTGCAATCCGCGCAGGCCATGTCCGGTAATGCGCACGGTGTCTTTTTCGATTTTTACACCCGCGCCGAGCGCGCGCATACAGCCGAGCGTGCTGTGGCAGTCCGCTGCGGCCGCAAAATGCCGCAGCTCGCTGGCGCCCTCGGCCAGTGCCGCCAGCATCGCGTAGCGGTGAGAAATGGATTTATCACCCGGCAGCTCCAGGCCGCCGGTCAATTGTTTCGCGGGATGAATGGTCTGTTTCTTCACAAGAGGATTTTAGCACGCAGTTTGCTTTGCACTCGCAGACCACCCTGTCCGCGGGGACAGTGTCTCCTTGGGGAACCCCTGTACTTCGAACTGAAATCTCCATTCGCAGCAAAACGTATTATGGATGGAGGAGAAATTTCATGTCAGCGCGCAGTGCAATCGTTCGACTCTTGACCAAAACGGGAATGGTGCTCGGCGGATTATTGCTGGTGACCATGTTGCTCTCAGCCATGCCCGGCCATCACCCGCCTGTCGTTCAAGCCAATGTGCCAGCCAATGTGCAGGCAGATGCGCAAGCCAATGTGCAAGCCAATGTGCAAGCAGACGCGCAGGCAGAGGCGCAGAGTCAGGATTCCCAGCAGCCCGCAGGATCGTCACAAGGAATGCAGGGGATGGACCACGGCAATATGCCCGGCATGGACATGAGTGACGAGAAGGCCAGCGAGCACGCCGCCATCCACGACATGACCTCCGCCCACCACGACGCCCACAGCCAGCATATGTACATGACGTCCATGCGCCAGCAGACACCCGAAGATGTTCAGCGCGCCAACGAAGTCGTCGTACAACTCCGCGCCGGTCTCGAGAAGTACAAGGATTACCAGGTTGCATTAAACGACGGCTATAAGATTTTCATGCCGAATATTCCGCAACCGGAATATCACTTCACAAATTATTGGAACGGCTTCCTGGAGTCCTTCAAATTTGACGCCGCGCGCCCGAGTTCCCTGCTCTACAAAAAGACCGCCACCGGCTATGAGCTCGCCGGCGCC
Organism: Candidatus Acidiferrum sp.; assembly: GCA_041476465.1. Taxonomy (GTDB): domain Bacteria; phylum Acidobacteriota; class Terriglobia; order Acidiferrales; family UBA7541; genus Acidiferrum. The sequence goes on along the minus strand of JBGOTL010000063.1, from coordinate 12,139 downwards.
ATGTACACTATGCCGAAGCGCGCCACCGAAGATCAGCTCAACGAGCGCGTGCCACTCAGCGTCGCCATGTGGCATCTCCACACGAATCTCTGCATGCCGCCAAAGGATCAATTCCGCGCGTCGGACTGGAGCAAGTTTGGCCTGAAAGGCTCCATCGCCAGCAAAGACGCTTGCGACGCCGCCGGCGCCCGCTTCCAGCCTGTCATCTTCGGCTGGATGGTCCACGTCTACCCTTACGAAGATTCCCTCGACAAAGTCTTCGCCATGCACCACCGCATGGACTGACAGTGCGGCAGTGATTCAGTTTCCGGTTTGCGCGTTTATCGGGCACTAGAGTGAAAAACGCCACGCATGCCAATTCATGCAAGTAGGGGAGTATTGCCTTTCCACGCTGCGGTACACTGACTGGGTATGGTCAAAGGGCGTAAGTTCCTCAAACAGCTCTCAGGAGGCACCCGATAATGGCTCGACTGAGAGGACGTTTCGCGATGATCCTGAGTGTAGTAGTTGTGATTCTTGCGGCTTTGGTGGTATCGCTATGGGTATATTTGAAGGCAGCCTACACCCCGTCGGACATCGTCGACTTTCATCCCGCGAATTTTCAGGCCAAGGCGGATACGCAGTTTTTCTATTCAATCGGCGACGAACTCAAGAATTCCAACGAACTCAACCCCAAAGCCTCGACCTTATTGCACGGCCAGATCGAGAATTTTCTTGTTTCGCCCGACAGTACGAAGATTGCTGTTGTTGCAAATGGACTGCTGATGGTGGTTGGACGCGAGGATCCCTTAACTCGGAAGGTGGCATCTGTCGACTCAATTTATCGAGAACCTAAGCCAATAGGCCAGCACTTCTTTCGCGACGATGACTTTCAGTGGTCAAAGGACTCAAAAAGTCTGTACCTGATAAAAGATGAGTATTACGCCTCTAAAGGTTCGCAGTTATTTTCAATAAAGGGAGAGCTTTGGAAGTTCGACATTCAGTCTGGGAATATGCAGCTAGTTCTGAAGCCTTTCCCGGCTTCCTCCTATTTCTTCGGTCGGAATTCTGGAATCTACTTCTCGGTGCCAACTGACAGTGGAGACCTACAGCTCAAATATTTCGACGGGGACCGCGTCAGAGATATTGAAAATCCAAACGCCTCGGTAATCCGCGCCGACAGATTGTCAACGAATTTTGTCGAATCACCCTTCCTCTCATTTTCAATTATCGATTACCAAAATATCGTGCTTCCAGCAAAAGGGGTTGCTCTTGTCGCCGATCAACAAGGTGGATCTCAAAAGCTTAACATCGCAAATAAGCCGTATTTAACGCTGACCCGAGGAGAGGGTCTCAAGGGCTCTTATTATTGCTCCGAGACGCTCAGAAGTGTCTTTCTGCCGGGGGATCGATATTTCCTATTCAACGTCTACTGCGGCAACTACGATGGACAATTGCTCATCGATACTCTAACCGGAACTTATCAGCGTCTTCCTCCCAATACCCGTGTCTATCTCACGCTGAATACTGACACAAACACACATTACCGCATTACCGGAGGGGGATTGATGGCCAATTAGGTTTCGGCATACATAGCGAAAATTGTCCGGCTCGTCAGGTTTTTCGGACTCGTTTCTCCTGAAGGACGGGCGGGCCGGAAGTAATCCCACTTACCTGATAAGTCGGATAATCGGAAACTGACCCAATGCCTGACAGCGCGGTTGGTCGCTCTGGTTCTCATAGGAGCATAGGATGTTGCATTCCTTTGAATTCCATGCCTGACCCAGTCCTAGGACGCCTAGCTCACTCCTCCTAGTCGTCGCTCACTTCTGGTTGGATTGCTTCCCCGTACCTTGCCAAGTATCATGGACGGCTCATGCTCCCGGTCCTTCTGAATCTACTCGTGGCACGCCGTCTCTTGTCCCCTACCTTGCTCGCGATTGCTGCGTTCGCGATGGTTCTAGTCCTCGTCCCGATCACCACGTTTGCTCAGGAAACTAATGAAATCCTGCCGTTGAGCCAGGTGCGCCCCGGCATGCAAGGCTATGCCTACACAATCTTTGCCGGCGACGAGGTCGAGAAATTCGACCTGGAAGTGATCGGCGTGATGCCCAATTTCCTCGGCCCCAAGCAATCGATTATCCTGGTGCAGCTAAAAGGCCCGAAGGTCGAGCATACCGGCGTGGTCGCGGGCATGAGCGGCAGCCCGGTGTACCTGGAAGGCAAGCTGGCGGGCGCGCTCTCCCTGAAACTCGGCGTCTTCACCAAAGAGCCCATCGCCGGGGTCACACCCATCGAGGACGTGCTGCAGCCTGCCGCGCCACGGGGTTCCGCGCAGGCCGCGGCGCAGCAGTTCTCCTTGCCCAATGACGCCGCTTCACGCACCGGACTCCCCACAGGCTCCGCGCTGGAACCTATTGAAACGCCACTGGTCTTTTCCGGCTTTCAACCATCCACACTTCAGCAATTCGCGCCACAGCTGCAGGGCTATGGCTTCGTCTCCGCGCAGGGTGGCACAGCCGCTCCGCGCCCGGAAGACGCGCATCTCGTCGCCGGCGATATGGCTGGCATGGTTCTGGTGCAGGGAGACGCTTCCATCAATTCCGCATGCACCGTCACTGCCGTGCAGGGCGATCGCGTCTATCTTTGCGGGCATCCCTTTATGAGCCTCGGCGACGTGCAACTCCCCATGGCGCGCAGCCGCGTGCTCACCACGCTTTCCTCCGAGCTGGCTTCCACAAAAATCGTCAACGTAGGCGGCTCTATAGGCACCATCACCGGCGACCATCTCACCGCCGTCACCGGAAGACTTGGCGCGCCACCCGCCATGATTCCACTCGACCTCACCATTGTGAGCGCCGGCGCGGAGAAAAAACTGCACTTCGAGCTGGTCAATCATCCCAAGCTCACTCCACTCCTCGTCGCGCTCACCACCTACAACGGACTCACGGAGAACAGCCTGTACGGCGAAGGCACCACGCTGCATCTTTCCGGCGAGATCCGCCTGCAAGGTCACGCACCCGTTCAGATTGAAAACACCTTCGCGCCCGGCGACACCCTGAATCCCGACGGCTTGCCCATCGCCCTGAGCGTACAAAGCGCATTCACACGGCTATTCACAAATACTTTCGAGCCGCCCACGGTCGAGCGAGTGGCGCTGCGCGTTGAGAGCGTCCCCGGGCGGCAATCCTTCACCATTGAAAGCGCCTGGCTGGAGAAAGGCGAAGCCGCTCCCGGTGAAACTCTCCGCGTCCGGGTGCTCCTGCACCCATACCGCGGACCGGCGCGCATCGTGGAAACCACCGTGCACGTACCCGATCAAACCGCGCGTGGGACCACGTTGCGCATCCTGGTCAGCGATGCGGACCTGCTGAATCGCGCCTCGCGCGGCTTTGCCTTCTCCGGCTTTGGCGGCGCCGCCGGAGGCCCCGCGGGCCTCGATCAAATTATTTCCCTGCTGAATCACGAGCGTCGCAACGACCGGGTCTACGCCGGCCTCTTTGTGCCCTCTCCCACGCTCCTGTGGGACGATAAAGAGCTGCCCAACATACCACTTTCGCAAATCAATGTGGTTGATGGCCGCCCCACGCCCGGCACCGTGCAAATTCTCCGCGAATCTTTAAGTAGTGAATCGTCGATTTCATTGAACGGGCCGGTCTCCGGCGTAATTTCTCTCACTCTGGCAGTGCGTTGAAAGAGTTGACTCTCGTGGCTCAATTTTCTTCCAAGCGGACCCGCTCACTTCTCTTACGCCCATCTTCCTTGGCAATGCTGGCCCTTCTGGGCGCCGCCTGCGGCATCACGGTGCATGCTGAACACACGCGCCGGTGGCGTCAGTCCACGTATGAAGAATTTCTGAAGGGTACCGCGCACGGCGTAGCCGTCCGTAGCGACGGACGCCTGGAGCTCGCGCCAAAATTCACTCTGCTTGGCGATGCGGACGCATCTTATCTCTGGTCGCTCCGTCTCGACCCCAAGGGCGCGCTCTATGCCTCAGGCGGCGCTCCTGCAAAAGTTTTCCGGTTCGATGCCGGCGGAAAATTCTCCACAATATTTGAATCCAGCGACCTGGCCGCGCAGGCCATCGCTTTCGACTCCAAGGGCACGCTCTATGTCGGCACCTCTCCCGATGGCAAGGTTTATCGCGTCAGCCCCTCGGGTGAAAAATCAGTCTTCTTCGACCCCAAAACAAAATACATTTGGGACCTCGCCTTCGGCCCCGATGGCACTCTGTACATCGCCACCGGCGATAAAGGCCAGGTCTTCGCCGTCACTCCCGACGGCAAAGGCGAGGTCTTCTACACCAGCGACGAAGCGCATATCCGCGTGCTGGCCTTCGATGCCAAAGGAGATCTGATCGCCGGCACCGAGCCCAGCGGCCGCATCCTGCGCGTTTCCCGCAAAAACGCTGGCGCTTCTTCCGCCGAAGGATTTGTGCTCTACGAAACCGCAAAGCGCGAAGTCACCGCCCTGGCCGTAGCGCCCGATGGCTCTATGTACGCCTCCGCTATCGGAGAAAAACAGCGCTCGCTGGGCCCTGCTCCCAGCGCCGTCATCGCCACACCTCAAGGCACCACGATGATCACAGGAGGGGTGGCCGCCGCCGCCAACCAGGCGCAAGGGCAGATTTCCTTCGCAGCTTTCCCGCCGGCCATCTCCAGCAGCATCTACCGCATCTCGCCGAACGGCGCGCCGGAAGAGCTATGGTCCTCTCGTGAAGATGTGGTTTATGCGCTGGGATTTGGCGCGGACGGCCGCCTGCTCGCGGGCACCGGCAACAACGGCGCGTTACTGGTCATCGACGGCCGCGGTGTCTACGCGCAACTCGCTAAGGCCGGCTCGGCGCAGATCACCGGCATTGCACGCAGCGCCGGCGGACAGGTCTTCTTGTGCACTGCAAATCCCGGCAAGGTTTTTTCCGTGGGCCCGGAATATGAAGCCGAAGGCACCTTTCAATCACTATCCTTCGACGCCAAACTTTTTTCACAATGGGGACGCCTGGATTGGTGGAGTCCCCCGCCGGCATCACCACCGTCGCCAGCGAAGAAGGCATCTGCTTCGGGCGAACCGCGCTTGGAATTTTATGTGCGTTCCGGGAACACGGAAGACCCCGGCAAAGAGTGGTCCCGCTGGTTTGGCCCGTACACCAAGACCAGCAGCGCCGTGGAAGCTCCGCCGGCGCGTTTCGCGCAGTGGAAAGCGGTGATTCACGATGGCCGCCCCGGCGACGGCATTGACTGGGTCAGCCTCGCCTATCTGCCGAGCAATGTCGCGCCGGTCATCGACAGCATCGTCCTCCAGGACCCCGGCGTGCGCGCGCAGAACCAAATGATTTTTTCCCCGGGGCAGCCGGCCAGCGTCAACTTGAAGATGCCTTTCGCGCCCAGCATGCCCGGTCTGCTCATCGCGCAAAACATCATCACCCCAAAATTCGATCAGCCACCGCAAGGCTCCTCGCAAAAAGGCTTTCAGTCAGTCTTGTGGAGCGCGCACGACGACAATGACGACGACTTGCGCTACACCGTCTACTACCGCGGGGAAAACGAACGCGAGTGGAAACTGCTGAAGGAAAATCTTGATCAGCGATTTTATTCCTGGGATACCACGGGAATGCCCGATGGCGCTTACTACCTGAAAATCGTAGCCACGGACGCCCCTTCAAATCCTCCCGTTATTGCCCTCAAGACCGAGCGCGAAGGCGAACGCTTCGAAGTGGACAACACGCCCCCGGTGATCGAGGACCTGAGAGTAGGCCCGCCATCCGGGAAAATGAGTGGCGGCCATCCTGCGTCGTTCACCGCGCGCGACACTTCTTCAGCCATTGAGCGCGCGCAATATAGCGTGGACGGCGGGGAATGGATTCTCGTCGCACCTAGCACCGGCATAAGCGACGCGCCGCTCGAGCACTACGAGTTCGGCTTGCCTGCATTGCCCCCCGGCGAACACACCATCGCCGTGCGCGCTTCTGACCGCTTTGAGAATGTTGGGAGCGCGAAAACCACGGTAACCGTGCCGGGCGCAAAACGATAACGCCTCGCGTCGAACAGGAGAGCTTGATCAGGGTTTTGGCTTGGCCTGCGCGAGGAACTTCTCGATCTCCGCTCCGAAGCCCATCCGGCCATCCCCATAGGCTTCGTTTCGCGCATGCACTACACGTGCCGCGCATTGTGTCTCTTCCGATTTCCTCCCCGTCACTTCGCTGGGCATGCGCAAGGTGGCCTCGATCGGCATACCCACCTGCAGCGGCGCGGAGGTGGTGAAGAAAAATCCACCGCTGGATATATTCAGCGCCTCGGTGAAATGCACGGTCTTATCCGTCACCACGCCGAGCGCACGAAAACGCAAAGCTGTACGGATGGGAAATCGGACCAACTGACGGCGTTCTGGGAAATCCATCTTGCTCGCCCCCGCGCGCGAGGCCTGCTGCCTTTTCTCTCTCACTACTAGGAGGGGCTTTTGAGGGTAGCAAACCTACAGCCCCGGTCAAGTGCTGATTCAGCCCCCTCCCTTTCACGGTCTCCACTGCTGCTCGGTGCATTCTGCAATCCCTGTAGGAACGGTTTTCTTTTTGTTCGTCCAGGCGCCTGCTTTGCAATAAACTGGAGCGGTGAGCGCCTCCTCCCCATCCGGGCCCGTTGCCTATCAGCCGCCAGATTGGCTGTCCATCACCGAAGCCCACGCGCGAATCGCTCCACGCATCCACCGCACACCTGTTCTCACCTCCGCATCGCTCGACAAAATGGCGGGCGCGCAACTTTTCTTCAAATGCGATAACTTTCAGAAGACCGGTTCGTTCAAGATTCGCGGCGCCACCAACGCGATTTTTTCACTCACGGAGGAAGCGGCCTCCCGCGGCATCATCACCCATTCCAGCGGCAACCACGGCGCCGCCGTAGCCTGTGCAGCCGGCTGGCGCGGTGTCCCGGCGTGGATCATCATGCCAAAGAATGCCCCAGCCGTTAAATGCCGCGCGGTGGAATCCTACGGCGGCAAAATCACCTTTTGCGAAGCCACCGTTTCCGCTCGCACAGAGACCGCCGCTCGCATTCAGGCGGAAACCGGCGCATTGATGGTTCATCCTTACGACGACGACCGGATCATCGCCGGCCAGGCCACTGCGGCAAAAGAACTCATGGAAGAGATTCCCGATCTGGACGCAGTTTTTGCTCCGGTCAGTGGCGGCGGTCTCTTGAGTGGCACCTGCCTGGGAACGAAGGGCATTCGCCCGGACGTGCGCGTCTTCGGCTGCGAACCGGAACGCGCCGACGACGCCTGCCGTTCACTGACCACCGGCATTCTCCAGTCTCAGGAATCCAGCGATACCATCGCCGACGGGCTGCGCGCTTCGCTCGCGCCGCGCACCTTTGCCATTCTCCGGCGGCACACCGAGCGCATTCTTCTCGTCAGCGAGGATGAAATCATTTCCGCCACACGGCTGGTCTGGGAGCGCATGAAGATCATCATCGAGCCGAGCAGCGCTGTAGCGCTTGCGCCGCTCCTTCGGCCCGGCCTTATCGCCGCGCTAGGCCTGCCCCCGCGCAAGGATGGCCGCGTACCAAAGCTTGGAATCATCTTTTCCGGCGGAAATGTCGACCTCACTTCCCTCCCTTTCTAAATTTTCTTTTCACCATGCAATAGCAGTAAAAGACAAGTCCCTCGGAAGTTCATACCGGAACGTGTTAAGCTATCGCCGTTTGTCGGCCGAGATTAGGGTGCTTAGACTCTGTTTTCGGGCAAAGTCCCCAGAAAACCGTTCCCCGCTGACACGCATCTGTTTAGGCAAGGTTGCGTCCTCTGGTTCAAGGCTGCGGGGGCACGCCCTTAGCCGCGCCAGAAAGACCTTGGAATCAGAGAGGCTCTAGCCAGTGAAGCTTTTCCGCAAGATATGTCCGGATTTTGCAGAAGTAACAGCATCGCACAAACCAAATCTTCAGCGTGGACGGGTCATGAAACTCAACGCAAAATTGTTTCGCAATATTTCTTTGCTGATTGCCGGGCTGCTCTCTTTTTCCACCGGCATCGCCCAGGCACAGAAGACTTCCGTGCCCACGCGCATCACCCAGGACATTGATGAGACGCAGCTCGTCCGCTTGCAGGGCAACGTGCATCCCCTGGCCCGGCCGGAATTCGATCGCGGCGCAGTGGCCGAATCGCAACCCATGACTCGCATGCTGCTCCTCCTCCAGCGGAGCGCGGAGCAGGAGGCGGCGCTGCAACAATTTATGGAGGAGCAGCAGAGCAAGGGCTCACCCAATTTTCACGCTTGGCTAACGCCTGAACAGTTTGGCAAGCAGTACGGTCCCGCTGACGCCGATATCCAGACGGTCACCGACTGGCTCACCCGGCAAGGCTTCCAGGTCGCCAAAGTCTCGGCCGGCCGCACTGTTATCGAATTCTCCGGCAACGTCGCCCAAGTCCGCAACGCCTTCCACACCGAAATCCACCACTTTACGGTTAACGGCGAAGAGCGCATCGCCAACGTCAGCGATCCACAAATCCCCGCCGCGCTAAAGCCCGTCGTCGCCGGCGTCGTTTCAATCCACAATTTTCCGAAGAAGTCGCATCTTCACCGGCTGGGGACGTTCCGACGCTCGAATGCGACGGGCGAGATCAAGCCGCTGTTCACGTACACGGATTTGAACGGAACATTTTATGGAGTTGGGCCGAGTGATTTCGCTACGATTTATGACTTGCTCCCGCTCTATGCTGCCGGTATCGATGGGACCGGACAAACCATCGCCATCGTCGGCGAATCCAATATCCATGTGCATGACGTGCAGAGCTTCCGAAGCCTCTTCGGCCTGTCGAACAACTTCGACACCCCTAACGTAATCTTGAATGGACCCGATCCGGGGATCAACGGTGCGGAAGGGGAAGCCATCCTCGATGTGGAATGGTCCGGCGCGGTAGCGAAGAATGCCCAGATCGTGTATGTCGCCTCCGAACCGACGGCCAGTACAGCAGGAGTTGACCTCTCCGCGATATACGTCATCGACAACAACATCGCGGGTGTAATGAGCGAGAGCTTTGGGGAGTGCGAATCTGCTCTCGGGACGACCAGAAACCAGTTCCAAAACGCACTTTGGGAGCAAGCTGCGGCGCAAGGAATCACCGTGATGGTTTCTGCCGGGGACAATGGCGGCGCGGGTTGCGATGATTTTAATAAGATGCCCACGACCGCGACGACTGGGCTGCAGGTCAGCGGCACCGCCTCAACGCCCTTCAACGTGGCGGTAGGCGGAACGGACTTCGATCAGGCTGGCATCCAGCCAACTTTCTGGAACTCGACGAATACAACCAACGGAACTGTCACACAATCGTCGGCGATGTCGTACATTCCGGAAATTCCATGGAATGAATCGTGTGGCAGCGCTGGCCTATCCGGCTGCGGCGCAGGAACACCATCCAGGAGTCTGAATATCGTGGCGGGGAGCGGTGGGAAGAGCAGTGTTTATCTGAAGCCGACCTGGCAGACAGGAACTGGAGTGCCTGCGGACGGCGCGCGGGATATTCCCGACGTTTCCCTGTTCGCCAGCGGGGGCTTCAACAAAAGCTTCTATATCATTTGCCAATCCGACCAGAATCCAAGCGGGAAGCCCGATTGCGACCTCACCACCAGCCCCACCCTCGGCACGCATGACTTTGAAGGAACGGGAGGTACATCGGCTTCGTCGCCGGCCTTCGCCGGAATCATGGCCCTGGTGAACCAGAAAACCGGGCAGCGGCAGGGCAACGCCAATTTCGTGCTCTATGCCCTCGCTGCAAAACCAGTGGCGGCGTTTCATGACCTAACGAAAGGTAATATCGCGGTGCCATGTGCGGGCAACAAGCCGAATTGCAGCAGCACTACGAGCGGAACAAACGGAGTATTGTTCACGACCATTGCGAGCGTGAAGACACCCGCTTTCAACGCCACCACTGGCTATGACCTGGCGACCGGGCTCGGCTCCGTGGACGCCACAAACCTCGTGAATCACTGGTCGGACGTGACGTTCATCGCGACCACCTCGGCGACGCTGTCGTTAAGTCCGATGACACTGACGCATGGAGCAGCTGCGACGGTGAACGTAACCGTTACGCCGAGCACCGCGACGGGAGACGTGTCACTTGTTGCAGCAGCGGGCACTCCCTCGGGGGGAATCGACAGGTTCACGCTCGACGTCACCGGCAAGGTGGTGAACAAGACGACGACATTTCTGCCCGGTGGCACAAACTATCTGGTACATGCCCATTACGCCGGGGATGGAGTGCACGGAGCCAAGGACTCGAACACGGTTACTGTGACGGTGAATCCGGAGAGCAGCAAGACGGCGGCAACGCTTGTTACCTTCGATGCGAACAACAATCCGACCTGCCAGAGTAGCGGCATATCGGTGCCGTATGGTTCGCCCTACGTTTTCCGTGTGGACGTCAACACTACCGGTACACTCTGCAGCGATGTCACCACGAAAAGCGTTCCCACCGGCACGGTCGCGGTTATGAAGACCGTTTCTGGACTGACCACGGCGCTGGATCTGAGCCCCTTTACGCTAACGAGTGGTGGATTCTTTGAAGACCAGCCGATTCAGCTGTCTCCGGGCAGTTATAGTATGGCGTCGGCCTACAGCGGAGACGCCAGCTACAACGCCAGCGCAAGCACTTTCTCCATCACCATCACGCCAGCAACCACAACCACTGGTTTCATCAACGCCCCAGCGATCATCACTTCCGGCGCAAACGTCACACTCACGGCTAAAATCATCGGCCCGGCGAGCAATGGCGCCGGCCCCACCGGCATGGTTCAATTCAAGAATGGCGGCACTAATCTCCAGGGAGCGGTAAATTGCGTGCCCACCAACTTTAACCCCTCTTCCCAAACGCCACCGTTCTGCACCGCATCGCTCACAACAACCCTATCCGCTCTCTATCCGCCGCCGGGCGATTCACCACGCACTCCGTATCTGCCGAAAGTCCCGGCGTTTTTCCTCGCCCTCAGCGTGCTCCTTTTCCTGATCCTGCTGCGGTGGAGGCCACCCGCGAAGCGCCGTGCCTATGCGTATGCCGGACTGGTGTGCTTTGCTTTGCTGGCTGCAGGCATTGCCGGCTGCGGCAGCAGCGGTGGTTCCAATGGAAGATCTCTGACGATCTCTGCATCCTACCCCGGCGATACCAACTACGCGGCCTCCTCCGGCAGCACCACCATCACCGTGCAGTGAGAAATGCTGATTCCAGAGAAAGCAAGAGGCACCGGCAAAGCCGGGGCCTCTTGGGTTCTATTTAGATTCAAGGAGAATTCTTAATTCGCCGCAGGAGGGAAAAACACGCCCCAAAAATTCGGCGATGGCGAAGTAAATTCCACGGGAACCTGCGAGCCTTCCGCCGTTGTTTGCGGCGGCCGCACCACATGTGCTTCCACGGTTTTTTTGGTACGCGGGTTCTCGACCGTCAATTTTGCGCCCATCGCCAGCGGATCCTTCATCACGATCATTCCGCCTGTTTCGCTAACCGTGATCGTCATGGCATGCAGCGCCTCCGGCTTGCCTGGAACATGAACCAACACCGTCATACGCAGCATCACGCGCTGTGCGCGCCGCCGTTCTTCCGCGGTCTGCACGCGAGCCGCCAGGGCGCTGCGCTTCACAACCGGGTTTCCCGCGGGGGCGGCCGCAGGCTTGTGCGGCGGTGTCACAGCTCCATCCCCCAAAAATCCATGTCCGGAGCGACCATCTCGATACCGTATTCCCAGCCTTCCGGCCGCGGATTCCCTTTCCACACTACAATCGCCGCGTTGCTGGTATTCGTGGCCAGATTGGTCAACGCCAGGCGATGCTCCAACTCCAGCGCATTGGCCAGCACCACCATGCAGCCATAAGGATTCACGATGCGCGTGTGCGCGTCCACGGAAATTCGCTTCCCTTCTTTTGCGTCCCACTCCAGGCGCACCGGCACACGCGAGTTCATACGCCGCCCGCGGCGCTTCTCATGGTAGCGCGCGCTAACCTGCTTCATTTCACGCAGCTTTAAGGACATTTTTCCCTCGTGTCCACCATGCTAAAGTTGAGGTGATTCGTGGTCAATGGTACGGAAGCGAAAGAGTAGCTGTCCCAAGGTACAGGTGGAAGCAGTAACCGTCTCGGCAGGGCCGGGATCTTCGGCTTCGCGGCCATGCCTGCGAAAGTAC